>NZ_JBNKXY010000003.1:0-191434 GCF_050300555.1 Arcobacter sp.
ACAAACAATAAAAAGAGTTGGAGAAAAAATAGCAATAGAATTATTGTTGCATTTTATTAAATATTCTGATGCTAATAAAAAACAAATTGTTTCATTGGCAGGACTAGAACCAGTTCATAGAGAGTCAGGAAGTTCATATAAAACAAAATCAAGAATATCAAAGAGTGGTTCTGTAAGTTGCCGTTCAGCATTGTTTATGGCAGTATTCTCATATAAACAATTAAATTTACAATTTGTAGAGTTTTACGAAAGATTAGAGAAACAAGGTAAACCAACTAATGTAATAAAAGTGGCTTTAATGAGAAAGTTATTAGTTGTAGCTCATTCATTGTACAAAAATAACGAAATTTATGATGAGTCAAAATATAGTAATGAAAATACTATATAATTATATCTTTTATGACTTTTTAAGGTGGCAACTGTTTGAATAAAAAAGAGTGATAAACTCACTCTTTTTTATGAGTTCCGCAAGCTAGAAATTAAAAATAATAAGTGAGGGAAGTCGAAGACCTTTGAAGCCGTTGGTGGTTTTGCTTACTTTGTCCATACAAAGTAAGAAGAGCGGAGAGGTTTACCTCTTCAAGAAAATATTATTAAATAAGCATCCTATCCTCAGAGATTCTCAAATTATTAGTTTAAAAAAGTTATTGAGTATGCAAATTTTTTTCCATCAGGTTGTAGAGACTCTTTAAAATTAACTTTTTTTTCTTCTAACATGTATAAATCTTTTTCTTCATAAAAACTTTTGATATGTTTTCTAAGAAAAGTATATTTATTCCCCCTATCACATATAATTACACCAAATCCTTTTTCTATATTAAAAAATTCTACAATTCCTTTTTTTAAGTCTTCTTCCAATACTGTTCTTTTTAATGAATTGATTTCATATTTGAATTTTTCATCTATATTTAACGATTCAGCCTCTTGAATATATTCAAGTATTTCTTCTTTCTTTCCTTTAGATTTTGTATGCATATATCGAGCTAAAGTTAAGAAACAATATACTGCTATTCTTTTAGTTTCTCCTTTTCGGTCTTGTTCTATAGGAATATATTTTGAAGCTTCAAGTAAATATTTTTTTCCTATTTCAAAATTATGTGTTTTAAGTAATATGTCTCCTGCTTCTTTTTGAATTTTCTTTTCCAAAATTTGATTTTTAATATCATAACTGATATTAGGATTAGCATTAGCTTTTTTTATAGTTTCTAGTGATTTAAGTAGAATTCTTTTTCCATTTGGAATATCTCGTGCATCAAAAAATTTTTCTGCCCATCTTTTATAATTGTCTGATTGATAATATAGTGAAATATTTATATGCTTATAATTAACATATTGACTTTCTAAATTTAATGAAATTTCAAATTTTTTATTTGCTTCTTCATATTCTCCTTTGAAAGAAAGAGTTCTACCTAGTTCATTATATAATGATGGGAATTCAGGATTTAGTAACTCAACTTTTTTTAAATGTTTAATTGCATCATCTATTCTATTTTCTTTTCTTAGAAATACACCATATGCAAAATGATTTCTATAGTTATTGTCATCTAAATGGCAAGCTTTAAGATAATATTTTTCAGCTTTTTCTCTATGTCCTCTTGTATATTCAAATCTAGCATATTCAACATAGGCATATGAAAAGTTTGGTGAAATTGATAATGCTGATTCAAAAGATATTGTAGCTTGTTTATCATCTCTAACTTTTAAATAGTTTTTTGCAATTTTGATATGGTTGAATGCAATCTTATCTTCTTCTGTTTCTATACCAAACATAGACAAAGTATGATGGAATTCAGATTGAGATTTCTCTGCATTTTCTATTTGAAAACTTAATTCTTTGTATTTTGTTTCTATTTCTAGTCTTAATACTTTTTCACTATCTAATTTATTTTGAATAAATCCTCTTGTTAATAACAGCATTTGATAATGTGTATTTGTAGTTCCTTTTTCTTCTTTTACATCTTGATAAATAAAAGATGTAATAATTAATTCTTTTAAGGAATCATCTACTGTTTCTAATGATAGACTTGTTAAGTGATGAATCAAATGTCTTGAGATGCCTTTATTACCAAATATAACCATACTATATAAACATTTTTTTGAAGATTTGTGTAATAAATTAAAAATATCATTAAATACAAATTGAGAAATTTCACTATCACCTTTATAAATTTCATTAAATGCTTTGTTAATATCCATACCAATACAAACTTTCCCAATAGACCACTTAATTAATAAAGGATAAGAACTTACACTTTTTACATATTTTTCAATTGTTTTTTGTTGTAATTTCTGTAAATCTTGCCTATTCCTTTCTTTACTGATAATTCTAAATAATGTTACTGCATCAGACAATAAGAAATCAGGAAGAGGATATCTTCTCTCTATTTCTCCTAATCCTTTTCTACTTGTTATAAGTACTTGTGAAGGACGAGGAACATCTTTTATAAAATCGATAATTTCTTCTTCTGATATAGTTTCAAGATTATCAATTATAAGCAAAATTCTATTTGTTTCAAAGATTTTATATATAGCATCTCTATATTGTATTTCATTAAAAAAATTTTCTTTAAATAATAAAAATTTTCCATTATCTAATACTTTTAAAATATCCTGTAAAATAGTAAAATAGTCTGATATCCCACTTTCAATAGTAACAATTCCATTATCTGAAGTGAGTTGATTTTCTTTTGCACTAAACCATACAATACTTGAATATGGATTAATATTTTCAGATAAAATACTATAGGCTGTTTTTAAAGCTAACGCGGTTTTTCCTAGTCCTCCTGCACCAGTAATACTTATAATTCTATCTTGACTTGTGTATAGAAGTTTTTTAATTTTTTGAATTTCATTTCTACGACCAACAAACCCACCATCTAAATCATAATCTTCTACTGGTAAATTATTTGTACATTTATTTATTCCATTAATAAAGTTTGGTATTTCAAAATCACATTTATAACTACCTCTTTGAATATATTCAATTAATTTTGTAGATTCCTTTCCTTTACAAAGGATAGTTATTAATTCTAATAATATTTCGAAATCATATTTTGTATAATTTGATTTTGCATGAGCTATTTTCCTTCTATGTTCATTTATTTCATCCATAATTGATATAAATTTTTCTTTTTCTAAGTCTTTACCAAAAAAATCTTCACTAAGTGTATATATATTTCGTTGTATAATTATTTCTTTAAGGCACCAAAGATATAATTCATCAAAGAAAACTTCAATATTATCATCACTATTTTCTTTAGCTTCTTCCTTCATTACCTCAATTACGCCATTAGGAATATTGTCTCGCCAGTTTTTTAATCCATATATTGGCAAAAATATTTTATTAATTAGAAAATCTCTAATCATTGGTTCAAAATTATTTATTAATATGTCATATCCATATTTTCTTATTTTCTTAGTATTATTATCATACATTACATAACTTTCAAATAGTGATTTTTAAGTAGTATATAATATAAAAATAAAATTGTTTATAAAATAGTTCATTTAAGGTATATATTAAATATTATTCATTTTATTGTTAAATACACTCCTAACTCAAACTATGCTACCATCACAAAATGAATAATAAACAAAAAATACTAAAAGATATTTTCGGACATGAGCACTTTCGAAGTTTCCAAGAGGAAGTAGTAGATAGTATCATTAGTAAACAAGATGTATTGACTATCTTACCAACTGGTGGTGGTAAATCACTTTGTTATCAACTCCCAACACTCCTTATGAATGGAACGACAGTCGTAATCTCTCCACTAATTGCACTTATGCAAGACCAAATAAAAGCACTCAATGATTTGGATATAAAAGCTGATATGATAAGTTCATCACAATCAAATGATGAAAATAGTTTTACCATGCAAAAGCTTTTAAGGGGTGAGTTGAAGTTTATCTATGTGGCACCTGAGCGATTTACTTCCAATGAGTTTGTGGGAGTGTTACAACGAATCAATATCAACTATTTTGTTATCGATGAAGCCCATTGTGTATCTGCTTGGGGACATGAGTTTAGAGCTGAATATCGAAACCTTGATAAACTTAAAAGATTTTTCCCTGATACTCCAATCGCAGCTTTTACTGCAACTGCTACAAAGAAAGTAGAAGCTGATATTGCTTCAAGTTTGAAGTTACAAAATGCTAAACATTTTAGAGCAAAAACTCTTAGGGATAATCTTGATATAAAAGTTGAACCTCGTATATCAAACGGTAAAAAACAGATACTGAGTTTCCTAAAAGCACATAAAGGCTTATGTGGGATTATCTATACTTTTACCCGAAAAGAAGCTGAAAGTATGGCACAGTTTTTATGTGAAAGTGGCTATACCGCTATGGCTTATCATGCAGGATTAAGTCCAAGTGTTAAAGATGAAGTTTATGATGCTTTTGTTTATGAAAAGATTGATATTGTTGTGGCAACCATTGCTTTTGGTATGGGGATAGATAAATCAAATATACGATTTGTCATACATATAAGTTTGCCTAAAACACTTGAAAACTATTATCAAGAGATTGGTCGAGCAGGGCGAGATGGGGATATGTCTTATGTATATTTGCTCTACTCTAAAAGTGATGAAGTAAAAAGAAAAATACAAATAGAAGAAGCTATAGATACAGGATATAAACAAACAGGACTTGATAAACTTGAAGCCATGTATCGCTATTGTGTATCAAATAATTGTCGGCATAAAATTATCGCAAACTATTTTGAAGATGAGTGTGAAGATTGTAAAACCTTATGTGATAACTGTACAAAGGGTGATATTGAGCAAGTTGATGTAAGTATTGATGCCCAAAAGTTTTTAAGTGCTGTATATAGAACTGGTCAAAGGTTTGGAACAAATCATATCATCGATATATTAAGGGGCTCAAAAAATCAAAAGCTTTTGGAATGTGGACATGATAAGCTTAGTGTTTATGGATTGGGAACTGAGAAAAGTAAAAATGAGTGGATGGCTATTGCTGATAAATTAATTGACATGGAAGCTTTGAGTTTAGGTGAATTTAGAGCTTTAAAGATAAGTAATCTAGGTATGCAAATACTTAAAGGAAATGAAAAACTTTTAATTGATAGTGATAAACTTGGAATTGCTCAAAAGCTAGAAGAGGAAGTTACAGAACTTAGCTTTGATGAAGAGTTGTATGAGAAATTTAGAACTTTAAGAAGAGAGATTGCTTTGGAGCATGAGGTACCAGCTTATGTTATATTTGGAGATAAGACTCTAAAAGAGTTGGCTTCAAAACTTCCAATTACAAAAGAAGATATGCTTGATATAAATGGAGTAGGGCTTGTAAAGTTTGAGAAGTATGGGGAGATATTTTTAGATTTGTGTAAAAGTATAAAAGAAGAGTTTAGTGAAAAGTTAGAAAATAAAGCACCTCTTAAAAAACTTACAAAAACTTATTTGGAAACTTTTGAGTTAATACAAGAGGGTAAAACGCTAGAAGAGATCTCTCAAATCCGTGATTTAGGGATAACTTCTATTCTTAGCCATCTCTCACTTTTATTTGAATATAATAAAATTTCAAAAGAGAAAAAAGAAGAACTTTTAAAACCCCTTGAGATTTCACAAGAGATAAAATCTTGGATAGAAGAGGGGTTGAAGCTTGATAGTTTAAAAGAACTCAGAAAACAGTTATATTTGTATGAGTATTTAAATAAGGAATAAGAGTGAAGCAATATTTAGATTTATTACAGCATATTTTAGACAATGGTGTTAAAAAAGAAGATAGAACAGGAACAGGAACTATGTCTGTTTTTGGTTATCAAATGAGATTTGATTTGAGTGAAGGGTTTCCATTAGTTACTACAAAAAAGACATTCTTAAAAGGTATTATAAGTGAGCTTTTGTGGTTTATAGAAGGTAGTACAGATGAAAGAAGACTTGCCGAGATTCATTATGGTGATGTGGCTTCTAATTTAGTGGGTAAAAATACTGTATGGACTGCAAATGCAGATGCCCAAGGAAAAGCCTTAGGATATACAAATACAGATACAGTAAAAGAACTTGGACCTGTTTATGGAGCTCAATGGCGTTCTTGGATGGGACATGATGGAAAAGCTATTGACCAATTAGCTGATTTAATAAATCAAATCAAAACTAATCCAGACTCTAGAAGAATGATTTTATCAGCATGGAATGTAGGTGAAATAGAAAAAATGGCATTGCCACCTTGTCATACATTTTTCCAGTTTTATGTGGCAAATGGAAAATTATCTTGTCAGTTATATCAAAGAAGTGCGGATGTATTTTTAGGAGTTCCTTTTAACATAGCCTCTTATGCACTTTTAACTATGATGATTGCACAAGTTTGTGATTTAGAAGTGGGGGATTTTGTACATACATTTGGAGATGCACATATCTATTCAAATCATATGGAACAAGTGAATTTACAACTAACAAGAACACCACATAAAAAACCAACTATGAAAATTAATCCAAATATAAAAGATATCAATGATTTTAAAATGGAAGATTTTGAATTGGTTGATTATATATGTGATGAACCAATAAAAGGAGAAATGGCTGTATGATAGTATCAATGATAGTAGCCTATGGAAAAAACTGGGAAATAGGTTTAAACAATCAAATGCTTTGGCATATTTCTGAAGATTTTAAAAAGTTTAAAGCTATAACTTCAGGGCATCATCTTTTGATGGGAAGAAAAACTTTTGAAAGTATTGGTAAACCTCTTCCAAATAGAACTTCATTGGTTTTATCTAAAGGTGGCTTTGAACATGAAGGTGTACATACTTTTGATGAGGTTCAAGAAGCTTTTAATTTTGCACGACAAAATGGAGAAGAAGAACTTTTTATAATTGGTGGTGCAAATATCTATAAAACACTTTTTCCTTATGTTGATAAAATGTATTTAAGTGAAGTTGATTTTGAAGGTGTTGCTGATGCTTTTTTAGAGTCAATAGATTTTTCTACTTGGGATTTAGCTGAACAAATAGATTATGATGCAATAATTGAAGATGGAGTTACTAAAACTCCTGCTTGGAAATTTAAGGTTTGGGTTAAAAAAGATTAATCTTTTTTTATTTGAAAAAATCTTTATTTAAATAAAGATTTTTCCCTTTAGATAAAGTACAGCATCTCCTGAAACTAATACTTTATCTTCTTTTATACTACATTCTAATATACCACCTCTAGTGGAAGCTTGATATGCTATAAGATTTTGTTTTGATAATTTATCTGCCCAATATGGTGCAAGACATGAGTGAATAGATCCTGTTACAGGATCCTCAATTCCGCCATTTGATGGCCAGAAATATCTTGATATAAAATCATATTCTTTTCCTTTTGCAGTTACTACCACATCATAAGGGGCAAGTTTTTTTAACTCTTGTGTATTATAAGATATTGATTTTACTTCATCTTCACTATTTAGAATTATTACATATGCTTGTCTATTTATTAGGACTTTTTCAGGCTTTATTGAAAGACCTTTTGTTAGTGCCTCTGGTATTTTATCTACTGGCTTTGGAGCTTGATTTGGAAAGCTCATTTGTATTTTTTTATTATCTAATTGTATTACTGAAATTGAGCCAACTTTTTGTGTTAAAAATATTATTTCCTCTTTACAATCAAAATAGTTAAATAATACAAATGATGACGCTAAAGTAGCATGACCACAAAAATCTACCTCACTTAAAGGTGAAAACCATCGTATCTCATAACTATTCTTTTTGATTTCTTTTATGAAAGCTGTTTCTGAAAGATTGTTTTCAAATGCAATTTTTTGCATAAGATCAATTTCTATCCACTCTTTTAGAGGTACAACTGCAGCAGAATTACCTTTAAATTGTTTACTTGTAAAAGCATCTATAATAAAAATTTTTAATTGCATATAAACTCCATTTGTTTTAATATTGAGAATAAATAATTATTGTTTTTCTCTTATTTTTGAAACAGTTTTTCCACCAATAGCATAGTTATCCATAGAAACTTCCTCTATAATAACAACAGCACTAGATGCTCCTCTTCCAAAAATATCAGCAAAAAGTTCAGTGATACCTTTTGCTAATCTCTCTTTTTGCTCTTTTGTAGCTCCACCATCTTCGTGGGTCATCTTTACATTTATAACAGGCATTTTAGTCCTTTACTATTTTTAAAATTTTTGAGATAAGAAGTAAAACTACTCCACTAGAAACTATAAATGCTGTAAGAAATAAAGCATAATCATAGTTTCCAAATTTTTCAATTAAAGCAACACTATAAAGTGGTGCTAAAACTTGTCCAACCCCATAGGCAGTTGTTAAAGCTCCCATAAGAATCACAGGATTAGAACCTGCAAGTTTTCCACCCAAACTCATAAAAAGCGCAACAAGTCCTATAAAAGTACCTCCATAAAGCACTCCTGATAATAAGTTTAGATACATATTATTTGTAAGAACAGAGATTAAGATACCAACAACTTGAAGTGACATAGAGATAATGATAATATTTACACTTCCAAATTTATGGGCTAAATTCATCCAAATAATGCAAGATGGAATACCTGCAAGTCCAACTATTGTCCAAGTAAGGTTTCCATATCCTTCTAAACCTTCAAGTGAGTTGATAATATCTGGTATAAAAGTTGATTGTACAACCATACCAACACCTTCACAAAAATAAGCTAAAATAAGTAATATAACAAAAGGTGTAAATAGTTTTATATCAAAGTGATGTTTTACAACATTTGTATTTACCTTTTTACCAAAAGATAATACATAAATAGGATAAATAGAAGCAACAGCTGCAAAGATAGTAAGTACTAGCCAAGCATCTTCCCAAGTACCATCAAAACTAAATACTCCTCTTACAATTAGGTCACTAACAAGTATAGAAAAACCAATACCAGAAAAATGTATTCCCATGGCTTTTGTTTTATTATCTATTTTTAGCTTACTCATCACAATAGCTGAACCAACAACTAAAGCCATAGCTGCTCCAAATCCTGCAATTACTCTTGATATTAGCCATAAAATTTCATTATGAGTTGTAGCTAAAACAAATGTTGTAGCAATAGAAATAACCATCCCAAGTCTAAAAAACTTTACTTTTGTATAAACATCTTTTATAAATACTGCAAAAATAGAACCAGCTAAGTACCCCATATAATTAACAGAAGCTAAAATACCTGCAAAACTAACAGTTAAATAGTTTTCTAACATTGGAGGTAAAAGAGAAGTGAAAACAAATCTAGCAACCCCAACTCCAATGATAAGTGCAATAATTCCAGCTAAAATGATAGCTGAATTTGAGTTTTTATCTAGTAAATTTATATTTTTCAAAAGCTTATCCAAGTTTTTTTATGACATAATATCACTAAAGATGATGTTATGTCAAATATCTAATCATGATTTGTGATATAAGGAAAAGTGATATGGATTCAAATTTATTAAAAGTATTTGTTAATGTCGCAAATAAAAAATCTATCTCAAAAGCTGCAAATAGTTTAAAGTATGCCCAGTCAAATGTCACTTCAAGAATTAAACAGCTAGAAAAAAATTTGGGATGTAAATTATTTCATAGAGTTCCTTCTGGGGTTATTTTAACCCATGAAGGAGAAAGACTTTATCCCCATGCTGTAGAGATTATATCAAAAATAGAACTTGCAATTTTAGATATGAAAGATATGTTGAAACAAGAGCAATTAGTTGTTGCATCAACTGAATCAAATGCAGTTACACGAATCGTAAATTTTTTATTAAACTTACATAATGACTTTCCAAATACACAATTGGAACTTATCACAAATACAACAACAGAAATAAAAAAAATGATAATGGATTATAAGGTTGATATTGCTTTTATAAGTGGTGTTCCAAAGGAAGAAGAACTTATGGTATTAAACAGAATTGATGAAGAGTTGGTTTTAGTTGAACCATTTGATGAAATGGCTCCAAATGTTTTTTTGAGTTTTAAAAAGGGATGTGCATACAGTGGTTTTGCACAAGATTATATTTTTGAAATGACACAAATAGAACACAAAAAGTTGGAGTTTGGAAGTTATGAAACTATATTGGGATGTGTAAAAGCTGGGATGGGTAAGTCAATATTGCCAATGAGTATTGTGGAAAAATTAAGATTTGAAAATGAAGTTAAAATTTCCAAATTAAATAAAAATGCTTTGGATATGCCCACATGTTTGGTTTGTCGAAAAGATAATATTCCTAAAATTGTTGAGTATTTAAAGAGTGTAAAATTATAAAAATATGCAAAAGCATATTTTTATAAGATGTTTAATTGATGGGCTAAATCATCTGCGATTCGTTCATAGTTTCTTATATCTAAAAGTCTATGTTGTCCTTCAACTCCTACAAGAGCAACTTCTTCTTTAGAGAGTCTAATTATCTCTTCAAGTTTCGTTTTAATCGAGTCTTTATCAAAATCACATAACCAAGCTGTTTTATTATCATCAAAAATTGATAAGTTGTTATCATTTTTTGACATAATACAAGGAACAGCAGATGAGTAATAATCCATGATTTTAACAGGAGTTGAAGTATTAAATAGTGGAATATCAGGCAAAATAGATAAACCAATATCTGCTTTTGCAATAAGATCCAACAACTCATCTTTTGTTGTAGCATTATATATTTCAATATTTGCTTTTAAATTAGGGTACTTTTCCAATAAATTTTGAGCATATTCAGGGTCTTTTGTTGAAATCATTATTTTAAAGCTTCCACTTGCAAGTAGTGAAAAAGCATCTAATACTGTTTCAAATTCTCTTAATTTGTCCAATGTCCCTGCATAAAAAAATCTTTTTTCTTCACCTTCGTGTTGTATATTTTCATGTAAAACTTCAGGGTCAATTGCTGATGGGATTACAAAAGTTCTTGTTTTTACATCTTTTAAATAATTATCTCTCATTTTTCTAGTTGTTGGAAGAAAAATATCACAGTCATTGATTAAAGATGTTTCTTGATGAAGTTGAATTTTATTTGAAATGATATCAAAATAGCTTTTTTTGTTGTTTGCTTCATCCCTTTGAAGTTTGGCAATTCTTTTAGGGAAAGATAGTCTAAATGCAACTTTAAATCCATATGCACCTCTTCTTTTTAGCACCTCTTTTAAAATTTTAGTATCATTTCTTACAGCAACATACGTGTACTCTTTTAAATCAATACCGTTATTATTTAAAACTTCTAAAACACTTAATTTTTCAGAAACAGGTATAATGATTTTGTTGTTATCTTTTTTCTCAAATGAGGTTTTAAATTTAGAAAAGTAAATAATATCTATATTAAAATGTTTTGTTAAATATTTTTCAAATAAAGGGCCAATAAAACTGTTATCACTATATTCATTTTGATCAGTAATATATAAAAATTTTTGCATAGTTAACTCCTTTTTGCTATAGAGTATACTAATTTAGCATAGCATTAAAAAAGCATTTTGAAATACCACTGTTTTTTACTCATGGTTTAATCAAGATTTTATAAAAAATAGTTGAAAATAAGAAAAAAGGTTTTGATTTGGAATATACTACTCAAAGAATGGTAATGTACCCACACTTAAGTTCTGCTGGGATTTTAAGTGGAGGGATGGCTCTTTCATGGATTGATGCAGATGCTACTGTTTTTGCAGCAAATTTACTTGACACAAGTAGAATTGCCACAGCTAAAGTATCTGAAGTTGTTTTTAACAGTGCTGCTAATATTGGTGATATTCTTATTACTGGTTTAGAATTGGTACGTGTTGGTAAAACATCAATAACTGTAAAATGTGAACTTAGAAATAAAACTACAAATAAAGTAATTGTTCAAGTTGAAGAGGTGGTTTTAGTAACAATTGATTTCAATAAAAAACCAACGCCACATAAACTTTATTTAGAAAAAAAGGCTCAATAAGTTCTTTTTTATAAAGAAAAGAAACAAAAGAAAAGCGTTCACAGGTTCCAAAATAGCTAGAAAATAAAATAAAATCTTAAAATTTAATAACTCGATAACTCGCTAAAACAGTTTAAATTTATTAACAGATTTTATTTGATTTTTCTTAACGCTATTTTGAAAATACTCACAATTCATCTAGGCGAAAGTTTTTTACTTGCTTAAATATAACTTTTTTTAATTAAAGTTCTCTATATGATATAAAAATACCAAAAAATAATCTTTTTTGATAATTGGGTATTAATAAACGCAGAGTTATTTTTTATATAAATTTAAAATACATTATTGTAAAAGTTTATTAATAATAAGGAGTTAAAATGATTGCACGAGAATGGAAAGCAAAATTTCCTCACAAACATAAAGAGGGTTTTACTAAATATTTATATGAAACAGGAATAAAAGACACCTCTATAGTAAAAGGATATCTTGGTAGCCAAATTTTTACAAGAGATTTAGAAGAATCAGTAGAAATTACATTAATAACTTATTGGGATTGTATAGATTCAATAAAAGCTTTTTCTGGTGAAAATATTAACATTGCTAAACTATATCCTGAAGATGATAAATATGAGTTGAATCCTGATACTTTTGTATTGCATTATGAAGTAATTGAAAACAGTTGGAATTAGTTATTTTAAACTAAGTCCTACTTTATTTTTTTCTAAATCAATAGATATTACTTTTATCTTTTTTAGTTGTTGGTTTATGCTTAGTATTTCGCTTGGGTGAGAGATTCTTTTTTCGCTCATTTGTGAGATGTGTATCATACCATCATTTTTAAGTCCAATATCAACAAAAGCTCCAAAGTCTGTGATATTTCGTACAATTCCTGAAACATAAAATCCCTCTTTTAAGTCTTCAATACTTTTGATATCATCTGAAAATTCTATTTCATCAAATTCACTTCTTACATCATAACCTGGTTTTCGTAACTCATTTATAATATCTTCTAAAAGAAGTTTTGAAGTGTTTAACTCTTTTGCTATATTTACAATATCACTTGTTTTTATATCTTCAATTTTGTATTTTTTTTGTAAAGCATTTACTAAGCAATAGTTTTCTGGGTGAATTGCTGTGTTATCTAATATAGAATCTCCATCTTTTATTCTTAAAAATCCTACTCCTTGTTCATAAGCTTTTGAGCCTATTCCTTTTACATCAAGTAACTCTTTTTTTGATTTGAACTTTTTGATTTTTTCTCTGTGGGCTATAATATTTTTTGCCATGGTTTCACTAAAACCAGAGACAAAAGATAGAAGTTTATATGAAGCGGAGTTTATATCAACTCCTACTTTATTTACTAAGTCAATTGTTACATTTTCTAGTTTTGAAGCTAAATCTTTTTGATTTACATCGTGTTGATATTGTCCGATACCAAGTGATTTTGGGTCGATTTTAACTAAGGCTGCCATTGGGTCTCGAAGTCTTTGTGCAATAGAAATTGCACCTCTAATTGTAACATCAAGTTGGGGATACTCTTGAGCAGCTATTTTTGAAGCAGAATAAACACTTGCTCCTATTTCACTAACTACTGCAAATTTCACATCTAAAGAGTTCTCTTTTATAAAGTTTGATACAAAAGAGGCAGTTTCATTTGATGCAGTTCCATTTCCTATGGCTATTGAGTTTACATTGTATTTTTTTATTAAAGCTAATAAAGTTTTAGCAGAGTTTTCAAAATCTTCTTTAGGTTTTGTTGGATAAATTACAGCACTATCTAAAAAAAGTCCATCATCACTTATAACTGCCACTTTACAACCAGTTCTAAAACCTGGGTCTATTCCTAAAATTGTTTGATTTACAAGTGGAGGAGTAAGAAGTAGTTCTTTTAGATTTTTACCAAAAAGATTTATGGCTTCATATGAAGCTTTTTCTTTTAGGATTGTTATGGCTTCTCTTTTTAAACTTGGAAGAAGAAGTCTTTTAAGTCCATCTTTGTAGGCGTCAAAGACAAGTTCACTTGAACTATTTGCCCAAGTTGGGATTTTGTATTTTTTTATATTTTCACAAATAAAATCTTCATCAACTTCTATTTTAAAAGTTAGTTCTTTTTCATTTGTGGCTCTATTTATAGCTAAAAATCTATATGATTTTATATATTTTATTTTTTCATTTACATCTGATAAATTTTTATATAGACCATTATTATCAAATGTTTTTGTAGGTTTTGTTTGTATAGTTCCATAATTTAGAATACTATTTCTAACGATTTCTTTAGACTTAAAATCATCTGCATATCTTTGAGAAATAATATCTTTTGCTCCATTTAGCGCATCAGTTATAGTTGAGATTTCTTTATTTAAAAAAGCTTTTGCTTTCTCTTCACACTCTTTTTTAGAGTATTTTAAAGAGTGTATAAAGTTTGCTAGAGGTTCTAACCCATTTTCTATAGCAATTGTAGTTCTAGATGATTTTTTATCTTTAAAAGGGGTATATATATCTTCTAAAGCTTGAAGTGTTGTGGCACTATTTATATTTGATTGGATTTTTTCATCTAAGAAGTTTTTTTCTTGTAGAAGATTTAAAATCTCCTCTTTTCTTTTTAAAAGTTTTAATGAGTAGTTATAAATCTCTTCAAAAACTCTTAGCTCTTCATCACTTGCATTTGAAGTTTGCTCTTTTCTATATCTTGCTATAAAAGGAATAGTACAACCCTCATCAAGAAGTTGTAAAATATTTTGAATAACACTTTTAGAAAAAGAAGTCTTCTTTTCTAAAAGTGTTATTAGGTTATCCAAGAACTACCTCTGCTACGTCACTTCTTGTATTTTTTAGAGGTTTATTGCTAGATGCTCTTGTTGTATAAACAAAAGAGATTTTTGGTTTGTCTGTTATATTTTTACCTGCATGGTGCAGAGTTTTACAATGAAATAGAACTATATCACCTCTTTTTAGGTTTGTATGAACTCTATTTTTGATTATCTCTATATTTTTTGGGTGTTCATCTAAGAAGTTTGATTTTTCATCAAATTGGTCTTTATCCAATGATAGTTTGTGACTTCCTGGAATAAATTCTAAAAGACCATTTTCTATAAATTCATCATCAAGACTTAACCAAATAGAGATTAGGTCGTTGTTTTCAAAATGCCAATATCTTCTATCTTGGTGCCATGAAGTTCTTGATGAGTCCTTTGGCATTTTTGTCATTATAGAGTTATGATGAGCCAAAGTTAAAACTACCTCTTCACCAAATAGTTGTTGAAGCATTGGTAGGGTCTCTTTGTATGTCATCCACTGTTTAAACACATCTTCTCTTTGGTAAACTTGTCTTAGACGTCTTACTGTATTTGTTTCATCATTTGCTTCAAGATATTCAGATTCTGTCTCTATTGGTTTAATCTTATTTTCTAAATGATATTTTGCTTTTTCTAGGATTTTTTCACATAAATCATGTGGTGCAAAATCTTTAATAACCAAAAAACCATTTTGGTTAAATTGTTCGATTTGTTCTTGTGTTAATTTCATTTATTCTTCTTATTTAGGATGAACTTCTTTTAATGCTGCACCAATAGCAGTAATTGTTCTAACTGTTCTAACACCAGCTCTCTCTAAGGCTAAGTATTTCTCTTCAGCAGTTCCTTTACTTCCATCAATAATTGCCCCAGCATGTCCCATTCTTTTACCCTTAGGAGCTGTTACTCCTGCGATATAAGAAACAACTGGTTTAGTAATATGTGATTTTATGTATTCTGCTGCTGCTTCTTCTTTTGCTCCACCAATTTCACCAATCATTACGATTGCTTTTGTATCCGGATCTTCTTCAAACATTTTTAAAATATCTATAAAATCACTTCCTGGAACTGGATCTCCACCAATACCCACACAAGTACTTTGACCAAAACCAGCAAGAGTTGATTGATTTACAGCTTCATATGTAAGTGTTCCAGAACGAGATACAATACCAACACTTCCAGCCATGTGAATATTTTCAGGCATAATTCCCATTTTACATTGATCAGGAGTTATAATTCCTGGACAATTTGGACCAATTAGTCTTGACCCATTTAAATCAATAGCCGCTTTTACATCAAGCATATCAAGTGTAGGAATACCCTCTGTTATACAAACAATAGTCTCTATTCCATTTTCACTAGCTTCGATAATGGCATCTTTACAAAAAGGAGCTGGAACATAGATAATAGAGGCATTTGCTCCTGTTAATCTTTTTGCACACTCAACAGTGTTATAAATAGGAAGATCTAGATGTCTTTGTCCTCGTTTCCCAGGTACTACTCCTGAAACTACATTTGTACCATAGGCAATAGCTCTTTGTGTATGGAAACTTGCTTGTGCTCCTGTTAAACCTTGAACCAATACTTTTGTATTTTTATCAATTAAAATAGCCATTATTTAGCTCCTTTATTTGATAGTTCAATAATTTTTTGTGCAGCTTTGTCTAAATCTGCCTCTTCATAAACAGTAACAGTTGAATTTTTTATCAATTCAAGTCCTTCTTTTGCATTTGTTCCTTCAAGTCTTACTACTATTGGGATGTTTATATTCATCTTTTGGGCAGCACCAATAATACCAGCTGCAATGATGTCACATCTAACTATTCCACCAAAAATATTTACTAAAATACCATTTACTTTTTCATCAGAAAGAATAATTTCAAAGGCTTCTATAACTCTTTTTTCATTTACACTTCCACCCACATCAAGGAAGTTTGCTGGCTCTCCTCCATGGGTTTTGATTAAGTCCATAGTTGCCATTGCTAAACCTGCACCATTTACCATACAAGCGATATTCCCATCTAAGCTTACATAGTTTAGGTCAAGTTTTTCTGCTTTTAATTCTCTCTCATCTTCTTGCGAAGCATCTCTTATTTCATTTAGTTTTGGTTGTCTATAAAGTGCAGAATTATCAACAACAACTTTACCATCTAAGCAGATTAGTTGATTATCTTTTGTTACAACTAAAGGATTTATTTCAACTAAAGATAAATCTTTTTGTTCAAACATTTTATAAATATTTTGCATCAAAGATATCATTTGAGCGCTTAGATTTTTATCAAAACCTAGGTCATCACAGATTTGTCTACATTGTGCAGGCATAATTCCCACAACTGGATTAATGGGGTTTCGTAGGATTTTATGAGGAAATTTTTCTGCAACTTCTTCTATATCCATACCACCTTCACTTGATGTAATTATCATAATTCTTTGGGTTGTTCTATCTACGATAAATGCTAAGTATATCTCATCTTTTATATCGCAAGGCTCTTCAATATAAATAGAGTTTACTGGTTGACCTTGTGCATTTGTTTGATAAGTTACTAAATTACTTCCAAGTAATCTTCTTACTTCATCGTTAGCTTCTTGTTTTGAATTAACTAAAACAACTCCACCAGCTTTTCCTCTTCCACCAGCATGTACTTGTGCTTTGATTACCCATTTATCTTTTCCAACACTTCTTAGGATTTCATCAAGTTGTGAAGGATGAGTTAAAAGTTTCCCTTTAGTAGTTGGGATATCATATTTTCTGTACAAATTTTTGGCTTGATATTCATGTAAATTCATAATTTCTCCGAATTTTACTCACAGTAAATTTCATTAGTTTTAATTTCACATTTATATCCAAATTGAGATAGAAAGTCGCTTAATAATAAAATAGTAAAAACTATGAAATTGTAAGAGGTAGGGTGATTTTAAATAGGGCACCTTTATACTCTTTTGAATCGTAAGTATAAATAGTGTTATCACAAGAAATTGTACCTTTCATATGATTTTTAATAATCTCTTCACTCATATAAAGACCGATACCTGTTCCTTGGTTTTTATGTTTTGTTGTAAAATATGGTTCAAAAATTCTATTAATGATATTATTAGGTATGCCTCCTGCATTATCTTTTATTTCAATTACTAAGTTTTCTTTATTTATTTTAGTTGAAATAAAAATAAATCTTTTGATATTGGTATCTTTTTTTATTAGTTCATCTTTTGCGTTGTTTAATAGATTTATTAAAACTTGGATTAGTTCATTGTGATAATTTGTAATTTCTACATCCTCAATATTTTCAATAATTTGAATATCAAGGTTTTTATATTGAGCAAATACAAGTGAAATAGCTTTATTTAAGGGACTTTTGATATAAAATGTAGATTTTTCTTTATTTACTTTAAAAAAGTTTCTAAAGTCATCTATTGTTGCAGACAAATACTGTACTGATGTATTTATTTCCCCTAGGGACTTTACTAGAAAATCATCTTCCAACATATCAAGCTCTTTTTGAAGTTTTAATCCTGTAGCTGTAGTGGAAATAGTAGATAAAGGTTGTCTCCATTGGTGTGCAATATTTCCAATCATTTCACCCATTGCAGCCATTTTTGCTTGATATGCTAATAGTTTTTGTTGTTTGTTATTTGTTTCAATATGATTATTTATGTCTTTTCTATATTTTTTAAATATATTTTGTAAGATTCTAGAAAAATATATTGAAAGAAGAAGTAAAATAAATATTAATAATAGTTCGATTTGAATTGTTTTTAATAGACGTTCTTCAAATTCTTGGTCTAAATCTATTTTTCTACTTTGTATTGATTTTTCCATATCATCTTGATAAAAACCAGTTCCAATTACCCACGACCACTCATTTATTCCTTTTACATAAGCAGTTTTATAAACAGCTTGTTCTACTCCTGGTTTTTTATTTTGTGTATAAGAATAATAACCCTCACCATTTTTTGATATTTCAATTAGTTTATTTATAACTTTTTCAATATCTTGAGTATCATTATTTACAATAGCGCTTTTCCCTATGTATTCTTCTCTTATATGGCTAAGATATATGGAATCGTAATTTATTATAAAAATATATCCATCATTTCCATATCTCATATTACGAATAGTGTTTAGAATTTTATTTTGAACTCCTTTTTCAAAGTCTTCAATATATTCTCCTGTTCCTATGAACCAATCAAAAGGTTCAAATTTTTTAACAAAACCAATTTTCTTTTTTTGAATATCTGGGTTTGTAGGATTGAACCAGTACCATTGTAAAAAACTACTATCAACTTTTTTCAAAATTTGAATCATCTCTTGAACTATTAGGGTACCTTTTGAATCTTTATGATTCCAAAAGTTTTTACCTTCTAGTTCTTTATTGTGTGGTAGAAGATAATTAATACCTTTCTTATCATAAATAAAATAATAGCCTCTTCCATCATTAAATCTTATATTTCTAAGTGCATCAATAATTAATTTTTTTACTACTTTTGGATTTTTGTCTTTGTTCTCTTCATAAATTGTTTTGGCAATGGCATTGGCATTTTCTATAGCTAGTTTTAAAGAGTCCTTTAACGCTTTTTCAGTAGATTTTTTTTCATTTTGTATAAATTTATACACTTCTTCTACTCTATTTTTTATTATTTCTTTATTTTTTTGTAAGTACTCATTTTGGATTTTTATTTTTTCTTTTTTAAAAGTGTTATTTTTTTCAATAAATTGAATTGTAAAAATTATAATAGAAATTAGTAGTATAAAAATTGAAGGGACATATTTTATTATTTTTAAGATTTTTTTTTCGTTTTCAAATATCATTTCTGCTCTTTATATGGTTGGAGATTATATCAAAAATTTTATAAATGTAAAAGAAATTATATTTTTGATTAAAAATAGTGGCAGAGAGCAAGGGATTCGAACCCTCGGAGGCGTGAACCTCGCCGGTTTTCAAAACCGGTCCATTCGACCAACTCTGGCAACTCTCTATATTTTGTTATAAGTTTGTAATTTGTATTTAATGGAGCTGGTGAAGGGAGTTGAACCCCCGACCTGCTGATTACAAATCAGCTGCTCTAGCCAACTGAGCTACACCAGCGTGTGTTAGAAATGGTGTCAAGAGAGAGACTTGAACTCTCGACCTCCGGCTTATGAGACCAGCGCTCTAGCCAGCTGAGCTACCTTGACACTATGGCTAAATTTTTTGGTTGCGGAAGCAGGATTTGAACCTACGACCTTCGGGTTATGAGCCCGACGAGCTACCGGGCTGCTCTATTCCGCGGTATGTAAATAATAGTAGTGGTGACCCGTAATGGATTCGAACCATTGGCCCCCTCATTAAAAGTGAGATGCTCTACCAGCTGAGCTAACGGGTCGTCTTAATCAAAATGGAGTGGAATTATAAGAAATTTTTTTTTATTTGTCAAGGGTTTTTTCAAAAAATTTCGAAATTTTTTTTAATGAACTTTTTGCTGCTTGAATTTGTATTTCTTCTCTTGTACCAAAAAACTGAAAAATATCTATTTCATTATTGCCTAAAGAGTCCATAACACCGATAACTACATGACCTACTGGTTTATTTTTTGAACCTCCTGTTGGTCCTGCTACTCCAGAGATTGCAATTGAATAATCAGCATCAAATTTCTTTAGAACTCCACTTAACATTTCCTTAACCGTTTCTTTTGATACAGCTCCAAAATTTTCTAAAGTTTCATTTGATACATTTAATTCTTGATTTTTTATTTTATTTGAGTAAGAGACTATACTTCCATTAAAAATATTTGATGAACCAGATATCTTTGTTATTAAAGAAGCAACTAATCCTCCTGTACAAGATTCAGCACAAGTTATAGTTTTATTGTGTTTATATAATAAATTTTGCATATTTATCATATCTTCATCATTAAATATGTCATTAAACATGTTATTCCTTTTTATGGATAAAAAAAAAGAGCATGAGAGAACTCATACTCTTTTAATATACATTAATAATGTTGTTATTCAGTTAAATCTGCTAAGAATTGTTTTTCATCAAATTCTAAGCCTAAGAAATCAACAACATATCTTAAGTCTCTCTCTGCATTACCTAAACAAGATGTTGCCCCTGGACTTGGAGTCATATTAAATATAATTCCATTACCTGGGTTAATTGAAGCTTCACCAAGCATAAGTTTCTTTTCTGTTTTATTTAATACTTGAGGTCTAACTCCTCCAAATCCTTTTGCATATTCTATATCATCAGGAGTTAATGAAGGTACGATTTTTCTAGCATCTTTTACAAATAAACCTTTATTGATACCAGGAATTTCAAATAAGAAGTTTTTGAATACATAGTTTCTAATTTCACTATCTTTAATTAAATCCCAGAATATTTTTAGGATATTCCCATCAAAATTTAGAGTTTTTAAACATTGTAAGAATGTTTTTAAACCTTTATATCTTTCTAAAACAAGTAAAGATAAAGCAGTTGGTCCAAATCTTGTTTTTCCATCACATAAAATATCAGGATCACCATGAAGTGCAGCAAATGGAAGTTTTGGATTTTGTACCATATAAACTTTTCCATTTAAGTATTTATTATTTGTAATATAGAAGCTTCCAGCCATTGATAATGACCCCATATCTTTACCATATCCCATTTTATGAGCTAAATAAAGTGAATGTGCTCCAGCATTTACTACAACAAAATTAGCAGTATAAACTGAACCATTTATTGTAGATACTTTAAATTTATCACCAATTTTTTCAATAAATTCTACTTCTGAATTATAATAGATATCTGTAATTTTTTCAGGATCAGCTTTTTGTCCAGCTTTTGCTAACTCTTCAGTCATAGCTCCAAAGTCAACAGTTGTATATTCATTTTTTGCACCCATTGCAATAATTGGTTCAGGTCTCTCAACTTTTTTCTCTTTGTCTGCATATACTAATAAAGGCTCTAACTCTTTTAGTTTTTCTTTGTCCCAAAGTTCTAAATATGGGAAAAGTTCTTTAAATTCGTTATATCTATTTTTAATAAATTCAACTTCTTTATCACCAACACCTAATGCCATTTTTTGGTGTTTAAACATAACTTTGTCTTGTAAATTATACTGAAGACAAAATTTTTCAATCATTTTTGCTGTTCTTTTAGTGATTTTTGCTTTATCTAATGTATAGTTAGTTTCAATATCACCTACGTGGATAGTTTGAGAGTTACTAGTACCTTTTGAGTTAAGGGTTGCTAAATTCTCATATTTTTCAAGCATACAAATACTTTTAATATTTGTATATTTTGCAAATTCGTAAAAAAGTGCAGCACCTGAAATACCACCACCTACAACTAAAATGTCATAATGCTTATTATTCATCATCAAATTCCCCATAGTAAAATATAGCAAAATCATAGCATAGTTAATAATAAGATTATCTATAAAATTAAGCAAATTTAATCTTATTGTAAAAAATATTCTATTTAGTAACATTATCATATATAACAACTTGTCTATATTGTGTACATTAGAAACAAAAAGAGTATAAAATGCTTAAATATTTAGTCAAATTGTACAAAAAATGTACATTGATATTTTTTTAAATTTTGTTAAAAATTAATTTAATTTGATACATTTTTAGATGATAACTTTAGATTAAATTATCTTTAGATATAATCACCCAATTTTAAGAATAAGGTAATTATAGATATGGATTACAAAGAGAGTATATTACTTCCAAAAACAGATTTTCCAATGAGAGGAAATCTTCCTCAAAATGAACCAATAAAATATAAAAAATGGGATCAAGAAAAAGTTTATGACAGAATGAAGCAAAATAGAAAAAATGCTGATTCTTTTACTTTACATGATGGACCTCCATATGCAAATGGGAATATTCACATTGGTCATGCTTTAAACAAAGTATTAAAAGATATTATTGTTAAATATCATTATTTTGATGGTAAATCTGTTAGATACGTTCCAGGATGGGATTGTCATGGTTTACCAATTGAGCAAAAAGTTGAAGAGAAAATTGGTGGTGAGAAGAAAAAGCTTCTTCCTAAATCAAAAATTAGAGAGTTATGCCGAGAACATGCTAGTAAATTTATTAATATCCAAAGGGAAGAGTTTAAACAACTTGGGGTAATTGGTGATTGGGATAAACCTTATTTAACTATGGATTTCAAATTTGAAGCAAATATCTATAGGGAACTTTGTGCCATAGCAAAACAAGGATTACTTGTGCAAAGAAGTAAACCTGTTTATTGGTCATGGGCTGCTCAAACAGCATTAGCAGAAGCAGAAGTGGAATATGAAGATAAAATTTCTCCTTCAATTTATGTCGCTTTTAAACATGAAAAACTTGATGCAAGTGTAGTTATTTGGACAACTACACCATGGACTTTACCTGCAAACACTGGTATTTCATTAAATGGTGAAGAAGAGTATGTATTAACAAGTGATAAATTTATTGTTGCAAAAAAATTATATAACTCATTAATTGAATCAGAAGTAATAAAAGGTGAAGTTGTTGATACAATCAATCCAAATGATTTAGAAAATACATTTGCTATAAATCCATTAAATGGCAGACAATCAAAGATTGTTTTAGGTGAACATGTAATGATGGATAGTGGAACAGGGGCAGTTCATACAGCTCCTGGACATGGTGAAGATGACTATAAAGTAGGTCTTAAATATGACCTTGATGTTATTATGCCAGTTGATGCTTATGGTAAGTATGACGAAACAATTGTAAGAGAAAAACTATTTAAAGATACAGATAAATATTTAGGTGTTAATGTATTTAGTGCAAATGAGTCAATTTTAGAAGAATTGGGTGATGCCTTACTAAAAAGAGTTGATATAAAACACTCTTATCCACACTGTTGGAGAACACATAAACCAATTATTTTTAGAGCAACTAAACAATGGTTTATTTCTATTGATGATAAGTATGGAAAAGAGAATAAAACATTAAGAGAAAATGCACTAAATGTTGTTGAAAATCTTAAATTTTACCCTGAGTGGGGAAGAAATAGACTTAAAGCGATGCTTGATGGAAGACCTGATTGGTGTATCTCTAGACAAAGAGATTGGGGTGTTCCAATTGCATTTTTTGTGAGTAAAAAAACAGGTGAAATAATTTTTGATGAAAAGGTATTAAATTATACAGCAATGATTTTTGAACAAAAAGGTTGTGATGCTTGGTATGATTTAGAAATTTCTGAATTATTATATCCAGGAAGTGGACTTAATCCTGAAGATTTAGAGAAAACTATGGATATTTTAGATGTTTGGTTTGATTCTGGTTCTACACAAAATGCTGTTTTAAGAAGTAGAAATTATGATGCAGGAACTTTCCCAGCTGATATGTATTTAGAAGGGAGTGACCAACATAGAGGTTGGTTCCAATCTTCACTTTTAACTACACTTGCTTCTAGTGAGTGTGCACCTTATAAATCTATTTTAACGCATGGTTTCACCGTAGATGAAAAGGGTGAAAAAATGTCTAAATCAAAAGGTAATGTTGTTGCTCCTGATAAAGTTTTAAAAGAGTATGGAAGCGAAATTTTAAGACTTTGGGTTGCTATGAGTGATTATCAAAGTGATTTAAAGATTTCTGATAATATTTTAAAACAAATGGGTGAACAATATAGAAAAATAAGAAATACTGCAAGATTTTTATTGGCAAATATTAATGACTTAGAATCTTTAGTTGATGTAAAAGATTTTGGTATTTTAGATAAATGGATTTTAAATAAAGCAAAAAAAGTTTTTGATGAAATTGATGCAGCATTTAGAATTTATGAATTTTCAAAAGGTTTAAATAAATTAAATAACTTTTTAGTTGTTGATTTATCAGGTATATATTTAGATATTTGTAAAGATAGATTATATTGTGATGGTAAAAATGATATTCATAGAACTGGTGCACAAACTGCTATGGCTTTAATTGCTAAAAAACTTTTAGTAATCTTAGCACCAATATTGACATATACTGTTGACGAGTTATTAGAATATTCACCAAAAATTTTAAAAGAAGATGTAAAAGATGTTTTTGATTTAGTTACATTTGATTTACCTGAAGTTGAAAGTAACCTTAATGAAGAAAATTTAATAAAAGTTAAAGAGAAGTTTTCTGAATCAGTTGATAAACTAAAAAAAGATAAAATAATAAAATCTACATTAGAATTAGATATCTATACAAATTCTAATGATGTTCTTTCATTACCAGCTATTGAAGCTGAAGATTGGTTCTTAGTTAGTGCTATTTTAAGTTCTAAACAAAATGAAGCAATAATTAGTTTTGAAATAGATGGAATAGTTTTTGAAGCATATAAAGCAAAAGATGCTAAATGTCCAAGATGTTGGAAATTTAAATCACAAAGTGAAGATAAACTTTGCTCAAGATGTGATGAAGTTTTAAGTTAGTATCTTATGTTTGAACAAGAAGTTACACTCTCTACAATTTTTATTACAATAGGAATAATTGTTGTATTAACTGCTATTGGAATATTTTTTGTAAAGAGTAAAAAATAATAAAAAAGGGTTTAAATGTTGCCATTTAGTGATGAGGATTTACTTCCTGTAGTTAAAAATATTATAGATAATAAAATAGCACCTATGCTTGCACAAGATGGTGGTGCTATGTCATTATTAAATATTATTAATGGGAAAGTTTATGTTCAACTTCAAGGTGCTTGTGTTGGTTGTAGTGCCAGTGGAAGTACATTGAAATATGTGGTTGAAAAAGAATTAAAAGCTGCAATTCATCCTGATTTGATTATAATTAATGTAGAAGCTGGGATGGAGAACCGACTAGAGGAACTATAATGATAAATGAAAAAAAATTATTAAATGATGCAAATAGCTATTTCTTAAATAAAGAATTTGATAAAGCTATGTTTATTTATGCTCAATTATCATCAGTTTTTAAATACAATAAAGAGTATCCGATCTATGCACTTTTTTGTGATATAGCCAATGAAGATGTAAATAAAGCTTTATCTTTGTTTGACTATTTTACAGTTGCAAAAGAGAAAGATATTGATGAGGCCATTGAGTACGTACATAATGTTGTAGATGCTTATGATGGTGATATTGATAAAATGATGGGATTATTAAAAGATTTAACAAACTCTACAGTTGATTCTTTGGATGCCATTAAATATGAAGATTTTAAAACATTGATTCAAACAAGGGGTTCTTTTAGAGTAGCCTTTGAAGATATTATGTTTTCTACAAAAGTTGCAATTGATTCAAAAGATGATTTTTTTGATTTTGTAACAAAGTTAATAGAAAATGATTTTAGTACAACAGCTTACTCTTACCTTGAAGGTTTTAATGAATATTTTGCTTACGATTCAAAAATCGAAGAGCTATATAAAAAATTAGAAGAAAAAAAACTTGCAACTACACATAAACAATAAAATATACACAGATAATTCTAAACAGGCAGATGGAAATTCTGCCTTTGTTTATTCAAAACAAAATGAGAAATTTATTGAAGATGCCAAAAAAAATGGTTGTAAAGAGTTTATAAAATCAGAAGATTTAAAAAAATATTGTGATTTTTCATCCATTAAAGTTATTGGAATAACTGGTACAAATGGTAAAACTACAACAGCTGCGGCGATATACTCAATTTTATTAGATTTGGGTTATAAAGTCGCTTTACAAGGTACAAGAGGATTTTTTATAAATGAAGAGAAAATTGAAGATTACTCTTTAACAACTCCTGTACAACTTGGGAATTTTGCACATGTTCAAAAAGCTATAGAAAATAATTGTAATTTTTTTGTTATGGAAGTGAGTTCCCATGCAATAGAACAAAAAAGAATTGAGGGTTTAGATTTTGAACTTAAAATTCTTACAAATATTACAAGAGATCATCTTGATTATCATAAAAGTATTGAAGAATATATAAATGTTAAAAATTCATTTTTTAGTGATGAGAGTAAAAAACTTATAAATAAAGATGATAAAAAAGTTAAGTTTAATCCAAAAAATTGTTTGACTTATGGGTTAGAACAACCATCTACATATAAAGTTCAAGCTTATTCATTTAAAGATGGTATGCACGTTGCATTACAGCATTTTGAAAAAGTTGAGAGTTTTACTTCTGTGATGATGGGCTTATTTAATGTATATAATTTAACGGCTGCTATTGCAGCTGTTCATATGACTACAGACAAATCTTTAAATGAAATTTGTGAAGCTGTAGAAAATTTTGCTGGAGTCTCTGGTAGAATGGAGACATTATCTTTAAATCCATATATTATAGTTGATTTTGCTCATACTCCTGACGGAATGAAAGAAGTTTTAGAAAGTTTTGCCCATATGGATATTATTGTAGTCTTTGGAGCAGGTGGGGACAGGGATAAAGAAAAACGACCACTTATGGGAAAAGTTGCACAAAATTATGCAAAACATATTATAGTAACGAGTGATAATCCAAGATTTGAAGATCCTGATTTGATTATTGAAGATATTCTAAGTGGTATCAGTGATAAATCAAAGGTAGAAGTTGAGATAAATAGAAAATTAGCAATTAAAAAAGCTATTGATTTATCTACTAAAAATAGTGTTATTTTAGTTTTAGGAAAAGGTGATGAAGAGTATCAAATCATTTATGACCAAAAGCTTCCTTTTAGTGACAAAGAGGTTATAAACTCTTATCTATAAGCTCTTATAGTAAAACCTCTTTTGTCAGCTGTATCAGCTATATAATTAACATAAGTGATTATGGCTTCATTACCAAGTTTATCTTTAACTTGCCATGATGCTTCTAAAACTCTTTTTCTAGATAATCCTTCAATTAAATAATCTTTTAATGCTTTTTTGTCGATATCTTTATTTTGAATACTTGTTATTATGTCGTTTATAAAAATTTTATCTTTTCCATCAATTACAGGAATAATCTGAAAAGAAGTAGCATCTTTATTTTCTTCTAAAAACTTATCAATTCTTTCTTTGCATGAAGGGTAAAATACATATGTACCTTCGGTTTCTCCATAACAACCTGTAGCATCATATTTTTTTGATCTATTTTTTTGTGCATCAACACGTATTTCATTTTTTTCTATATTAGCCAATTCAAATTTTTGATTTAGTACAGATAACTCTTCTTTTAGTTGTTTTACTATCAAATTTAATTCATCTTCTTTTGCTTGAACACTATTTTTAAGTTCATCTTTTGTTACATAATTTGTTTGTATATCTTTTGGTAAATCTTTAAATGTAAGTATTGCTTTGTTTTGAGTATCTTTTTTATCTTGTGTAATTAATAAATAAACAACCAATGCAATAAGGACTAAAATAATATATAAAAATTTAAAGCTACTATTACTTTTTTCAACTTCTGGTTTTATTTTTTTTGATGTTAACTTTTCTTTTGGTATAGCTTCTTCAATTGTGCTTGTTTCATTTAAACTCTCTTGAGAACTCTTTTTTAACAAATCAATTAATTCTTTTTTATTCATATATCTTCTTTATCAAGTTTTTTTTATTATAAGGTAAATTGATTTAAAATTCAACCTAATCTCTGTTTTTTAGGTAAATATAGAAAATTAAAAAAATTATTGACATAAAAAGTGGGTAAAAAAATAGATACTCTTTTAAAAGTAAGATATTATCATCTATATCTGATTTTTCTAATTTATTGATGGTATTGTAAACTTCAATTAAATCATCCTTAGAGTTCGCTAGAAATGATTTTGCATTTGTTTCTTGGGCAATTACATTAAGAATTTGCCTATTTGATTCACCAATTCCTATTGTATAAATTTTTATATTGTATTTTCTTGCAAGTTTATTGATAATTTGTAGAGGAATTTGACTTGCTGTATCTTCCCCATCTGTTAATAAAATTATAATATTTGATTTTGCTTTTTTATCTTTTAAGATATTTATTGAAGTTGCAAGGGAATCAAACATAGCTGTTTTTTCACCAACTATTCCTATATCTATATATTTGATTATCTCTTTTTGTGAATTTTTGTCAAAACTTAGTGGTGATGCTGTTAATACTGAAGTTCCAAAAACCACAAGACCAATATTGTCATTTACTCTTTTTTCTATGAAATCTTGAACTACATTATTTACTACATTCCATCTATTTTGTTCTTTATTACTTGAATTAAAACCTCTTTGTTTCATGGATCCACTGGTATCCAAATTTAAAATTATATTGATACCATCTTTTTTTAAGACTTGTTTATCTAAGATTTTTATAGGAGAAGAGAGTGCAATTAATGAAAAAATTATTGTTAAATATTTAAGTAAATAGATTAAGGTATTTGTATTTGATGTTACTTGATTAAATATTTTTAGATGAACAAAATAATAGGATTGATTTTTTGCTTTACAAAAAAAATCGCAAAATATAAAAAGAAAAATAAGGCATAAAAACCAAGGATATTCAAAAGTAAAATTATTAAACATCTATATTTTCCATAAAAAGTTCATATTTTTGAATTACATCATTTTCAAATTTTTTTACTTCTTTTTTATATTTGTACTCTTCTAACATACTTATTAATTCATCAGCCAATTTTAATTCTCTTTCATTGTGTGCGAGCATTTTTGTGTATTTAGTTATTTCATAGGCTGCTGTTTTTGTATTATTTAAATCAATATTTTTAAGTATTTCATAATACTGTTTTCTTGGATTTTTTCTATTTTTAAAAAATTTATAAATTAAATATATTAACAATGAAGTAATTATTATACAAACAGTAATTAAAAGTAAAAACATATAAAAAGAGACATCAGGTATGGTTTCTAACTCTTTTAAGCCATTTATTTTTAATTCATTCATCTATTCACCAAAGTTATAATTTTTGAAATAGGTTCTTCATGTGTATATATTTTTGTAAAATTTACATTGCACTTTTGTAAATGATAATAGAGTTCATGGTCATTTTTTTTGATAAATGCTTTATAATCTTTAATTGAAGATTTATTAATAACTCCTTCAAATTTGAAGCCATTATTTGTATCGATGAAACTATTATTTCCAAGTTCCTGTGGCTCTTCTTCAAATATATCTCTTACAATAATTACAAAAATTTCATGTTTTTTTGATAAAAGTTTTAAATCAAAATCTTTAACATCTATAAAATCACCAATTAAAAATAGTATAGATTTTTTCTTTATTATATTAAAAGTTTCATTGCATAAAAGTTTATAATCAATATCTTTACCTAGTGGATTATATTCATATATCTTTTCACTCATATTTGCAATAGTTGCTAATTTTTTACTTTTTTTAGTGAGAATTTCAAGCTTATCATTTATTATAAATGACGAAAAAGGATCCCCTTGTTTAATACTTGAATATGCCAAGATAGAACAAATCTCTGTTACTAACTCTTGTTTGATTTTTTTAGTTCCAAAAATCATACTTCCACTTAGCATAGGTAAAATATTTATATTGAGTTCTTTTTGTGCATGAAAAACTTTTACATAAGGTGTATTCATCTTTGCACTAATAGTCCAATCAATATTTTTAATATCTTCACCAAACTCATACTCTCTTAACTCTAAAAAATCATAACCTTCACCTTTAAGGTTTGAACTATTATTTCCAGAGATTTCAGTAAAGACTTGCTTTTTTGTTTTGATAAGAATCTTTTTTAAATTTTTGTTCATTTTTTATGGAATATCAACTTTTTGTAATACTTTTTGTAAAATATAGTCACTTGTAATATCCATAGCTTGAGCTTCATAGGATAAAACAATTCTATGACGAACAATATCTTTAAAAACTAATGCAATATCTATAGGTGTAACATGGTCATTACCTCTAAGGAAAGCTTTTGCTTTGCTTGCTTTAAACATGTCAATTGTAGCCCTTGGACTTGCACCAAATTGAATATAATCTTTTATCTCAATTAAACCATATTTTTCAGGTTCTCTTGTTGCAAAAATTAGATTTACTATATATTTTTCTAGTTCTTTATCTATATGTACATTTGTAACTGCTTTTTTTAGCTCATCCAAATCGGTTTTTGTAGCAACACATTTAGGCGTTTCAAAAGAGTTTAAAGTGACATTTTTTGCAATTTCATACTCTTGTTCTTTTGAATTATAATCAAGTAATATTTTAAACATAAATCTATCAAGTTGAGCTTCTGGTAACTCATAAGCACCTTGTGATTCTATTGGATTTTGAGTTGCAAGAACTAAAAATGGGGGTTCAAGTGTATAAGTCTCATCTGCAATTGTTACTTGTTTTTCTTGCATTACTTCTAAAAGAGCTGATTGTACTTTTGCAGGAGCTCTATTTATTTCATCTGCTAAAAGTAAGTTTGTAAAAATAGGTCCTTTTTTAATACTAAATTCTGCTGTTTTCATATTGAATATTTGAGCACCAATAATATCTGATGGAATTAAGTCAGGTGTAAATTGAACCCTTTTAAAATTTAGGCTTAAACATTTTGATAGTGCTTTTACTGCTGTTGTTTTTGCAAGTCCAGGAACACCTTCTAATAAAACATGTCCATCACACAAAAGAGCAATAAGCAAAGCTTCACACATATTTTCTTGCCCAATAATTGATTTTGATAATTCATTTTTTATTTCATTGATTTTTTCTAAATAATCCATATAAAGTTTCCTTTTTAAATCATTGGCTGATTTTAGCTAAATTCATTTAATAAAATATTAAAGTTTACTTAGATAAAATCACGGTTCTATTTTTATAGAAACCTCACATGTGTCAATCCTGGTCTGGGTTGTGCGAAAGCATTAAGGGGCACAGAGGCTAAACCCAATTAAGTTTACTTAATAAGAACAACTCGTTGTTCTCTTTAGGTTTTTGCTTCTTTTAGCAAAATTTACTTTTGTGCTAAAAAGAAGACATATAAATTAAAAACAAGGAAAAAACAATGGTTACAATGAAAGACCTATTAGAGTGTGGTGTACACTTCGGACACCAAACAAGAAGATGGAATCCAAAAATGAAAAAATACATTTTTGGTGTAAGAAAAAATATCTATATTATAGATTTACAAAAAACGTTAAGATACTTCAGATATACATATACTCTTATTAGAGATGCTGCTGCTGAAGGTCAAACTATGATGTTTGTTGGTACTAAAAAACAAGCTAGTCAAGCAGTTAAAGATGCTGCTATCTCTTGTGGTATGCCTTACGTTAACCATAGATGGTTAGGTGGGATGTTAACAAACTACGGAACAATTAAAAAATCAATTAGAAAATTAGAAATTATTAAAAAGATGAGAGAAGAAGGTCAATTAGATCTTTTAACTAAAAAAGAAGCTTTAATGCTTTCAAGAAAAGAAGAAAAATTAGAATTATATCTTGGTGGTATCAAAGATATGACTAAATTACCTGATATGATGTTCGTACTTGATGCAGTTAAAGAAAAAATTGCTATTCAAGAAGCAAGAAGATTAGGAATTACAGTTATTGCTCCTTTAGATACAAACTGTGACCCAGACGTTGTTGATTGGCCAATCCCAGGAAATGATGATGCGATTAGATCAATTCAATTATTTTGTACAGAAATGGCTGCTGCTATGAATGAAGGTAAAGCTGCATACGCAGAAGCAAATGGTGGTGAAGTTGAAACTGCACCTATATCAAGTGAAGAAGTAGCTGAAGTAGTTGCTGAAGCTGTTGCTGAAGGTGAAGAAATCGAATTTAGTGAGGAAGCGTAACATGGCTGGTGCAACTCCGAAATTAATTAAAGAATTAAGAGAAAAATCTGGTGCAGGAATGCTTGATTGTAAAAATGCTTTAAATGAGTGTAATGGTGACTTAGATGAAGCGATGAAATATTTAAGAGAATCTGGATTAGCAAAAGCTGCTAAAAAAGCTGGAAACTTAGCTGCAGAGGGATTAATTACAATTTTAGTAAATGATGATTCTACAAAAGCAACTATGACAGAAATCAATTCTCAAACTGACTTCGTAGCAAAAAATGATCAATTTATTGCATTAACAAATGAAGTTACTGCTCATGTACAAGCTGAAGGTTGTACTGAAAGAGAAGAACTATTAAAAACTACTATCAACGGTGTAAACTTTGAAGAGTATTTAAATAGTAAAATTGCAACTATTGGTGAAAATATCGTAACTAGAAAAATGGTTACTGTATCATCTGACAATGGAATTGTAAATGGGTATGTACACTTAGGAAAAGTTGGAGTTATTTTAGCTGCTACTTGTGCTGATGGTGCAAAAGAAAAAACAAAAGATTTATTAAAAAAAGTTGCAATGCACGCAGCATCAATGAAACCAAGTGTTATTTCTTATAAAGATTTAGATCCAGCTTTTATTGAATCAGAAAACAAAGCAATTATTGCTGATATTGAAAAAGAAAATGAAGAACTTGTAAGACTTGGTAAACCTTTAAAAAGAATTCCTGAGTTTGTTACAAGAGGTCAATTAACTGATGAAGCTTTAGCTAAAGCTGAAGCAGAAATGAAAGAAGAATTAAAAGCTTCTGGTAAACCTGAAAAAATCTGGGACAAAATTATTCCTGGACAAATTGCAAGATTTATTGAAGACAACACACAATTAGATAAAACTCATGCACTATTATCTCAAACATATGTTATGGATGATTCAATGACAGTTGAGCAAGCTATTAAAGCTTGTGATGAGTCAATCGAAATCGTTGAGTATGTTAGATTTGAACTTGGTGAAGGAATCGAGAAAAAAGAAGAAGATTTTGCTGCAGAAGTTGCTGCACAAATGGGTAAATAATCTAATTATTTAAAAAAATTATAAAAAGAGGTTTTTACCTCTTTTTATCTAAGACTGGAGAAAAATGAACGACCAGCCTATACTACAAGCAAAAAACATCTCTCATAAATTTGATTATGACCTTTTTAAAAATATAAATCTTACCTTACATAAAAAAGAATCAATTGCAATTATTGGAAAAAGTGGAAGTGGAAAATCAACTTTACTAAATATTATTTCATCACTTTTAAAGCCAGATGTTGGAGAAGTGATTTTTGATAATAAAAATATATATGCAATAAAGAAGAAAAATCTTTTAAACATAAGAAGAGAAGATTTTGGTATAATATTTCAAGCACATTATCTTTTTAGAGGTTTTACTGCTGATGAAAATCTAAAGATTGCTGAATTTTTAAGTAATCAAACTGTTGATAATAAGCTTTTAGAAGATTTAGGTATAAGCCATGTTTTACATCAAGGTATAGGTGAACTAAGTGGTGGTCAACAGCAAAGATTATCTATTGCTAGAGTTTTAACTAAAAAACCTAAAATAATTTTTGCTGATGAACCAACAGGTAATTTAGATAAAGATACTGCACATGATGTAATGAATACTTTATTTGAATATATAAAGTCTAATAATGCTGGATTAGTTCTTGTAACACATGAAGAAGATATTGCTTTTAGTTGTGACAAGGTTTATAAACTAGTTGATTTGGAACTACAGGAGATTAAGTGACTTTATTGTTGATTACAAAAACAAACATGATAGTCAAAATTTTTGATTTAATATGTACAAAACTTGATATGAAACTTTTTGTTCAAGATAATACTGATATTAGTAAAAATTATGATTTTATTGTTGTTGATCAAGATTTAGTTGATGATAGGTTTAATGTTATTAAACATCAAGCAACAAAAATAGGTGCAATATCAAATGAAGAATTACCCTTTGATAAATCAAGGGATTTTCTAATTTCAAGACCTTTTTTGCCCCATGATTTATTTACTATTTTAACTGAACAAATAGAAATCATAAAAGAAGAAGCAAAATTAGAAAAACAAAATAAATTCTCACACGTAGATGAAGATATTGATGATATATCAGAGTATATTGAAACTTTAGCTGATGATATTGCCTATGATATTGAAGATGAAACTGATGAGAGTATCATATCAATTGCTGCATTGAAAAGTGGTGGGATATTGGATAAAAGTGAGTTGGGAAAAATCAATTCAATTTTAAATGATGATAATTTACAATCAAAATTTCAAAAAGAGTTTGTAGATGATTCTGAAATGAGTGAAACTGATTGGAAAGACCTTTCTCAAATAATAGATGATGCTTTATGTGAAGTAAAAGAGTATGAGTTTGATTTTAATTATAATGAGCCATATGAGCTTATTTTAAATAGATACAATATTGATGAACTAAGACCACTATTAACAAAATGTAATCAATCAATTATTGATAGATTATCTCAAGGTGAGATTATAGATTTAAGATTATCTGTGAATAAAGGCTAAGAATTGTTAAGTGAAAAAAAAGGTGCGATATTAATTATATCAGGACCAAGTGGCTGTGGTAAATCAACCTTATTAAAAGAAGTTTACAAAGAAATAGGTGATGATTATTATTTCTCTATCTCTTCAACAACAAGAGAACCAAGAGTTGGTGAAAAAAATGGTGTTGATTATTTTTTTATTAAAAAAGAAGAATTTTTAGAAGATATTGAAGCAGGGCATTTTTTAGAGTGGGCAGAAGTTCATGGAAACTATTATGGTACCTCATTAAAACCAATAAAAGAAGCTCTAAGTGAAGGAAAACTTGTAATATTTGACATAGATGTACAAGGACATGATATAGCAAGAAAAAAACTAGATAGTATAATTACTTCTGTGTTTATTACAACTCCGACATTAAGTGAGTTAGAAAGAAGATTAAATAATAGAGCAACTGATAGTAAAGAGATAATTGAAAATAGAATTAAAAATGCAAAATATGAAATAAAATATTTTCAAAAGTATGATTATTTTATAGTAAATGATGACTTAGAAACTGCTAGCAAACAGCTAGTAAGCATAGCAAATATAACTAGAATCAAAAGTACAATTTTTGATTCTAATTTACCAGAGAGTTGGATAGATTAAATTTTATCTTTACTCTGTGGTTTACCAAAATAATAACCTTGGCAATAATCTATATCTAACTCTTTAATTTTTTCATAAATTTTTTCTGATGATACAAATTCAGCAACTGTTTTAAATCCAAATTTTCTAGAGAAATCTGCGATTGTTTCAACAATAATTTGTTGATTTTTTGAAGTATCAATATTTTTAATCAAAGAACCATCAATTTTAACAAAATCAATATTTAAGTTTGTAAGCATGTTAAAGTTTGAATACCCAGCACCAAAATCATCAACTCCAACACTACAACCCAAAGATTTAACTTTATCGATAAATGTAGTTACTGTATCAAAGTTATTTATCTCTTCAGATTCAAGTATTTCAAACTCTAAAAGATGAGTATATTTTTTGTTTTCTTCTAATGTATCATAGATTTTTTTAGTTGTTTTGTTATTAGTAATATCATCAAAAGAGATATTAACAGCAACTCTTTTACCTTGTTCTTTAATTAGTCCAATGGCTTCTAAAAGCATAATTTCTATGATATAAGAGTAAAGTTTAGCTTTTTTAGCAATATCTAAAAACTTAATAGGAGCAATAACTTCACCTTGTTCATTGATATATCTAATTAGTGCTTCATATTTGTAAATTTCTTGGGTTTGTGTATTAACAATAGGTTGATAGAAAGCAACAAAAAGTCCCTCTTTTAGACCTTTTTTAACTTCTTTTACCCATTTGATATTATCTTCAAAAGATTCTTGGATATTGAAAGAATTATCATAAACTAAGATTTGTTCAAATCTTTTTCTAGCATAGTTTATAACTCTTTCTGTATATTTATATGCAAGTTTATTATCTGCACAAGCAATACCAATAGTAACATTTAAATCAATTTCATTTTCTTCAATAAATATAGCATGTTCTTCAATATGATTTGCAAATTTTTCACAAAGTGTTTCAAAATCTTTGATATCCATTGTATAATTTTTTGCAACAACTGCAAATTTATCTGATTCGATTCTATAAATTCTATAATCATCAGATGCAAAAAATTGTTTAATAATCATAGAAAATTCTATAAGAAGTTTATTTCCATTATCTTCACCAAATAGGTCATTAATTGTTGAAAATTTATCAATATTAATCAATGCCATTAAATCTTGAGCAGTTAATTCTAAATCTTTTTTTAGTTTATTTCTATTTGGAAGTCTTGTAAGTTTATCTATATATAAATCTTTTAATTCATGGTAAAGCAGTGATTGACTCATCACTTGTAAAAGTTTTTTCATATCAATTGGTTTTAGAATATATTTATCGACACCAATATCAATAGCTTCTAAAAGATATTCTGTATTTGAAAATGCGGTAGCAACAATAATTGGAATATTTGGATTTATTTTTTTAATCTCTTTAATCATATCCAAACCATTCATTTGTGGCATATTTACATCTGTTATGATAAGGTCGATTTCTTCTTCATGCTTTTTAAATAATTCTAAGCCTTCAAGGCCATTTTCTGCTACAAATTGTTTGTTTGTAAAGCCTTTTAAAATGTTTAGAGTTATATCTCTTAGTGATTTTTCATCTTCGGCATATAGTATAGTAATATTTTTTAATATAGAAATATTATTAATCATTAATCTTAACTCCAAAAGTTATAAGATATAATACTATCATAATAAAAATTAAAAAAATAGAACTTTAGGAATATTTGGGTGTCAAAAGTAAAATGTAATCACTGTCATTTGGAGTTTGATGATAGTGTTATGATAAAAGAAGAAACTCTAAATTTTTGTTGTAAAGGATGTCAAGGAGTCTTTCATCTTTTACAAGATCAAAATCTCGATTCTTTTTATGACAAACTAGGAAATAAAACAATTCAACCTCCTCTTGTAGCAAGTAGTGATTTAAATAAATTTGATACTCAAAGTTTTGAAAAAATTTATATAACATTAAATCCTGAAGGTTATAAACAAGTTGATTTGATTATTGAAGGGATTCATTGTGCAGCTTGTATTTGGTTAAATGAAAAAGTATTATTTAATACAGATGGAATAATTGATGCAACAATTAATTTTACTAATAACAAGGCAAAAATTGTTTGGGATAGTGATAAAATAGCACTTTCTCAAATAATTGAAAAAATAAGAAGTATAGGCTACAACGCATATGCTTATAACTCTAAAATTGCAGATGAAAAAGCTTCTCGTGCTAAAAGAGACTATTTTATAAGAATGATGGTTGCAGTATTTGCAACTATGAATATTATGATGTTATCTGTAGCAAAATATACTGGGTTTTTTACTGGTATTACACCAGAAGTAAAACATCTTATTCATATAGGAGAGTTTATTTTATCAACACCTGTTTTATTTTACAGTGGCTGGATATTTTATAAGGGTGCATATTATGGACTAAAAAATCGTATTTTAAATATGGATTTTTTAGTAAGTTCTGGGGCAAGTTTTACTTACATATATTCTTTATTTATCCTTTTTGGTGCAAAAGGAGAGAGCTATTTTGATTCTGTAAGTATGATTATTACCTTCGTTTTAGTTGGGAAATATCTTGAAGTTCTTGGTAAAAAATCAGCCATTGACACCCTTGATACAATTAAGAGTCAAATTCCTCTGGAAACTACTATTATAAAAGATGGGAAAAGAGTAGAAGTAGCAGTTGAAGATATAAAAATTGGAGATATTGTTGAACTAAAAACTGGAGATAAAGCTTGTGTAGATGGAATTATTATAAGTGGAGAAAGTTCATTTGATGAGTCATCTATTTCGGGTGAATCAATACCCATATATAAAAAAGCTGATGATATAATTTTTTCTGGTACATTAAACCAAGACTCTTTAGTACAATATAGAGTTACTAAGACTTTTAAAGATTCAACTTTAAACTCTATAGTTACACTTTTAGAAGACTCTCTTGCTTCAAAACCAAAGATTGAGCATAAAGCAAATGAAATTTCAAAGGGCTTTTCAGTTGGTATTTTATCTTTATCAGTTTTGACTTTTTTTGTTTGGTATTATTTGGGAATAGATTTAGGATTTGATTATGATGGAGTTAATCACTTTGAAAAATCATTTATAGTAGCAATTTCAGTTATTGTTATAGCTTGTCCTTGTGCTTTAGCTCTTGCAACTCCAATTGCAAGTTTAATTGGAATTTCAGAGTTAGCAAAAAAAGGTTTACTTTTTAAAGAGGCAAAATTTATAGAAGAGTTAGCTCGGGCTACAAAGTTAGTTGTGGATAAAACAGGTACTGTAACAAATGGAAAATTATCAGTTGTAAAAGTTAAAATTATGGATGAAAATATCCATAAATTAAATTTATTATATTCATTGCTTGATAGTTCTTCCCATCCAATTAGTTTATCTGTAAAAGAGTATTTGGCAAAAAATTACAAAGATTTAGTTATAAAAAATCTAAGTGATATTAAAACTGTACAAGCAAAAGGTATGAGAGCTTTATATAAAAATATAGATGGTAAAGAGTTTGAAATACTTGGTGGAAATCAAAAACTTATGGAAGAGTTTGGAATAAGATATAAGTTTGATTCACAAAATTCTGTATATCTTTTTGCTATAAATAAAAGAGTTATTGCAACCTTTGAATTAAAAGATGAGATAAAAGAGTTTGCAAGTGAATTTGTTGCAAATAGTATAAATAATGGTATTGATGTAATTATGCTTACAGGTGATAATGAAAATGTAGCAAAACAGGTGGCAAAAAGAGTTGGAATAAAAACTGTTGTGGCAAATATAAATCCAATTCAAAAAGCTCAATATATAAATAAACTTAAAAGTGAAGGTCATACTGTAATTATGGCAGGTGATGGAGTTAATGATTCAGTTGCTCTTAGTAGTGCAAATGTTTCAGTTGCCATGGGAAATGGAGCAGATATTTCAATTGCTGTTTCTGATATAGTGTTGTTAAATAACTCATTAAAAAGTTTAAATGAGGCTTTTATAATTTCACGAAAAACATATAAATTTATAAAACAAAATTTATCAATATCTTTAATATATAATTTGGTTACAATACCACTAGCAATGGCAGGATTTGTAATACCACTTGTTGCAGCTTTATCTATGAGTTTAAGTTCTCTTTTAGTAGTTGCAAATTCACTTAGAATCAAAGGAAAATAGATGATTGAAGATACGCTTTTTATGATGTTGATTGTTGGACTAATTGTTTCATTCGCAATCTTAGGAATGTTTATTTGGGGTGCTAAAACAGGACAGTTTGATGATAGTCATAAGATGATGGATGGATTACTTTTTGATTCACAAGATGATTTAAATGACGCGATTAATAGGGAAAATAAAAAAGAGTCACAAAAAAAAGAAAAAAAAAGTAAGTCAAAGGAATGACTTACTTTAAAGAAGTTTTAACTAAATGATTATAATTTAGAGATTTGTTCTGCAATAGCTTTAATATCAGCATCAGAAAGTCTAGCAACTTGACCTTTCATAACACCTTTCATAGCTCCACCGTAAGAACCATCTTTATAACCTTTAAGAGCAGCTTCAACTTTTGCAGCATCCCAACCTTTTACAATTTGAGATTTACCTAAAGCAGCTTTCTCAAAGTTTGCACCATGGCAACCTACACATGCAGCAGTATTTGCAGCCATTAATGAAGCAGCAGCAACTAATGTACCTAAAACAATTTTTTTCATTTGTTCTCCTTATAATTTTGAAGCTCAATTTTACCTAGAAATCCTTTTTATTAGCTTATATAAATTAGTTATTTATCGTATAAATAACTTTATATAAAGTGTAGTTGTTATATAGTTTATTTATAATTTATATATGGGCATAAAATGGATAATGAAAGTTTTGTTCTTCAAATAAAAAATCTAAACTTCGGATATAAAAAAGATAATTTAATATATGAAAATTTTTCTTTAGAATTAAAAAAGTCTCAAATAAAAGCGATAGTTGGAGCTAGTGGAAGTGGTAAAAGTACACTTTTTGAGCTTATTACTAAAAATCTTAAACCACTAAAAGGGGAGATAAACTCTTCTAAAATTGCTTCTATTTATCAAGACCCATATAGCTCATTTCATCCTACTTATTCAATAATAGAGCAAATAAATGATGTAGTTTCAAATTTTGATAAAAGTGAATTGAATGAATTATTAAAAGAGTTAACTTTAGAGTATGATTTATTAGAGAAAAAACCACATGAACTAAGTGGAGGTCAACTTCAAAGATGTTCAATCCTTAGGGCATTGATGATGAAGCCAGAACTTTTGTTGGTAGATGAAGCAACTTCTGCATTGGATAATATTATTGCCCTTGATGTGATGAAGTTAATCTTGAAATTTTTACCTAATTATGGAATACTTTTAATAACCCATGACCTACACTTAGCATCTTGGTGTAGCGACGAAATTATAAAGTTGGATAATGATGAATGAAAATAAAAAAGCCTTAGTTCTTCTAAATATGGGTGGTCCCAGAGATAAAGATGAGCTAGAAATGTTCTTACGAAACATGTTTAATGATAAAAATATTATTACTGTAAAAAGTGATATTTTACGTTCTTTTATTGCTTCAATGATAGTTTTGACAAGAAAAAATTCTGCTTGGCTTAATTATGAAGCTATCGGTGGAAGTTCACCAATTAACAAATTAACTGAAGATTTAGTTGCAAAGTTAAATAGGACTTTTGATGATTTTGAAGTATTTCAAGTGATGAGGTATACTCCTCCATTTGCTCCTAAATGTGTACAACAACTAAAGCAAAAAGGTATAAAAGATGTAATTTTACTTCCCTTATATCCACAGTATTCTACAACAACTACAAAATCATCTGTTGAAGATTTCCTTGATATTGCCAAAGATGAGTTTAATATCAAAATAATAGACCCCTTTTATAGAAATCAAAAATTTAATAACAAAATTGTAAGTGATATAATAAATAGTGTTACAGATGCAAAATCATATAATCTTATTTTTTCAGCACATGGTTTGCCTCAAAAAATAGTTGATGCAGGTGATCCTTATGAAAAACAAATAAATGAGCATGTGGAAATTTTATCAAAAATTTTGGAATCAAAGGGAATAGAATTTGAATCAATTTCTTTAGCTTATCAATCAAAAGTTGGACCAATGAAATGGTTAACTCCATCTTTAGAAGATAGATTGAGTGAATTAAAAGATAAAAATGTTCTTATTTATCCAATTGCATTTATTATTGATAATTCTGAAACAAAGTTTGAACTTCATATTGAATACGAAGAGATTGCAAAAAAATTAGGTATAAAAGATTACAAGGTAGTTAGTTGTGTGAATGATAGTGATGAATTCATTGAAGTAATTAAAGATTTGATTAGTTAATAAGGGGTGATAATGTCTAACTCAATACTTTTAAAAATTGCAAAAGATGCTATAGAAGAGGAGCTTTTTAATAAATCAATTATAGATAGAGTTGATTTGGAATCAAATTTTGATTTTCTAAATGATCAAAGGGCATGTTTTGTAACACTAAAACTTGAAGATAGATTAAGAGGTTGTATAGGTTCTCTTTTGCCCCAGCGAAAGTTAATAGATGATGTGATAGAAAATGCACAAAATGCTGCATTTAGAGATTTTAGATTTCAACCCCTATCTAAAAAAGAGTTTGAAAAAGTAGAAATAGAGATTTCCCTTTTAACTATTCCTAAAATGATAATTTACGATTCAGTAGAGGAATTAAAAGAAAAAATAAGACCAAATATTGATGGAGTAATATTAAAACAAGAACAAAATAAGGCTACATTTTTACCTCAAGTTTGGGAAGAATTGCCAAGTTTTGATGAATTTTTTGAACATTTAAGTTTAAAAGCTGGGTTAGATATAGATTCACTTACTCATTTTCCTGAAATTTTTACTTATCAAGTAGAAAAGGTAAAATGACAAAAAACAAAATGAATTTTTCTGGAACATTTTATCCAGATGAAAAAAATGAGTTGTTGAAATATTTTGATTATTTTAAAACATCTGAAGAAAAAATAGAATTAGACATAAACCCTAGAGCAATAATTGTTCCCCATGCAGGGTATATTTATTCAGGCTCTGTTGCTAATATTGCTTACAATTTATCAAAAAATATAAATTCAAAACGAATAATAGTTGTTGGTCCTTCCCATAGATACTACTTAGATGGTGCATCAGTTTGTATGTTTGATTTTTATGAAACTCCACTTGGTGATTTACCTATTGATAAAGAGTTTGCTAGTAATTTAATCAAAAAATATAATTGGCTTAATTTTGATGAAAATGCACACATGGAACACTCTACTGAGACGCAAATGCCATTTATAAAAAATTATTTTGATAAAAAAGTTTTAGAGATAGTTTATGGAAAAATTGATTTTGATGAGTTATCTTTATTGATAAGTGAACTTTTAAAAGATAAAGATAACTTTGTAGTTATAAGTACAGATTTAAGCCATTTTCATTCTTTAGAAGAAGCAAATATATTAGATCAAAATTGTATAGATGCAATAAGAAAACAAGATATAAATTTATTGGATGAAAATTGTGAAGCTTGTGGAATAATTGGAATTATGGCATTAATTAATGCTTCAAAAAAGTTAAATTATAAAGTTGAGTTTTTAGATTATAAGACAAGTTATGATGTTACAAAAGATGATAAAAGTGTAGTTGGGTACAGCTCATTTATACTAGGAGAAGATATTGTTATTTAGTTTGAAAAAGTTTATTTCTATATTTCTTGAACCTTTTACTTTTGCTTTTTTATTACTTGTTTTAGTATTTATATTTTTGATTTTTAATAGCTACAAAAAAGCTAAATTTAGTCTGTTTTTTGGCTTGATATTTTTATTTTTGATAAGTAATTCTGTTGTATCAAATTTTTTATTATCATCTTTAGAAAACAAATATAAAAATCAAAACAATTTAGATATATCAAAGGCTGAATATATATTATTACTTGGTGGGGATTTTAAATCAAGAGCCTATGAAGTAATCAAATTAAATCAAAAGTTACCAAATGCCAAAATAATTACTTCTGGATATGAAGGAGATAAAAAAATTACTGATGCTTTATATGCCAAGCAGGAATTAATAAGTATGGGTATAGATGAAAATAGAATAATTATGCAAACAAAACCAAAAGATACTATTGAAGAGGCAGTTGCAATTAAAAAACTTATCAAAGATAAATCTTTTATTTTAGTAACAAGTGCTTATCATTTGCCAAGAGCAATGAAAATATTTAAAAAAGAGGGATTGAATCCTATTGCTGTACCAACAGATTTTGAAATAGAAGAGTTAAAGTCAAATCGTTATCTAAATGTAAAAGAGATAAAAAAAGTCCATCTAGCTATTCATGAATACTTGGGTATTCTTTGGTTGGAAATAAAAGAAATGTTAGATTAATACATTATTTAGCTATACTTTTAAAAACATAAATAAACGGAATAACTAAATTGAATGAAAAAATAGAATTAGGTGTTATAAATACCTTAAAAGTGAATAGATTAACAGAACCAGGAATATATTTAGAAGCATTAAATGAAGAGGTGGTTTTACTACCAAATGCTTATATTAGAAGTGATATGGAAATAGGTTCACTTGTAGATGTATTTATTTATACAGACTCTGAAGATAGGCTTGTGGCAACTACTTTAAAGCCATATGCGATGAAAAATGAATATGCTTGTTTAGAAGTTGTTGATATTGCAAAGTTTGGGGCATTTGTTGATGTTGGGTTACCAAAGGATTTATTAGTTCCGATTAATAGACAAACATCAACATATCATGTTGGAGCTAGAAAAGTATTAAGAGTTGTAGAAGATGAAAAAACACAAAGATTAATTGCTACAGAAAAATTTACTCAATATTTATCAAAAGATATAAAAAATCTACAAAAAAACGATGAAGCTAAAATTCTTGTTTATTCAAAAACTCCTTTAGGTTTTAAAGTTATAGTAAATAATTTATATGATGGTATGATTTTTCATACTGAAATTTTTGAAAATATAAGTGTTGGTGATGTAAAAAAAGCTTACATTAAAAATATTAGAGATGATGGAAAACTTGATTTATCACTGCAAAAAATTGGTCAAAAAAACTCAAGTGAAAATGATGAAAAAATTTTACAAATTTTAAAAGAAAATAGTGGTAAAATAGAATTTACATATAAAAGTGATGCGGATGATATTAAAAAAGTATTTGCTATGAGTAAAAAAGCTTTTAAATCAGCCCTTACAAAACTTATATCTGAAGAAAAAATTATTTTAGAGGATAGTTTTATAAAGTTGAATTAAGACAAATTTTATCCTATTTAAATATAATTTCATAAAATTTATAAAGGAACAAAAATGGCAACAACAAAGTTAAAAGGTAATCTAGTTAATTTAGCAGGAAACGATGTAAATGTTGGAGATAAAGCTCCAATAGTAAACGTAGTAGGACAAAATTTAGCAGATATTGAAGTAGGGAATAAAGCTCAACTTGTAATTGTTGTACCATCGTTAGATACTCCAGTATGTGCAGCTGAAACTAGAAAATTTAATGAAGAAGCAGCTCAAAGTGATATTGATGTAGTTGTTGTATCAATGGATTTACCTTTTGCAATGGGAAGATTTTGTACTACAGAGGGAATCGAAAATTTAAAAGTTGCATCTGATTTTAGAAATAAAGATTTTGCAAATGCGTATGGAGTATTAATTGCAGATGGTCCTTTGGCTGGGATTACATGTAGAGCAATTTTTGTAATAAATGCTAATGGAATTGTAACATATAAAGAGATTTGCGAAGATATAACATATGAACCAAATTATGAAGCTGCATTAAGTGCTGTTAATGCAGTAATCAACAACTAATCCTACTTTTTACTATTAAGAAAAATAATATACACTCTCTTGATTTTTTAAGAGAGTGTATGCTTTGGTATAAAATATATTTTAATACTTCTAAAAGAAAAATAGTAATTTTGTAAACTACACATATCCTTAACGTTTTTAAATTAAAATTGATTTAGAAAGTTTAAAGGATATGTTATGAAAATCAATGAAAATGAAATAACACCACAAGAATTATTTGAAAATAGAAGAAAGTTTATAAAACTTGGAGCTGCTTCTGTAGTTGCAACTTCATCTTTAATGGAACTTATGGCAAAAGAGAATCTTCCAATTTCAAATTTAACATATAAAAAAGATATCAATCCCAATAATTTAGAACTAAACACTTTTGAGCAAATAACTTCTTATAACAATTTTTATGAATTTACAACTTCAAAAACAGAAGTAAAATATATGGCACATACTTTAGTTACAAATCCTTGGACTATAGAAGTTGATGGTTCAGTTGAAAAACCTTTTACTATAGATATCCAAGATATAATCAAAAAGTACTCACTTGAAGAGAGAATTTATAGATTTAGATGTGTTGAAGCTTGGGCTATGGTTGTTCCTTGGATTGGTTTTGAACTTGGTAAATTTATAAAAGATTGTAAACCTTTAAGTGGTGCAAAATATGTTAGATTTGAAACAAAATATGATGATGATATGTTTCCTGACCAAGCAAGAGGAGTATTTGCAAGTATAAAAAACTATCCTTATGTAGAGGGACTTAGAATGGATGAAGCTATGAATCCTCTTACAATCTTAAGTGTAGGATTGTATGGTAAGACTTTAGAAAATCAAAATGGAGCACCACTTAGACTTGTTGTTCCTTGGAAATACGGATTTAAATCCATAAAATCTATTGCAAAAATAACATTTACTAAAGATGAGCCACTTAATACTTGGCAAGATATAGCTTCAAGAGAATATGGTTTTTATGCAAATGTAAATCCAAAAGTTGACCACCCAAGATGGAGTCAAAAAAGAGAGAGAGTTTTGGGTAAACTTTTCAAACAAAAAACTCTTATGTTCAATGGATATGAAAAAGAGGTTGCTCATATGTATAAAGATATGGATTTAAGAAAGTATTTTTAATGAAAAAAGTCATTTTTATATTATTATTTTTGCCATCATTGATTTTAGCTTATGAAATATTTTATTTACAAAATGTAACTGATCCTATAAAGTATATCTATACAGTAACTGGTGCAATAGCACTGGTTTTACTTTTTTTTACTACAACAATTTCACTTATTAGAAAAAAAATAAATCTTATGTCATATCGTAAGATGGTAGGTTTATTTGGCTTTTATTATGCTTTTTTACATCTTTTAAATTTTTTGATTTTAGATATGGAGTTAGATTTAGATTTTGCTTTTAGTGAGACTTTAGATAAACCTTTTATCTATCTTGGTATGATATCTTTTTTGATACTTTTATTTATGACAATTACATCTTTTGGAAAACTATTTAAACTCTATTTCAAATACCACAAAGTGATATATATAGTTTTAGCTTTGATAACTATACATTTTATCATGGCTCAAAAGTCTCTATCAGAAGCTCAAATGGCATATGTAGGGATTATACTAATCATAGCCTATTTTAAATTTAGACAAAGAGTGAAATTAAATCACACTTTTTGAAAATTAGTTTAAAATAGTATAAAAATTCCTAAAAAATAATTTAAATAAAATTATATAATTGCTTTTATCTTTAAATTGTCTTATTATATAAATTATGTAATAAGGATAAAAGATGGAAGTTACTACAGAAACTAAAACTAGCAGTTTAAATGCTTACGCTCAAACACATCAAAATTCAAATACAAATAAAACAGAAAATAGTACTCCAAAAACTATGGAAGATTTAGAGAAGAAGTATGGAGATAAGTTTGAAGATTACTTGCAAAAGTTTAATGAACTAACTAAAGATGATAATACAATTAGCAAAGAAGAAGGATATGAATTAAAATATAAAGAGTCTGTTGCATTAAAAGAAATAACAGAAATTAAAAATGCAAATGGAGGTAATTTTATTGATGAAGAAGTAATTTGGGGACTTGACCCTAGTTTACCTCCTGAATTAGCTGAACAACAAAATGATTTAATGAAAAAGATTGCACAAAATCCAGATGATGCAAGTTATGTTTGGATGCTTTTTGAAATTCCTAAACAATACAACCAATACATGAATGGAGAAAAACCAACGTCATTTTTTCAAGTAGATGATAATGGTAAATTTATGAGTGAATTAAAATCTACAAATAAAAAGTTTGATGCTCAAGAATTTGTAAATAAGATGATAGACGTATTTACAACTGAACTTTCAAAAGCAAAAACAAATGACCAAAAAGAGATATACCAAAGACTTGTTGATGGATATAATGATATGAAAGAGCAAATAGAAAATCCACCTTATAAAGAAACAGTAGTTTATGGATAAGGAAATAAAATGCAAGTAACAAATAACCAAGAAGTACAATCATATAACTATAAAAACATAAAACCTCAAGAAGTAAAAACAACTTCCTCAACTTTTGATTCGCTTTTAGAAGAACAAAAAGAGGTGCCTGATAAGAAAGAAGGATTAGTTTTAGCTAATATTGATAAGTATAATTTATATGAAGATTTATCTGACGATGAAAAAAAAAGATTTAGAGAAATATTGGCTGATGATACTGTTAGCCTTGAAGAGTTAGATACTTTATCGTATGAAGAAGCAAAAAGATTTTTTAGTCATATGTATCCTAAAGATATGGAAAGCATTATGAAATCGCCATTAGTAAAATATGGTGATGACAATAATCAAATATTTATGATGTCATCTTCAATTCACATGAGTAATGATGAAAATTTTAATAAAGCTATGTATAGAACATATAGAGAAATTAATACAGAAGAACAAAGAGATATCTTCCATTCTAGCATATATAATTTAAATACTGCATATATAAATGATGAACAGTATGAACAAGTAAAAAACATGTATGGAGAGAGTTTTATATATAATATGTTGAGCAATTTAGAAACTGAATATTCTCAAAATCAAGACTTAAGAACAAAAATGTTGCTTGATAGTTATACTCTTCTTCAAAAAAACTATAATGAAGTTTTAAATGAAAAGAAAGAGATATATGCTTAATAGTAAGTTTAAGCAAAGAGTGATTTAGATTAAACCACTCTTTTTTATATAATCAGCTACTCTAAATGAGTTGGCATAGATTGTCCAAGTGTATGGGACACTTCCACCTGTGGGCATAAAACTTCCATCTGTCACAAAAAGATTAGCTATATCGTGGCTTTGGCAGTATTTGTTTAGAACTGATTTTTTAGGGTCATCTCCAAATCTACAACCACCTGCTTGTAAGTTTGCAGAAGGAAGTGGTGAGATATCACTTTTTATATCTTTTGCTCCCATTTGTTTTAGCACATCTATTGCTTTTTGTGCTAAGAACTCTCCTACTTTTACATCTTGTGGATGGGCTCCGATTCTAATAGTTGCCACAGGAACTCCATACTTATCTTTGTAGTTTTCATCAATAGTTACAAAACAATCATCATTTGGCATCCAGTCTGTAAAAATCTCAAAATTTAGTATTCGTGATTTTGTAAAGTTTTTGTATAGTTTATCTTGTAACTCTTCTCCAAAAATGAGTTTTCCTTCTTTATTTGATGTGAGTTTTAGTGCTTTTCTTATGGGATTTGCATGGTCAAATAAGAAATCTATAGTTCCACCTTTGAACTCTTTTGTAAAATACCAATCTTGCAAACCTCTATTTACAAAAAGTCCAGTTTGAAAAAGTTTTTCTTCTTTTAAAATAGATTTATCAATAATAGCACTTCCAACTCCACCACCAGTAAAAAGCATATTTTTACCAACTTGACCAGAAGAGTTTGCTAAACCATTTGGAAAGTCACTATTTTTTGAATTTAGTAAAAGTCTTGAACTCTCCACTGCTTGAGCTGCTAGAACAAATAGTTTTGCCTCTACACTTTTTTGAGTTTTTTCTTTTGTGTAATAGAGAGCCTTTTGGATTTTTTTATCTTTATTTGTAAGAAGTTTAAAGACAAAGGCATTTGGTATTATTGTTATATTATTTGTTTCAAGTGCTGGTTGAATTAAGGCTGCTCTTGAACTTCCTTTTGCACCACTTGAACAAGCATATGAGCCACAAAAGTTTGAATAATAACAAGCATTTCTAGCATTTTTCTTTTCAGAGATAATGGCTCTAGGAACTTTATATGAAGTATAATTTAACTCTTTACAAGATTTATCTATAACTTCACTTATTGGATGTTCTTGTAGTCTTGGATAAGCATAGTTTTTGCTACTTCTTGGTTCTGCATGCGCATAGGAAGTATATTCCCCTGATACTCCAACAACCCTTTCAACTTTATCATAATATGGCTCTAACTCATCATAAGATATGGGCCAATCAACTACATTGGCACCTTTGTATTTACCATAAGTTGATTTTAGTTTAAAATCATTTGGTTTAAGTCTATGAAAATATCCACTCATAAAATTTGATGAACCACCTAAAAAGTTTCCATTCCAAAAGCTCCAGCCAGTTTCATAAGTAGGGAATTTGTACCATTCTCCATCGATTTTTTCTTCTATTACATGGTATTCATCTTTTAAATTTGGAGTAAAAATATCTCTTCGTGAATATGCCATCTCATCTTTTGAGAAATCTTTTTCACTATAAATATCACCTTTTTCTAGGATTAAAACTTTTTTTCCCTCTTTTGCTAGGGTATAAGCTATGGGACCAGCTCCAGCTCCACTTCCTATAATACATACATCATAAATCAATTTTAGCTCCATATTTTTTCTTTGGTCTTGGCATTCCTGCTTTATGTTTAAGTGCCATCCATCCTGATTGAAACTTGTTTCCTCCATATATTGGGTCACTTAGCATGGCTTCAATTCCATAATAAACTAAAATATTTAACCAAGAATTTCCATATTCACTCTCATTTGCTTGTTTTACAATTTCTAATTTATCACTTTTACTTGCTTTAAAAAACTCTGGAAATGTTTCAGCAAATATTTTTGCACCATTTAAAATAAGTTCTAAATCATCTTTATCAAAGGTTTGATGGTCAATATTTTGTTTTAGGTAAGATATACTTCCAAACTCTTTAGCACTTGGCATTTTCGAAGTTTTTGGAAAAAGTATATTTTGAACTTCTAAAATAGTTGTCCAGATTTTTTCATCAATATCTTTTGCCATCATATAACTATTTATTATGATTGGCGAAAGGCTGGTAAGTTTTATAAATGTTCTTCTTTTCATATATTTATCTTATAAAAATTTTGTAAATCTTTTGTGTAGTAATAATTGTATCTTTTTACTATTAAATAAAGCACTTTATGATACTATTCGCAAATGACAATAAAAAAGAACTTACACTAAATGCCATTATCAAATCTAAACGAAGAACAACTAGCCGCAGCTACCTGTAAACCAGGCTTTAACCTTATTATTGCAAGTGCAGGAACAGGAAAAACATCCACTATTGTTGGAAGAATAGCTTCTTTGATAAATAATGGAGTTAAACCTTCTGAAATTATACTTTTAACTTTTACAAATAAAGCAGCTCAAGAGATGGTTCAAAGGGTTTCAAACTTTTTTGGAAAAGAGATAGCTGGAGCTATTATGGCTGGAACTTTTCATAGTGTAAGTTATAAATTAATCAAACAATTACAAATAAATATAACACTAAAACAGCCAAATGAGTTAAAAACTCTTTTTAAATCTATTTATGAAAAAAGAGTTTTTTTTGAAAGGGATGATTCAACTTCTCCTTATGATGGTGGTTATTTATACGATATTTATTCACTATATTTAAATTCTAAAAATAATGAAGAGTTTGGTGATTGGATAGTTGAAAAAAATGCTGGACATGAGATTTATACAGATATTTATGAAGATGTAATTAAAGAGTTTCATCAATTAAAAAAAGAGTATGGTTATGCAAATTTTGATGATCTTTTAACAATCATGCTTGAGTTGTTAGAAACTAATAATTTTGATTTTAAAGAGATACTTGTGGATGAGTATCAAGATACTAATCCTTTGCAAGGAAAACTTTTAGAAGCTTTTAAACCAAAATCCCTTTTTTGTGTGGGAGATTATGACCAAAGTATATATGCTTTTAATGGTTCTGATATAGGTATTATTTCAACTTTTGCCGATAGATATGAAGGAGCAAAAGTTTTTACACTTAGAAAAAATTATCGCTCAACTAGACCAATATTGCAACTTGCTACAAAAGTTATTGAGCACAATGAGAGAGTTTATGATAAGAACCTTGAAGTTGTAAGACAAGAAGCAGAACATTCTCCAAAATTATTGACTTTTAGCGAACTTTTTGACCAGTACGAACATATATCAAAACTTATAAGTCAAAGTACAACTCCTCACAGTGAAATAGCAATAATATTTAGAAATAATTCAAGTGCTGATGGTATTGAAGCAAATTTAAGGGAGTATTCTATTCCAGCAAAAAGAAAAGGTGGAAAAAGTTTTTTTGAAGCTGCTGAGGTAAAATTTGTATTAGATATTATTACATTGATGAAAAATCATAATGATATGATGGCAGCAATTCATATTTTAGAGTATGGAAAAGGAATTGGAAAAGCCATAGCAAAAGATTTATTTGATGCTTTGATAAAATTAGGTAATGGAGATTTATTTCAAGGATTATTTCATCCTGATCCAAATATTAAAAATCCATATGAATCAACTAAAACAAAAAACGTGCAGTTAGGACTTTTTGATGATTTTGCAGAGTTAGGTTCAGTATCTAAATTTAAAGATTGTGGTTTTGATGAGAATTTTTTAGGAAATCCTATTTTAAAGCATCCAAAACTTTGTGTAGAAGGTGGAGAATTTTTATTTGAATTTTATTTGATTGTAAAAGATTTAAAAAGGGTAAAAAATCCTAGAACTGCAATAGATAATATTTTTAAATCAAATTTATATGACCACCTAATTGAGATGTTATCAACAAAAAGAGCTACAAGAAAAGATGGGCAAATAGACCCTTCTATGAAACAAACTTCAATAGTAAGAATTAACAGAAAAATTACACTCTTGAAATCTTTGTCATATCACTATAATGATATAGAAAAATTTATAAATGCAATGGTTTTAGGTGGAAATGAGATGAGTGAAGGTGAGGGTGTAAACCTACTTTCTGTACATGCTTCAAAAGGCTTAGAGTTTAAAGAGGTTTATGTAATTGATTTGATGAATGGAAGATTCCCAAATCAAAAACTTATTGCAAAAGGTGGAAGTATAGAAGAAGAAAGACGCCTTTTTTATGTAGCAGTAACTAGAGCAAAAGATATTTTGTACCTCTCTTATGCAAAATATGACAAAGTAAAAAAACTAAGTTTTGTTTATTCACAGTTTTTAAAAGAGGCTGGTTTAATAAAAGATGAGAGTTAAGGTAATCTACTTCTAACTCTATTTTTCCCTTTTCTTTTTGCATCATATAACATCAAGTCTGCATTTTTTATAATCTCATCTATTGAGTGAGTATTGATTGAGTCACTTACTCCAAAACTTGCAGTTATAAAAAGTTTTGAACTAGGTATATTAATTACAATTCGTTCAATTCTTTTTCTTATATTTTCAGCAATTTTAAATGCCTCTTCTAAATTAGTATGTGGTAAAGCAATAGCAAACTCTTCCCCTCCAAGTCTTCCAAAAATCTCATCTTTGTATAAAATCTCTTTTATTGAGTTAGCAAATACCTTTAAAATCTTATCACCAATTTCATGTCCATATGTATCATTAATGGATTTAAAATTATCAATATCAATCATTATTATACTTAGTATTCCTTTGCTTTTTTGAACTTTTTTGAATAAAGCGCTTGTATGTAAAAAGAAGCTTCTTCTATTTTTGATTTGAGTTAAATAGTCAGTATGAGCTAAATCATAAAGTTTTAAATTTACTTTTTCAAGCTCTTTTATTGTGTGATTATATTGATTTGTTCTATCAAATACTTTCTCTTCTAATTCTTCATTTACTTTATTAAGTTGTTTTTGGAAAGTGATACTTATTAGTATAGTTAAAGTAAGAATTATTATAACAATCAAAGAGAATATTTTTATACTATTTTTAGCCTCTTTTGTTAACTCTTGATAGGTTTTTGTTTGTATGTGAAACAAAAAATTGTTTTTGATATTTAAATAGTTGAGTTCATTTATAATAGTAAAATTTTCAATATATGTAAAAACTTCTGTTTTATTTTCAAAGTTAATAGAACAATCATCGAAAAATCTTAAACATTCATTTTTTATATTATTTTTACTTTCTTCTTTTATAGAAGAAAGATTTTTATACTCATTATCTAATAAATATAAAAAGTTTTCAATATTTTTATTATTTTGTTTGTTTTCAATTCTATTATAAGTAGTTATAGAAAAGTCATAACTAAAGTATAAAAAAACACTTGTAATAACAATTAAAAGTATAAAAAATGTTAATGATTTGTCTATAAATATTTTTTTCATATTATCCTAAAATCTAAAAGCAATTATTATATCACTAAAAAGTTTAAAATAACTTTTTTATATTATTAATCTTTTATATACCCAAAATTAGTTATAATCGCGTAATTTTAGATAACAGGATAATTTATGAGTGAAAAGTATGAACCCTCAATTGTAGAAGATAAATTTTATAAAATATGGGAAGAGAGAGGTTACTTTGAGATTGATGGTAACAAAAATATTCAAGAAGTTGGAAAAACTTTCTCAATAATGATGCCACCACCAAATGTAACAGGAAGTTTACATATTGGGCACGCTTTGACATTTACATTACAAGATATTATTACTAGATATAAAAGAATGGACGGCTTTAAAGCCTTATGGCAACCAGGAACTGACCATGCTGGAATTGCTACACAAAATGTTGTGGAAAAACAGCTTTTAGCAGAAGGTACAACAAAAGAAGAGATAGGACGTGAGAAGTTTCTTGAGAGAGCTTGGTTACAAAAAGAGACAAGTGGTGGAAATATAGTTCATCAAATGAGAAAATTAGGAGTAACTCCTGCTTGGAAACGTGAACGATTTACTATGGATGAAGGTTTACGAGAAGCAGTAAAAGAGGCTTTTGTATCTTTATATAATGAAGGACATATCACTCAAAATAACTATATGGTAAACTGGTGTACACATGATGGAGCCTTATCAGATATCGAAGTTGAACATGAAGAAATAAATGGTAAGTTTTATCATATGATTTATAAATTTGCAGATGGAAGTGGAGAAGTTCAAGTTGCAACTACTAGACCAGAAACGTATTTTGGAGATACGGCAATCATGGTTCATCCAGATGATAAAAGATATGCAAATATTGTAGGAAAAGAAGTTTTACTCCCTTTAACTAATAGAAAAATAAAAATTATTACAGACTCTCATGTGGATATGGAGTTTGGAACAGGTGTTGTAAAAGTTACTCCAGCACATGACCAAAATGACTATGAAGTTGGGAAAAGACACGACTTAGAGTTTATCAAAGTATTTGATGAAAAGGGTATTTTAAATGAATACTGTGGAGAGTTTGCAGGACTTGAGCGATTGGAAGCAAGAAAACCAATCGTTGAAAAACTTCAAGCTGAAGGATATATTGTAAAAATAGATGAGCATGTTCATCAAGTAGGGCACTGTTATAGATGTAAAAATATTGTTGAGCCATTTATTTCTCAACAATGGTTTTTAAGTTCTGATATGGCACAAGAGTCTATTAGAAAAACAAAAGAGACTACAAAACAAAGAGCAAAAGATGGTACTCACAATGGTACACTTTTTCATCCAGCACATTGGATAAATTCATACACTGCATGGATGGATGAATTAAGACCTTGGTGTATCTCTAGACAACTTTGGTGGGGACATAGAATTCCTGTATTTACTTGTGAAGATTGTGGACATCAATGGGCTGATAAAGCTGATGAGCCAGAGAAGTGTCCAAAATGTGGAGTTAAACATTATACCCAAGATCCAGATGTACTTGATACTTGGTTTTCATCTGCTTTATGGGCAATGTCACCTTTGGGTTGGGGAAATAATGGAAAACTAAAAGAGCTTTATAATGACAGTGACGAAGCTGATTTTTATCCAAACTCTTTACTAATCACTGGTTTTGATATTATGTTCTTTTGGGTAGCTAGAATGATGATGATGGGAGAACACTTTAAAAAAGAGTTACCATTTGAAGATATTTATATGCACGCCCTTGTACGTGATGAACATGGTGCAAAAATGTCAAAATCAAAGGGAAATGTAATCGACCCACTTGATATGGTAAATGAGCATTCGGCTGATATTATTAGATTTACTTTAGCATATCTTTGTGTTCAAGGTAGAGATATTAAATTAGGAGCTAAAAACTTAGAACAGTTTAGAAACTTTACAAATAAACTTTACAACGCATCAAACTTTTTACAACTAAACGTTGATACTTTCCCTGATTTAAAAGATATTGAGATTAAAACACCTCTTGGTATTTATATGCAAAGTAGATTAAGTGATGCAATTGATGAAGTTAGAAATACACTTGATACATATAAGTTCAATGAAGCTGCAAGTACACTTTATAAATTTGTATGGAATGAGTTTTGTGATTGGGGTATTGAGTACGCAAAAGCAAGTAAAGATTCTGTTGTAGAACTTGGGGCAATTTTCAAAGAAACACTTAAAATGGTATCTCCATTTATGCCATTTATCTCAGACTTTTTATATCACAAACTATCAGGAACATCATTAGAAGAGGGTGATTCATTGATGATTATGAACTTCCCTAAAGAAATAGCAAAAAATCAAGAGATGGAAGATATGTTTGCTATTATTGAAGAAGCAATTGTAGCTATTAGAAGAGCAAAAGTTATTATTGATATGGGTAATAGTAAAATTGCAAAAGCATATATCAAACTTGGAAAAAATATTGATAAAGAAGTGGCAAAACCATTTATTGAAAAACTAGCAAAAGTAGAAAATATAGAGTTTGTAGATGCTAAACAAGAAAATTCTATAACAGATGTTTCTGATAACTTAGAGGTTTATTTACCAACAGGTGAAATTGATATGACGCCAATTATCAATAAACTTTCTAAGCAAAAAGAAAAGTTAGAGAAAGAAATAGCAAAACTATCTGGAATGTTATCAAATGAAAGATTTGTAGCAAATGCACCTGCTAATGTTATAGAAGAAAATAGAGCTGGATTAGCAAGTGCTGAAGAGAAACTTGTGAAAGTAGAAGCTGAACTTAAGTCTTTAAACTAGGAATATATGATGATTACATGTTATTTGAATTATATAATTGATGCAAATAAAATAAAAGAGTTTGAACACTATGCAAAACTATGGATACCTTTAGTTAATAAGTTTGGTGGTACACATCATGGATATTTCCTTCCATCAGAGGGTAAAAATAATGTTGCCTTAGCTTTATTTACATTTCCAAGTTTAGCAAGCTATGAAAAGTATAGAAATGAATCTTTTAAAGACAAAGATTGCATTGCTGCATTTAAATATGCAGAAGAAACAAATTGTATTATTAGTTATGAAAGAAGTTTTTTTAGACCAGTTTTTGAATAAGGGAGGGATTTTAATGAAATTATATAGATTTATCACTCATCAAGATAATAGTGAATTTTGTATGAGAATAACAAAACTACTTAATAATGGTTGGAAATTACATGGAAATCCAACATTGACTTTTAATGGAAAAACACCAATAGCAGGTCAAGCATTGGTTAAAAAAGTAAAAGGTGAAAAGTTTTCAGATAATATTGATTTGAAAGAGTATTAAACCAATAAAGTAAAGAGATTTTTCTCTTTACTTTATTATTTCAACTCAAAAGGTGTTTCTTGGTAAACGTAATAGTTCAACCAGTTAGCAAAAAGTAAGTGAGCAGCAGAACGCCATTTTACTTTTGGTTCTTTTGTTGTATCGTTATTTTTAAAGTAGTTTTTTGGAATATCGATATCTAAGCCTTTTTCTACATCTCTAAAGTACTCTTTTTGCAAAGAATCAAAATCATACTCCACATGACCGCTCATAAATACATGTTTTCTATCCTTTGAAGCTACAAGGCAAACACCTGAATCCTCTGAATATAGAAGTAACTCTAAGTCAGCAACTTTATCAATATCTTCTTTTAGTACAGTTGTATATCTTGAGTGTGGAATATAAGCTTCATCATCAAAACCTCTTAAAAGTGGATTTGTTTTATTGAAAAGGTCATGTTCAAAAACACCAAATGTCTTTTTATCTTGTTCATATTTTGGTATTCCATGGTGATAATAAAGTCCTGCTTGTGACCCCCAACAAATATGCAAAGTAGAAGTAATATTTGTCTTTGAATATTCCATGATTTGTGTTAATTCTTCCCAATATGAAACTTCTTCAAAAGGCATAGTTTCTATTGGAGCACCAGTAATAATTAATCCATCGTAAGTATGTTCTTTTATCTCATCAAAGGTTTTATAAAAACTTTCTAAATGATCTTCTGAAGTATTTTTAGACTGATAAGTTGCAGTTTTTAAAAGTGTAATTTCAGTTTGTAATGGGGTATTTCCTAAAAGTCTTAATAATTGAGTTTCAGTTTCTACTTTATTTGGCATTAAATTAAGTATTAGAATTTTTAGAGGTCGGATGTCTTGTTTCATCGCTTTTTTATCATTCATAATAAAAATATTCTCTTTTTGTAAAATCTTAACAGCTGGGAGTTTTTTTGGAATAACAATAGGCATATTAACCTCCTTAATAATTTTTGCTGATTATATCATTAAAGTAATAAAAACTACTGCCATTTAAGTAAATAAATAATGAGTTTATAAAATAGATTTTATGTATGTATATGATAGAATAGAAATCAACTATTATCACAATAAAGGACAATGTGTGTTATATGTAAGAAATATTGTATTAACAATAATTACTTTATGTTTTTTTACAGGATGTATATCCATTAAAAAAGAGAACCTTCAAGAAGTATTTCAATCAAACAATGCAGTTGAGATAAAAAAAGATTATAAAAAAATCAGTAAGTTGGTTTTAAATTTAAAAGAAAAACTTGATAAACGAAATCCACGTGCCTATGACAAATCATTGGCATCAAAGATTTATAGTGAAGTTGATAATTTAGAAAATAATATAAACCTAAATTTTAAAAAAAGTTCTTTAGATTCTTATACAAGTTATTTGCAAATAGCTTTTAGTAAAGATGATATACAAAATAGAAATGATTATTTAATTCTTGGCTTATATAAAAATGTTTATGATGCCTATGATATAAAAAGTAGTTATAAAATTACTGCTTTTTCTTATGACAAAGAGAAGCTTAGAAAGTTATATGCAAATCTTCAAATCTTAGCATGGAAAATCAAAGTTGAAAAAGATTTGAGTGATAATTATCTATTTTTAACTTGGCAAAATAATTGGCAAATAGAGATGGAAAAAAGAGTTAAAAATGGTTTAAAACCTTCTTGGAAAGATTTTGAAAAATTAGCATATATAAAAAGTGGAGAAGAGAGTATTTTTGGATACTCAAATTTCTCATTTGAACATATTATTTTACAAATGAAAAATAGAGTTGAGATGACTTTAGAAAGACTTGGAGATGAGCCAACTCAAATGAGTATAAATACTATAAAATCACTTTTTATCTTTTTATAGGATTAAAAACTCTTTCTTAATTTATGGGTAATTGTATATAAAACTGGTAAATATATTAGATTTAAAACAGTTCCCCATGCAAGTCCAAATCCTAAAGCTATTGCTATTGGTTGGAATATTACAGCTTCCCCACTTGGAAATAAAATCAATGATAACATACCAATCAATGTAGTAACTGTTGTAATTATAATTGGTCTAAATCTTTTTGTTGCTCGCCAAAAAATATCATTTAAAGTTTTTGCTTTTTTCAAATAAGTCATCATAATAATACCATCATTTATAACAACCCCTGAAAGCCCCAATGCACCTATTAGTGATGGCATTGAAAGGTTTAATCCCATGATTTGGTGACCAATTAAAACACCTAAAATAGAAAATGGTATAACACTCATTACAATAAGTGTTTCCCTAAATGAATTAAATAAATAAAGCATAGAAATCATAATTAAAATTAGTGCCAATGCAGTTGCTAAAAGCATATCTCTTTTTAGTTCTGCTTTTTTTTCAGCTTCACCTTTAAAGACTAACTTAACACCATCTTCTCTTATTTTATCTAGTGTAGGTTTGATTTTATCTATGGCTTCTGTAGCAGTTATAATATCAGGATTTACATTTGCAAAAACATAGAAGTTTTTAATAGCATCATCTTTTAAAAGTTGCTCAAAAGCTCTTATGGTATTAAACTCTACAATTTCATTTAAAGCAATAAAAGTACCATCATCAAGTGGGATTTGAGTATTTTTAAATTTTTCTATATCATCTTTGTTGGTTGATTGTATTTTAATATCAAGCATCTCTTTTTCATCAAAAGACACAGATTTTTTCTTTAATAAATATAAATTAGATAAATAGTTTCCTATAAATGATTCAGTAATACCTAGTTGTTCTCCATAAGAGTTTACTTTGATTTTGATTTCATCAATACCAAATTTCAAAGAGTTTGATACAGATTTCATACCATTTAGTTTTCTTAATTCTTTATCTAGTAGTTCAACTGTATGTATTGCTTTTTGATTGTCTGGTGTTATTACACCAATTTTAATATCAGCTTTTATTGGACCTACTTTTTTCTCTAATACGGCTATCTCATCTAAGTTGTATTTATCTTTGTAGTTTTTACTTTGAATATATTTTTTTAGTCTTTTTGCAATTTTATCAGAAGTCTCTTCTCTTGTTCTCCCTGTTTCATCATAATAAAAACTTAAATTTGGAGTAATGTATTTATCTAAAAAATTACTTGGTTTAAGTTTTTTAAGCTCTACAGTCATATACATAGCATAAGGAAAGTTTTCAGTGTTGTTCCCTACATCTTTTCTATATCCTGCAACAGAGTTGATATTTCTAATATAGAATTCATCTTTTTTCTTTATCAAATCAGCTTCTATTTGGCTAACAATTTTAAAAGCTTCTTCTAAAGTAGTATTTGCATTTGCTTTAAGGGTTATTTTTATATCTGTAGAATCAAACTTTGGAAACATCTGAAACTTTGAACTACTTATGAATTCAAAAGTAAGTAGTGGGACCAGTATAATAAAAATTGTTATAAAAGTTTTTTTCCAGTTCATAAAAAAATGAATTATCTTACTATAAATAGTATTTGCTTTTTCCCATGAAGTAACTTTTGAGCCATTTTTAAGCGTATGGGCAGCATGTATAGGTAAGAAAATAAAAGATTCAATTAATGAGGCAATAACTAAAGCACTTAAGGCAATAGGGATTAGTTTCATAACTTGTCCCATAGTTCCACTTATCATTAATATTGGAAGAAAAGAAAAAAGTGTAGTAATTGAAGCAATAGTTACAGGTTCAACCATCTCCTTTGCACCCATTATTGCTGCTGTTTTAGGGTCATAGCCTTCTTCAATATGTTGTTGTATATTTTCACTAACAACAATGGCATCATCCACAACAATTCCAATGGCGATTAATACACCTACAAGGGAAATCATGTTTATTGTATATCCAGAAAAATAAAAATACACAGCTGCTATTACAAAAGAAGTTGGAATACCAATTGCTATGATAAAAGACATTCTAGCATTTATTAAAAGGGCTACAATTATGGTAATAAGTATTACTCCAAACAAAATATTTGATGATACTATATTTAATCTATCAACAATTCTTTCACTATTATCATCTGAAATTTCAATATTTATATTTGGATTTCTTTTTGAGATATTTGGAAGTAGTTTTTTTATCTCTTTTACAATTTGAATTGCATCAGCTGTATTTGCTTGAACAATTTGAAGTGAAAGTGCACTTTGACCATTTAGTGAATAAAGCGTTGATGAGTCTTCATATTTTTTAGCTATGCTTGCTATATCCCTTACATATACTGCTTTATTTGATAATTTTAATAAAATGTTTCCAAACTCTTTGGCATTTTTGGCACCATTGTATGTTGAGATATAAAAATGCTTTTTAGGGTCTTCTATTTTTCCTATAGGAAAGATATATGAAATAGTTGAAATGGCATTAAATACTTCATTTTTATTTAACCCAAGTGCTTCAATTTTATTTTCATCAATTAATACTTCAAAAAATTTATCCGAATCACCATAAATATTAATTTCACTAATACCATTTATATTTAATATTTGACTTTTTAAACTATCAGCAAAGGGTTTTAACTCATCAGTTGAAAGTTTTTTTGATGTAATTGTAACATCTGCTAATGTTCTTGTTCTATCTAAAACATTTACACTTGGTTCATCCATATCAGAGGGTAGATTTGTTTTTATAAGTGTGATAACATCTTTTATTTTGTCAGCTTCTCTAAATCTATCTTCACCTTTTTTAAGCTCTAAAATAATAGTAAATTTTCCAGGACTTATAACAGTAGAAATTGTATCAATAGAGTCTATATTTTTTATGTTATCTTCTATCTCTGTTACAGCCATCTTATCTAAAATGTCAACAGAAGTTCCAGTATATGAACCTTTTATTGATATCATATCTAAATCAAAACTTGGGAAAATCTCTTTTGGGGTTTTTGTATATGACCAAATACCAATGGCAAAAATTAGTATAAAAAGGGTGTAATTCATCCTAGAGTTTTCTACAAAAAATTTCAAAAATTTTTCAAACATATTTTGCCTAATATTAAGATAAGTGGAGAAATTATAAGTAAAAAATATTAATCAAAAATTAATATTTTTTACAATTATAGCATTTATCTGCTAGCTGCGTATAAATCTAACTCTTTAACTTTTTCTAAATCATCATCTGCTTTAACATTTTCTGCAAGTACTTTTATATTAATTAAGTTACATAAGTCTTGAATTGATTCAACAAAGGCATGTTTTCCTGAATCACTTGATATACCATTTGTATAATCTCTAGCAAGTCTAATAAAGTCAAGATTTAAGTCTTTTATACTCTCTAAAGGAATAAATTTTGATTCAAATCTTTTTACAATAATTTTAGCTCCCCAAAGATTTATAGCTTTAGCAAAAATTTTAAACTTCTCAATATCTTTTGCAACTCCATATGCAGTAACTGAAAATACTAATTTATGTGCAATTGCAGCATTAACTTCAAGGGTAAATTTTAACCAGTTAATAAAACTTAAATCTACAATTGAATCAAGTGATAGATTTATAGAAATATTGTTTTCTATATTTTTTTCTTGGATATGTTTTATTACATTTGTTACAACTGCTTTATCAAAATCTACAACTTTTTCATATTTTTCAGCAATAGAAATAAATGTTCCAATTGGAATAGGATTTCCATTTTTATCATTTGCAGAAGTAAAAGCTTCTTGCATAATAAGTTTTCCTTCATCTTTGCCATTTAAAAGGTACTCATTATTTATGAATCCAACATTGAATTTAGAGTTATCTATAATATCAAAAATTAATTCTTTCCATGATTCCATATCTCTTGCTAAATCATTTGCATCTCTTACAACAAATTCATTTGGTCCAACTTGTTTTGCCAATTCTCGTGCTTCTATTGCTGCACTTAACATTTCTGGTGTTGTTCCTATTTGGTTAAACATAGTAACCCCAATATTTGATAGGTTTGCTATTTTTATCTCTTTTGAGATTTCATCAAATTTTGATTTTAAATATACAACTAACTTTTTAATATCATCTTGTGAACAATTTTTTACAATCATTGCAAATTCTGAACCAAAAAATCTATATGCTTTTATATCGAAATTAAATACTTCATTTGAATTTTTTAAGATATTTGCAAAATCTTTTATAAGTTTATCCACAGCACTGTTTGAGTTATTTCTTGCAAATTCACCTAATGATTCAATTTTAAGGCTCATTACATATCCATCCGTTTTACTAATAAACATATTTTTCATATCAGTTTCAAATGTTTGTCTCATTTCAAGTTTTGTAAGACCATCTTGTGAGATTTTTTTAGTTACATTTTCAATATTTGAATTAAGTTTTTTAATTATTCCTTCAATTTTTCTAGACATATCATTCATAGCAATTGCAACGTTTTTTATTTCAGTTGTTAGTGGAAGTTTTTCAATTCTACCAAATTTACCAACAGCTATATTCATCGCAAGTTTTTCTATATTTTTTAGAGGTTTTAAAATAAGTTGTAAGAAGATTACTAAAATGCTTAAAGAGATAAAAAATGCGATAAGTGAGTATGCAATTGCACCTCTTGCTTGTTCATAAAGTTTTGCATAAGCATCACCTGCATTTGCACTTACATAAATTGTTGCAACATTATTCCATCCATCACTAATTTCGCTAGATTTTTCTTTCATATGTAGTTGAATAAGATTTATAAACCATTGGGGAACAAAATCAAATTTTTCTTCTCTATACTCTTTTACTAAGATTTTATTTAAGTTTAATTGTGCTGTGGCATCAATTGTTTTTTTATTAATTGTAAGTTTAAATTCAACATCAAATATTCCACCATTTTGGTACTCTTTAGTTGGTATAAATAGATATTTAGAACTTGTTTTGGTATCTTCTGTGATTACTTCATCTTTTGATACTGACTCTAAGGAATCAAGTGCATTTTCAAAAAGTTCACCACTTTTTTGAAGTTCTATTTTCCCATATTTTGGATCGATTTTTACATCAGAAATTGATGTATAGTTATTGATATTTAAATCTTTTATATTTTTTATTAACTCATCATTGGTAAAAGAAATTTCAATATCTTCCAATCTTAGTTCTTTATAAAATCCTCTGTTTGCAATGGCTTTAATGATACTTTCAATTTCAGGGTCTTTTTTATCACCAATCAGAGGTTTTAAACTAAGACCTATAGAAGTAGCAGTATCTTGCGCTTTTGTTGCTGATTCTATTTCCAAATACTCTTTGGTATTTTTAACACTAATAATAAAATTACCTGCAAATATTGCAAAAAATATTACAGATATTATTATGTAAAGTTGTTTTGATAAAGACATGTTTTTCCTTTTTAAATTCTACTCATTAAATCTTTCCAAGATTTTAGATTGTTTTGTCCTACAAGTTCTGAAGTTTTACCTTTGTTTTTTGCTTGCCATAGTCCTTGTGCATTGAAACTATAAACTGGTTTTAAATCAGGTCTTTTAGTGGCAAGTTTTAAAGTTTTATTAACATTATCTAAAACAACTGGAGTAGAAGTTGGTGTGTGATAATATGTTAGTACCATGTGAGCTTGTTCATATTGTGTTCCACGTCGAAGTAACTTAACATATGTAATTCTTAGTTTATCTTCTGGCACACCTAATTGTCTAAGTGTAAAATATTTTGCAATTGCATAATCTTCACAATCACCTGCACCTGTCCCCATAAATTCAAAGGGTGCAGCCCAATAATCTTTTTTACCCCAGTGTTGTATATCAGTTGAATATTTTATTTTATTAAAAAAATCGTTGACATCTTTAAGTTTATGTAGTATATCTTTTGATTTAGCATTTTCGACCATTTTATCCCAAATTAATACTCTTGTTTCAGCTTCTTCACCATACTTTGCAGTAAATTCATTCAATTTTTCTTGGGAAATATTAAATGTTTTTACTGCAAAGCTAAGAGTTAAAAGAGTAATAAGAAGAGAACAAACGATTAAATATTTTCTCATGTTATTTTTAAAGAGCCTTTTAATTCATCTTCACTAATTTTTTCTATATCATACTTTATGATTAACAAATTCTCTGTATCATTTACATACCATTCATCAATTATACCATTATTATCATATTTTGAAATATTTGTTTTATCGTATTCATTCAAATTTAAATATGCGGTTTGTTTTTTTAGTGGATTTGGTAAAGTAAAAATCATAATTGCCCAAGCAACACAAATTGCAGCAATTGCGATAACTATATCAAATAGAGTTACTTTTTCAAAAAATACACCACCTAATAATCCACCTAAAAATGTACCAAAATAACCATATGAATTAAAAATACCTAAAACAAAACCTCTTTGGTGAACCTTTGCATATTTTGAAGCAAGTGATTGCATAATTGGTTCATGTACATTAAAACCAATAAAAAATAGAACAACACCAATCACAAAAATAACAGGACTAGATGAAGTTCCAATTATCAAATATGACACTCCAAAAAATATAATACCTGCAATAAGTACCTCTTTAAATTTTCCTTTTTTTTCAGCTAATATAGCTGCAGGAGCCATAGCAAAAACTCCAAAAATAGTAGCTGGTAAATAAACTTTCCATAAATCAGCCATTACCCATTCGTAATGTTTTATTAATACCATAGGGATAATCATAAATGCAAAAGTCATAAACCCTTTTTGTAAAAAGTTAGTGATATTCATTTTGATAAGATTTTTATTAAAAAGTACAGAAGTAACAGCACCTTTTTTATTGTATGTATGTGTTATTTTAGGAGGATTTGGAACAGCTTTTAATAAAATTATAATAGATGAAAATGCAATTGCAGCTGTAAGAACAAATAGAGATTCAACCCCTAACCATGAACCAAGTGTAGGTCCTAAAATCATAGCAAATGCAAATGCCATTGCAATACTTCCACCCATCATTGCCATAGCTTTTGGTCGTTGTTCTTCTTTTACAAGGTCACTAATCATTGCAGTTACAACAGCACCAATAGCACCAGCTCCTTGCATAAGTCTTCCAAGAAGTAAAGTTAAAACATCGGTTGATACAGAACAAAGTATTGAACCTAAACCAAATAAAATAAGTCCAACAATAATTGTTCCTTTTCTTCCAAGTTTATCACTCATAATTCCAAATGGAACTTGAAATATCATCTGTGTAAGCGCATATCCACCAACTATAATTCCAACAATACTCGTTGTTGCACCTTGTAAATTCATTGCGTAAACAGAGATAACTGGTAGTACAATAAAAAGACCAAAAAATCTAAGTGAAATAATTGCGCTTAATGGCATAATCGATTTAATCATTTATAATCCTGAAGTTTGATAAAATAAGCAAAAATTATATAGTAAATAGATTAATATAATCATAAATAAGGAAAGTAATGAAAATAGTTTTGGCAACTTCAAATAAAGGCAAAATTTCAGAGTTTAAGAAGCTTCTTCCAAATGAAGAGATTTATACTTTTAAAGAGTTAATTGGTGATATGGAAATAATTGAAGATGCAAATAGCTTTAAAGGAAATGCAATTATAAAAGCAAAGGCAATTTATGAAAAACTAAATAATGAAGATTATATCGTAGTATCAGATGATAGTGGTATTACAGTTCCTGCACTAAATAATGAACCTGGTATTTACTCTGCAAGATATGCAGGTGAGGGCTCAAGTGATAAAGAAAACAATGCAAAATTAATTTCAAAATTACTTGAAAAAAATCTTCAAATCACACCAGCATATTATACAGCTTGTATATGTATTATTTATAAAGGTGAAGTTTATACTGTGCATGGTTGGATGTATGGAAGTGTTATTTCTAAAGAGATTGGAAATGAAGGCTTTGGTTATGACCCTATGTTTATACCTAAAGGTTTTGATAAAACTTTAGGTGAATTAAATCATGAGATAAAAAAAGAGTTTTCCCACAGAAGTAAGGCCTTGAAACTAGCAAAAAAAGTATTAGAAGTAGTTTTATCTTAAAATTTAGGAAAAGTTAGAGATAACTTTTCGCTAAATGAACAACACCTGAAACTATAAATTGTATAGCAATTGCACCTACAACTAATCCCATTAATTTTGTAATAATACTTTGCCCCATAGCTCCTAAATATTTTTTAATATAAATAGAGTTTTTTAAAACAAAATAGAAAATTAAAGCATTTATACTAAATGCCAAAGCAATTGAAATAATATCCGTAAAATTTTCAGCTTGGCTTTTGAAAATAATTATAGTGGTAAAAAGTCCTGTCCCAAAAGCAATAGGAATTCCTATGGGAATAATAGCTTTTTCTTCATCCATTTTAGAATCACTAGGTGTTTTTTCTTTACTACTTCCATTTACCATTGTAATAGCTGTCATTATAAGTATAATTCCACCCATAACTTTCAATGAATTTTCACTAATACTAAATATTTTAAGAACTAAATCTCCTGTAATAAGAACAACAAAAAAAGCAATAACTATTGTCAAAGATGATTTTTTTGCGATTGTACTTATTTGAATTTTTGTTATATTTTCACTTAATAATGATAAGGCTATGGCACTAACACCTATTGGATCCATGATAGCGAAGAAGGTTATTGAATGTTGTAAAAAATTTTGAATAAAATCCATTTGCTACCTTTATACTAAACTAAAGCTAGAATACTACAATAAGCACAATTAAATCTACAATAATCTCCTAAATTAGTTTATATGTTTGATAATTCTTTCGTGTAGATTTATTTCATTATTCAAACTCTTTGAACTTGCAAAAATATCTATTGTAACATCTTGTGGTAAGTTACTTGTACAACTATTTTGAAATGTTATATTTGCATATATTTTATAAATATCTTCATTATAAGATAAAGTATCAAGGCATTTGGTTTTTAAATCTAAACTATTTATGTATTGTTTAAAAAAATCCAAATGAAATTTTGTTTGCATTTGCAAATAAGTGTTTGTAGTATTTGAAATAGACAAAGCCCTTGTTTGAATTATAAAAATTGTAAAAAATGAAAATATTGTAATTAGTATTAAGGTAATTAATAGTGAAAATGATTTTTTCATTTTGCTATAACCACTTCTTGGCAAACTCTACTTTGTAAACAAAGATTTATTGAAATATAGTCATTTTTTGATATAAATTCATATTTATTTACCTCTTTTAATAATAAAGCATCGTCATAATAAAGTTTTTGATTTGAGAATGAGAGTTTATCAAAGTTTTTATTTTTTTGTAAAAATAGTTTGAAATTAAGAAGTTCAAGTTTTGTTTTTTCATCTAAAAAAAGTTGTTCATTTTTGAAAAAAATCTCTTTGTAAAAATATATTGAATATATGGAAATAAGTGAAATAATAAAAATCGATACAATTAATTCTATAAGAGAAAATGATTTTTTATTTAATAAGTTCATATTTATATAGTGAGATTTCATTTTCATTGGAAGTAATTTTATTTACAAGAAGTTTATTTTCAATACCATTTTCTAAAAGAGTTAGTTCTTTTTGTGAGATTTGCATATTTTGATAGTCAGATTTTATAAGTTTGTTTGATATGTTATTTAGATTTTGGAATTTTATGTTGGCACTATTATCGTAATTTAATTTAAAAAATATGCTTACGATAATAGATATAACAACTAAAGAAATAATAGTTTCAAGAAAGATAAAACTATTTTTTAGAGATTTCAACTGCTTTGTTGTGTGCATCTTCAATAGCTTTTATCATTGCACTTCTTACTCCACCTTCTTCTAACGTAGAAACACCAGCAATAGTTGTACCTCCTGGGCTTGTAACAGAGTCTTTTATTACAGCAGGATGAGTTTTTTCTAATAATGCTGCAAAACCTTCAAAAAGACCTTGTACTAAATATGAACTATATTCTCGCTCAAGTCCCGCTTTAACTGCACCATCAGCTATTCCTTCAGCAACTAATGCTAAAAATGCAGGACCACTTCCAGCAACTGCTGTTGCAATATCAAGTTGTGTTTCAGTATTTACCCATAAAGTTTTTCCAATAGAATTAAATAGTTCAATTGCCAAGTTTTTAACTTCTCTATCACCTGTAATTGTAGTCATAGATTTTCTAAGTGATGAAGCAACGTTAGGCATTACTCTTATATAGTATTTAGAAGAGATATGTTTTTTAAGGCTCTCAATTTTAGTACCTGCTAAAATTGAAATAAATAAGTTTGCTTTTCCTTCAAGTCTAACTGCAACACTTTGTAAAGCATATGGTTTTACACAAAAAATGATATTTTTGTCTGTAATATCTTCTTTATCATCATCAAGAACTTTTACTTCTATTTCTGGTATTAGTTTTTTTAGTTTTAATAATTTATCTTCATCTCTACCCAAAATTTCTACACTATAGTTCTTAACTAAACCATTAGCTAAAGCTTTTGCCATCATTCCGTTACCAATTAATGTAATTTTCATATTATGCCTTGAATTTGTTTTTAAAATTATATCAAATATTTCCTAAGGTAGGATTAGTTAAAATACTTCTTTTTACAAAAGGATAGTAATAATGCTTAAATTAAACACATTGATAAAGAAGAGTTTGAGTTTAGTAATGATTGGCGGATTAGCTTTCACTCTTACATCTTGTTCTTCTAAAAAAGGTCCAAAAGAGTATGGGCAACCAGCTATTTACTGGTACAACAAAATTGCAAGTGAAATTGCAAATGCAGATTTAGAAGGTGCAGATGATTCATATATTTCTTTAGAGAGTGAACATAAAAATTCACCTTTACTTGCAACAGCATTACAAATATTAGTAAATGCTCATATTGAAAAAGAGGAGTATGAATTAGCAAATTTCTATATTGATGAATATACTAAAAAATTTGCTGTTAGTAAAAGTATTGATTATTTTAGATATTTAAAAATAAAAGCAAACTTTTTAGCTTTTTCTTCTCAATTTAGAGAACAAAACCTAATTACACAAACACAAAAAGATATTGATGAGTTTATGGTTAAGTTTCCAAATTCACCATATATGCCACTTGTAGGAACAATAAATGCACGTTTAGCGATGGCAAAAGCTTCTTTTGATAAAGAAATAGCAGACTTGTATAAGAGAATTGACAAGCCAAAAGCTGCAGAATATTATGAAGAAAAAGTAGCAAAAAATTGGGTTGATCCAAAAGAAATAAAAGAAGTAAATGTTCCATGGTATAGATATATATTTGAATAATAAAAAATATTTTAGGAGTTATAAATTTAATGGATTTAACAAGTTATGATGAATTCCCACAGGAATTACCGTTAATTATTGAAGATGAGGTATTTTTATACCCATTTATGATTGCACCACTTTTTTTAAATAATAAAACAAATATTAGTGCAGTTGAAAAAGCAATAAATGAAAATAAATTAGTAATAGTAGCAGTTAGTAAAGATGGTCAAGAGAGTAAAGATAGATTTGATGGTCAATTTTATGATGTAGGTGTAATAGGTAATATTATGAGAAAAGTATCTTTACCTGATGGTAAAATAAAAGTACTTTTCCAAGGTTTAGCAAAAGGAAGAATTAGTCAATTTAAAATTGACAATCCTGAAGTTTGTGAAGTGGAAATAATAGAGACAAAACCTTATTCACTAGAAAGTGTTACTTCTGTATTAAATATACTTAGAGATAATGTATCAAAATTATCAAAAATAAATACAAAGTTTCCAGTTGATTTGATAAAAACAATTGATGAAAATAATGATGCAGTTAGAATTGCTGATTTAATATCTTCTGTTTTAAAAGTAACAAAATCACAAGCTTATAAACTTTTTTCTCAAACAGATATTGAGACAAGATTAATTTCAATTATTGAGATAATCCAAAAAGAAATAGAAAATTTTAAAATACAAAAAGATATTACTCAAAAAGTAAATTCTAAAATCGAAAAAACACATAAAGACTATTTCCTAAAAGAACAAATTAAAGCTATACAGCAAGAACTTGGAACTGGAAATAAAAAAGATGAAGAGATAAAATCTTATAAAAAAAGATTAAAAAAACTTAAACCTTTTATGGGGAAAGATGCTTTTAAAGAGACCAAAAAACAAGTTGAAAAATTATCTCGTATGCACCAAGACTCACCTGATGCTTCACTTCTTCAGTCATATGTGGAGCAGGTTTTAGATATACCATTTGGAGAATATTCTGATGAAAAGATATCTGTTGATGCGGTGGAAAAACAGCTAAATAAAGACCATTATTCTTTAGAAAAAGCAAAAGAAAGGATATCAGAGTATTTTGCAGTAAAACAACTTTTAGAACAAAGAGAAGTTGAAAGTGAAAAAGCTAGAGGAACTGTTTTATGTTTTGTAGGACCTCCAGGTGTTGGTAAAACTTCTTTGGCTAATTCTATTTCTCAAGCGTTAAAAAGACCACTTGTAAGGGTTGCTTTAGGTGGTATGGAAGATGTAAACGAGCTTAGAGGTCATAGAAGAACTTATGTTGGTGCTATGCCAGGAAGACTTGTAAAGGGATTAATTGATGCAAAAAAAATGAATCCAGTAATGGTTTTAGATGAGATAGATAAACTAGGAGCAAATCACAGAGGTGATCCAACTGCTGTTATGCTTGAAGTTTTAGACCCTGAACAAAATCATGAATTTAGAGATTTATATTTAAATTTTGCAATTGATTTATCGCAAGTAATATTTGTATCTACTGCAAATGATGCAAGAAGAATACCAGCACCACTTAGAGATAGAATGGAATTTATTGAAATCTCATCTTATACTCCAAATGAGAAATATCATATTGCAAAAGATTATTTAATACCTCAAGAGTTGGAAAAACATGGGCTTAAAAAAAGTGAAGTAAGTTTAAGTAAACCTACAATTGAAACAATTATTTCTTCATATACAAGAGAAGCAGGAGTAAGAAATTTAAGACGTGTTTTTGCTAAACTTTTTAGAAAATCTGCTAAAAAGATTTTATCTGAAGGTGTTGAAAAAGTTTCAATTAATACACAAAATTTAAAACATTATTTAGATAACCCTGTATTTGAAATTGACCCTGCAGATAAAAAAAATATGGTAGGTGTAGCAAATGGTCTTGCTTGGACAGCAGTTGGTGGAGATGTTTTAAAATCTGAAGCAATAAAACTAAAAGGAAAAGGTAATTTAGTTGTTACTGGAAACTTAGGTGAAGTTATGAAAGAGTCTTCAAGAATTTCATACTCTGTCGTTAAGCTTTTAATTGATGAAGGTAAATTAAAAATTGATCAAAATCTTATTCCAATGTCTGTAAAAGAAAAAGAAGAAAATATCGAGTTAGAAGCTAGTGAAGTTTATAAAAGATATGATATTCACTTACATATTCCAGAAGGTGCAACTCCTAAAGATGGCCCAAGTGCTGGTATTACTATGGCTTTAACTATTGCTTCAATATTAAGTAATAGAGAGATTAAATCTGATGTTTGTATGACAGGAGAATTAACTCTTACTGGAAAAGTGCTACCAATTGGTGGACTAAAAGAGAAACTAATTGCAGGGTTTAAAGCTAAGATGAAAAAAGCATTAATTCCAAGAAAAAATTATGAAAGAGACTTAGAGGATATTCCTGCTGAAGTTAAAAAATATATGGAAATCAAACCTGTAGATAGAATTGAAGATGTTCTAAAAGAAGGATTAATATAATTTTATGACAGGAGAGCATAGAAGAGTTAGCCAAGTTGTAAATAATTTCTTTACCTTGGTTTCTATTGTAATAATTTCAATAGTGATGACTCTTTATGCTAAGTTTGGTCCAAAAGAAAAAATTCCCCCAAGAATCAACTCAAATTTAGAGTGTCAAAAACAAACTTTTACTTTTGATGCTATTACTAATCCAACTTTGTTAAAAGATGGAAAATATTATTTAGAAAGTGGTTTATATGTTTTAAATGGAGGTTTTATTAAACCTAAATTTGGGAAGTTTTATTTAAAAGATAAAATTTCTATTGAAGAAGCAAATGAGTTTTTCAAATCATCTATTTCAATTACTCAAAAACAAAACCCAGTAAAATATTTAAATATAAAATATGAAATTATAGAAAATGATAAAAATGACCCTAGAATAAAAGATGAAAAAAGAAAATCATATGCTGGAAAAATCTTAAGCTCTTTTAGAATAAATGGCAAAGAACTTTTTATGGTGGAAACAGAGTTTTTACAGTATGATAAAAATGAAATTAAAGATAGAATAGATTGTATTATAAAGGCTTTTAAACACAATGCAAGATAATAAGTTAATTACAGTTTCAAACTTTATTATATTAGTTACTATATTGATGTATATTTTTCAAACTAATATGGAAAATGGCTCTTTATTTTTGGGATTAAATGTTTTTTTTCTTGAAGCTAACCTTTGGTATCAACCCCTTTCAAGTATGTTTGCCCATGGTGGAGTAGGGCATATTTTAATGAACATGTTTGTACTTTTTCAATTTGGTAATTTAATTGAAAAATATAGGGGTGTAAAAACCTTACTTATTCTTTATTTTATTGGTGGTGTTTTAACTTCATTATTAAGTTTTGCATTTATGCAATTGATGGGAATGAATCATAACCTTGTTGGTGCATCAGGCGCACTATGTGTACTTTTAGGTTATGTTGCTCTTGTTGATACTTATCAAAGAAAGGGTATAATAACTTGGGTTGTAATAATCTCAATTGCACCAGTATTGATTGGATTGCCAGTAGCTTGGTATGCTCACTTAATAGGCTTAGCAGTTGGATATTTTATGGGAAAATTTTTAAGATAATTAACTCATAAAATAAGTAACTACACTCATAACTGCTAAAACAACAAAAATACCAATAAATATCTCTTTTAATTTTATAGTTGGATTAAGTATTCCACAATATGGGCATTGTCTTAGTTTTGGTTCTATTTCACTTTTACAATTTCTACAAGGTTCTATTTTTTATCCTTTAAAAGATAAAAATATACAAGAAATAAATTTTAAAGTCAAATATTTCATTTTGCAATTTTATTTCATTTTGTAATAAAATATTGTATAATTCTTTTATGATTATTCATTTAGATATTGATTCATTTTTTGTATCAGCACATAGAACCATAAATAAAAACTTAATAGGAAAAGCTGTTGCAGTTGGAGGACGAAGCAACCTTTCAATATTTGATAATAAATCAAATATAAAAAAAGTAATAAGTGAAAATAATGGTGCCTTTGTAAGTTCTATTTTAAGTAAAAATAGTGGCACTTTTGAAGAGTATTATAAAGATGCAAACGGACGAATTAGAGGGATAATCACCACATCTTCTTATGAAGCAAGAAGATATGGAGTAAAGACTGCTATGAGTGTAAGTGAAGCATTGATGCTTTGTCCTCATCTTATAATGATACCTCCTGATTATACTTTGTACCATGATTTATCTCAAAAACTTAATAAATATTTATATACAAAAACTCCCCATGTGGAGCAGTTTAGTATAGATGAATTTTTTATTGATTTAAGTGGTTATATTGCTGATAAAGAGATATTGGACTTTGCAAAAGAGTTAAAAGAAGAGGTTTATAATAATTTTAAACTACCAATTTCAATTGGTATTGCAAATACAAAATGGATAGCAAAACTTGCAACAAATGATGCAAAACCTGATGGTATAAAAATTATATATCAAAATGAAGTGTATGAGTATATAAAGGATAAACCAATTTCTGCATTTCCAGGTATTGGAAAAGGATATGAAAAAAGATTATTAGTAAATGGAATAAGAAGATTAGGACAAGTAAGAGATAAAAAAGAGCTTTTTTATTCTTGGAAAAAGCCAGGAATCCAGCTTTATAATAGAATTTTAGGTTTAGATAAGGAACGAACACTTACAAGAAATTCTAAAAAGTCTATTGGAATAGGGCGTACTTTTGACCCAGTTCAAGATAGAAATGAGATAAAAAGAAGAATAGTTATTTTGTGTAGATATCTTAGTTTTTTGGTATTTAAAGAAAAAGTTACTCCCCAAACATTTTTTCTAAAAATAAGATATGACTATAAAAGTAAATCAAAAGATTATATAAATACAAATAGGTTATTCAATGAAAAATATTTTAAAGATGCTATTTTATTACTTTTTAAAAAAATCGATATTCATCCAACACATTATATTATTCAGTTAAATCTAACAGTATCTAATTTTGTAGAAAATAATAATCATAGTTTTAATATTTTTGAATATGAGAATGATAAAAAAAATTTGGAATTAGCAAGTAAAATAAATGATTTAAGGGACAAATATGGTATTAATATTATTAAAAATGCTATAGAACTTTAAATAATATTAATAAAAAGAATTAAAAAAATAATTTATTTGAAGCAAATAATGTTATAATAAAATTTCAAAAAAATTATGAAGGAATAAATTGTTCACTAATATAAATACAAAAAAAAGAATGATTATCAATATGTTGATTTCTCAAATTGGTTTTGCCACTATATCAATTACTACAATTTTAGCAGCTTCTGATTTGGTAGCAATAATAGCTGTAAATATCATATTTGCTTTAGTTGTTGCTTATACAAATTTAGCAGTGATGAAAAGAATAGTTGGTGGTGTAGAAAGACTTGATAAATATTTTATGGATATTATGGATTTTATGTTTTATCGAACTAATAGGGTTCAAAAAGCAGAATATATAAAAAAAGATGAAATTGGTTTTGTCTTAGCACAAATGAATTCTCACTTTGAACATATAGATGAAACACGAAAAAAAGATATGAAAGTACTGGGTGAAATTATTTTGTCACTTGACAAAATACAAAAAGGAATTTTTCACTGTAAAGTAAAATCAACTACTGAAAATTTTATGATTAGAACTTTGGCTAAAACTGTAAACACTATGATAGATAGTTTAGAAAAAAATATGACAGATGTTAAAGATAGATTAAAAGAATATACAGATGATAATTATAAAAATAGTGTAACAATTGATAAAAAAATAACGCATGAGTTAAGAGAAGTAATGGAGTCTGTTAATATATTAAGAAATACTTTATCTACAAATGCTCAAAATAATTTAGAAAATGGTGAACTTCTTTCTCGAAACTCTGATTATATGACATCTTCTATGGATATATTAGCTAAAAAAGCAAATCAACAAGCTGCTTCATTGGAAGAAACAGCTGCTGCATTAGAAGAGATAACTTCACTTACTAGAAATAATGCTGAAAATGCAAATAAAATGGCAGATTTAGGAGAAACAGTAAAAAAATCAGTAAAAAATGGACAGGTATTAGCTTCTCAAACAGCAACTTCAATGGATGAGATAAATGAACATGTAAATGCAATAAATGAAGCAATAACAATAATTGACCAAATAGCCTTCCAAACAAATATTCTTTCACTAAATGCAGCCGTTGAAGCAGCAACAGCAGGAGAAGCTGGAAAAGGATTTGCTGTTGTTGCACAAGAGGTGCGAAATCTAGCTTCTAGAAGTGCAGAAGCTGCAAAAGAGATAAAAAATTTAGTTGAAAATGCAACTACAAAAGCAAATGACGGGAAAATTATTTCTGATAATATGATAAAAGGTTATGATGAATTAAATACTCATATCTCTGGAACTATAGATATTATAGATGATGTTAGTAGTGCATCAAAAGAACAAATGAGTGGAATAGAACAGATAAATTTTACTGTGACTTCTTTAGATAAAGCAACGCAAGAAAATGCTAGTGAAGCAGGAAATGTTTCTGAACTTTCAAAAGAGATACAAGAGTTAGCAACAAAATTGGTAATAGAAGCTAAAATGAAGCAATTTTAAGGAATATATTAATGGCAAATGAAAAAGAAACAGTATTAGATGAATATGCTTTTTTAGTAAGTGAAACAGACAAAAAAGGAATAATAACTTTTGCAAATGATGATTTTTGTAGTATTGCAGAGTACTCATTAGAAGAATTAATCGGACAACCACATAATTTAGTAAGACATAAAGATATGCCAAAGGCTGCTTTTAAAGACCTATGGGATACTGTCAACAGAGGAGAAATTTGGACTGGATATGTTAAAAATGCGACTAAGTCAGGTGGATTTTATTGGGTATTTGCAACTGTTTACCCTTTTATTGGGTGTGATGGTTCAGATGGTTTTCTAAGTTGTAGGAGAAAAGCAAGTACAGAAGAGATTGAAGAGTATAAAGAACTTTATAAACAGATGATTTCTCAGGAGTAAAAAAAGAAAAAAAGTAGTATAATTTTTCAAATTACTTAAAGAGAGAAAATGAATAGAAATAAAGAAATTGTAAAATCTTATTATGAGAATCTTTGGAATAAAAAAGATAAATCATATATTGATAAACTGTTTGATGATAACATACTTTTTAGAGGTACATTAGATATCGAAACAAATGGTAAAAAAGAGTTTGAAGAGTACTTTGATATGATTTTAAGTGCTATTCCTAATCTATACCATGGTGTTGAACTTATGATTGCTGAAAATAATTTAGTAAGTGCAAGAGCCATATATAACGGAACTCATATGGGAAAACTTTTTGATATAGAAGCCACAAATAGAAGAATCCGATATAACGGTGCTTCATTTTTTAGAATAGAGAATGATAAGATTAAAGAAATTTGGGTTTTAGGTGATTTAAACTCTTTATACAAACAATTAACCAAATAATGAAACATAGTGATATCAATGATTTTCATCTTTTAGATATAGAAAATGAAATACATCCTTCTGTATTTTTTAAAGATGAAAATTATGATTTATTTATTTTTAGAATCCCCCAATTAGTAGATAAAAAAGTAGTTCCACTTAGTAAAGCTTTTATTATTACAGATAGTTCATATTTTTATTATGATAAAAAAAATAAAGAGTTTTTGAACTTAAAAAATGTTGATGGTTTTTATCAATATTTAAATAAAGATGTTGATTCTATATTAAAAATGATTAATGAGTATATAGAAGAAATAGAAGTTATAGAAGATAGTTTTTATGAAAATAAAATTGATAAAAACTTCAATAAAAAATGGTTTTCTTACAAAAATAACTTTATAAAAATCAATAGAGTTTTATTTAAGTGTGTAGAGGTAATATCAAGTTTAATCAATCATTATAAAAAAGATGAAGATTATTTGGAACGTAACTTTGAGGATATATTGGAGCATTTACAAAGAGCTTATAGAAACTCAGGTATGCTTTTAGAAAAACTTGATACCTTACATAACTCTTATCTTGTAGAAAATAATGAACAGATGAATAGAACAGTTTATATTCTAACTTTATTATCAGGGATATTTTTACCTTTGAATTTGATTGTTGGATTTTTTGGTATGAATACAACTTCTTTACCTTTTACACAAGGAGAAGGAGGAACTTATTTAGTTTTAAATACTCTTTTTATCTCTGCAGTTATATCTACGCTTTTAGTCTATTTTATTAAAAAAAGGTAATTTTTAATTACCTTCTTCTAAATAAAGTTTTGATAACACTAAAATCATAGTATCAATAGCTTTTTTTGTAGTTGTTTCTTCTACTGTATGATAGCCAATAGTTGGAACTTGCAAAGTTGCACCTTGAATTTCACCCTTAGTTGCATCAATTATTCTTCCAAGTTCTGTAACACCAATTGAACCTTTAGTGCCAGCACTTGTCATTAGATTTTCTAAATAGGCATCTTTGTAATGATAATTTATATTGTTCTCTAATACAATTTTTTTAATTTTTGTTTCTAAAGGTGATCTAAAATAAGCATTTTCATCTCTATTTCTTAAAACAATATCTAAATGATTGATATCATCTACACTTTTATATGGACTTGTGTCTAATACAAGTAGTTCATTTGTATTTATATCAAATCTTCTAAAATATTCAAGTAAAAATCTCCAGCTTTTTCCAGCCTCTTCACTTGCAGTGAAAAATGCAGTTCCTTGATAACCTAGCTGATATAAATATATTATTATGGCAATAGAAATAACATTATCAAGTTGTGCAGAAACTAAACCATTTTCATCTATTTCTAGACTATCCATAAAAGCAATAGCAGTTCCAGGTAAAAGGTGTTCTAAACCATCAATTTTAAAGATAATATTTTTTCTTCTATTACAAAGAAAAGCATCTTTTATTATACCCATTCCTAAATAACTTCCAGACCAAGGTTCATAAGCTTGAACTTTTTGATCAATAAATCTCATTTCAAAGTTTTTTAAAAGCTTTTCAGAGTTTGAATTTCCCCTTAAGTCAGCCTGATTTTTTGCAATAAAAGCAGCATATTGAAACTCATTATGTCCAGTACAAATTAGTCCATGTCTATCTGCATGTCCTGATATATAACCGCTGTCAGGATTATTACCCTTAGCAACTAAAACTCCATCATAATATTCAACATTTAAATCCAATTCCTCAAGTTCTCTTTTTACTCTCATAAAAAAAGGATGTTCCGCCCCAACAACACTTGGTGTTCTAATTAACTGTTTTAAAATATCGTAAAACTTTTCCATTACTCAATGATCTCTTCGTTATTTAATTCGTAAAATTCACTTTGTTTTATTGCATCTTCGTTAAAATATTCTATTTTATCTTCCGCTACATTTAGATTTCTGAATTTTGCTATATGAAAAATCGCATCTCCTTCTTGTACAAGGGGAATTTGAGATTTACCAATAATTATACCATCAAAAGGGGATAATATTTCAAAACTATTATCATCTAAAGGTTCATCAATATAAGCTATAACTTCATTTTCTTTTACTGTGTCACCCAAGGCTTTTATGGTTCTAACCATACCACTTTCATTTGCTCTAATCCATTTACTTACCCTTGAAGTAATTGGTGTTTTGGTAGTTTTTCTTATGACTTTGGGAAGCATCCCATTTTCTCTTAGGACATTTATTATACCTTTTACACCAATTCTTATACAAGTTTCATCAAATCTTAAAGCCTCACCTGCTTCATACAAAAGAATTGGTGTTCCCATCTCTTGAGCCTCAGCTCTTAGTGAACCATCCCTTAATTCAGAGTGTAAAATAACAGGTGCTTCAAAAGCACGAGCCAATTTTAGAGTATATTCATTATCCATATTTGTTCTAATTTGTGGCAAATTAGATTTATGTATTGAACCTGTATGTAAATCTATTCCTAAATCACATTTAGAAACTATTTCATCAAAAAATATTTTAGCAATTCTACTGGCAATGGAGCCTTTTATACTTCCTGGAAAACTTCTATTTAAATCTCTTCTATCTGGTAAATACCTAGATAATGTCATAACTCCATAAACATTTACTATTGGTGCAAATATTATAGTTCCATGTAGTTTTTTTAAAATATCAAGTTTTCTTAGTCGTCTAATTATTTCAATACCATTTAATTCATCACCATGTATAGCTGCACTAATAAAAACTGTTGGTCCAGTTTTTCTACCTCTTATTACTCTAATTGGTAGATGAGTAGGGGTATTATAAAGCTTTGGTAATTCAAGTTGAATCTTTACTTCTTTGCCCTTTGGTATTGCTACATTGCCAATAACTAAATCGTTATTTTGCATATATGTTAAGCTCCAATATTATCTTTTTTAATTTTTCTTTTTTTAGGGTTTATTTCACATCTAGGAGTTACACTTTTTTCAATATACTCCATAATCTTACCAGCAATATTTATACCAGTTGATTTTTCAATTCCTTCTAATCCTGGGCTTGAGTTTACTTCCATTACAAGAGGTCCTCTTGAAGAAGGTATCATATCAACACCACAAACACCAAGTCCCATAGCTTTGGCTGCAGCAATTGCTGTTGATTTTTCTTTTCTTGTTAGTTTATGGGCTGTTGCACTTCCACCTTGATGAAGATTAGATCTAAAGTCACCTTCAGCACCTTGTCTTTTCATTGCTCCAACAACTTCACCATTTACAACTAATGCTCTAATATCAGCTCCTCCTGCTTCTTCAATATATTCTTGAACAAGTAAGTTTACATCCATGCCGTAAAAAGCGTCAAGAACTGACTTTGCGGCTTTTTCACTATCTACTAAAACAACACCAACACCTTGTGTTCCTTCTAAGATTTTTAAAACTAAGGGTGCTCCACCAGATAATTCAATAACATCTTTTGCACTAGATTTATTAGAAGCAAAAACTGTTCTTGGCATATCAACACCTTTTTTTGATAAAACTTGTAAGCTTCTTAGTTTATCTCTACTTCTAGCAATTGCTAAATTTCCTGAAGTACTAAATACTTCCATCATTTCAAAGTGTCGCACCATAGCAGTACCATAAAAGGTTCTACTTGCTCCAATTCTTGGAATAATTGCATCTGGAGTTGGTAATACTTGTCCTAAATAGTTAATTACAAGTTCACCTTTCATTATTTCAATAGTACATTTTAAATAATCTATAACTTTTACTTCCCAGCCTTTTGCGGTAGCTTCTTCAACTAATCTTTTAGTTGAATATAGGTTTTTATCCCTTGATAATACATATACTCTCAAATTATTTCTCCATTTTGTTTATTACATAAATATTCTTGTGCAACATCTACTAAAAATCTATCTTTTAAAAATCGTCTCCCTATTAACATAGGAAATTTCATATCAGCTCTATTTGTAAGGGATATAACACTTTTATAATTTTTACCAAAAAATTTCACAACTACTTTTATTGATGGTCTTGCTTGAACAGTACCATTAGAACTCTTTACGTGTTTTATTTTGTATAAAGGTAAAGTAATTCTTTTACCATGATATGAAGGATGAATCTCATCCAATAATGTAAAACTAACTTTGTCATCTTTAATAACAATATCATCACAATGAAGTGCGTTTGAATCAGCACCCGTATCAACTTTTGCATCCAAATCAAATAACTCTAAGTCAAGTATTGAAATGCTCTCTTTTCTTCCAACTATTTTTTTATTGATTGGATATCCTTTCGGGTTTTTAAAAATTATAGCATAGTTTATAATAAATAATAGGAGTTTAAATAAAAAGTTTTAGATGCAAATATTTACTATTTTAGTAAATATTTGCATCTTAGAATAAAGTGAATTAAAAAGTTTTAGATTTAACTATTGGCATATTTTTTTTAATTATTAATAAAAGGTTTTAAATCATTATCTAATTTTTTTGCTTCAACTGTATCTTTCCCTACAAACTCTTTTTCGTTTGCATTTTCAATTACAATTTTTGCAATATTTTGCGTATTTCTTGCGATACTTGCCGTTTGACTTGCCACATGAGCATTTTGTTGTGTTTGTTGGTCAAGTTCTGAGACAGCATCATTAATTTGTTCAATTCCTGCTTTTTGTTCTTTTGATGAAGATTCTACTTGAGAAATAAGTTCTATTGTTTTAGAAATATTTTCATTTAATCCATTATAACCTTCAATCATTTTGTTAGCTATTACTTTTCCGTTATTTGCTTTAGATGTTGCATTTTCAACTAAATCTTTTATCTCTTTTGCAGCTTCAGCTGAACGCGATGCAAGATTTCTAACTTCAGCTGCAACAACTGCAAAACCTTTTCCAGCTTCTCCAGCAGTAGCTGCTTCAACTGCTGCATTTAGTGAAAGTATATTTGTTTGAAATGCTATTTGATCAATTACGGTAATGGCATCATTTATAGCATTAACTTGTTCATTTATATCATCCATAGATACATTTGTTTCGTTTGCTAGGGCTTGTCCATCATTTGCTGATTTTATCAATTCATTTGCATATTGAGACATCACTATTACATTTTCTGTATTACTAACTATTGTACTTGTTATTTCTTCTAATGCTGCCGCTGTTTCCTCTAATGAAGCTGCCGCTTGATTAGAACTAGCACTTAAAGTTTCTACATTAGACATCAATATATTTGCACTATTATTTAATGTTAGTCCATTTGCTTTATTTTCAATTAACATTTCTGTAATAAGATTTGTTACATTATTTAAAGCAACTGGAATTTTTCCATTATCATCTTTTATAGTGTTTGTAAAATCTAATTTTGCAAAACTTTCTAATACATCTAAAACTTTATTTGTACTTCCTACAACAATATTATTTAGGTTCTCTAACATTTTATTCATATTTAATCTTAATTTTTCAAGATTTTCTGATTCTATTTTATTTTCAAATCTTTTATACAAATAACCTTTATTTATCTCTTCAACCATTAAGATTACTTCTTGAATAAATTTTTCATCACTTTCAATAAGTTTTTTTGTTTTCAAAATATTTTCATTTATTACTTTTGACATTTCACCTATTTCATCATTTGAAGATACAGGAAGTTCTTTTACTTCAGAAGATTCTTTATTTAAATATTTAAAAAATCCTAATAATCCATTTTTAAAATTATTTATTGGATTTACAATTATTTTAGTTACAAAAAATAAATTAATTGCAATAAACAAAATTATTAATATGCAAGAAATTATCATAATTTCATTTCTTAACTCATGTGCATTAGTTAAAGCTTCTTCTTCATCAATCTCTGCTACTATAGCCCAAGTTCCTTCTCCATCAAATATGTCTATTTTTTTGAATACACTTAATACAGGAACATCTCTATAATCATTGATTATCCATTGTCCATCATTTTGTTTTTTCTCAAAAACTGCTTTTGTAGAGTCCGTTTTTATTTTCCATATACCAATAGTAGAATTAAGTTTTTTTACAAATGGATCATTAATATCTTTAGTAAATCTTGAGTCATTTCTCATTGCATAATCACTACCAACTAAATAACATTCTCCACTTTCTCCCAGTCCTGCTTCTTTATACTTTTTATCAAAACTCATAATTTTGTTTATCATATCAATTGGTAATTGAAATATTAAAACACCTTTTTTTATATCATTTATAAATATTGGTGTTGCAATAAATGAAGCAGCTCCATTGTAGCTAGGTTCATATGGTTTAAAATCATCAAATGCTATTTCACCCTCATTTTTATTTAAAGCTTTTTCATAAGCTTTTGCAAGACCTGAATCTTTATATGGACCATTTTTTAAATTAGTAGCAAAATCTTTTTCTTTAAAGTCTGTATAGATTACATTACCTTTTAAGTCAACCATAAAGATGTCGTAAAGTTGAAAATTTGTCAAATAATTATTAAATGTTGGATGAAAAGTTTGATGTGCATTCATATATGTTGAATCATATTTTGGATTGTAAGTTAATCCATTTTTTTCACCTATTGGTTTATCATTGTCAGTTATAAAAATATATTGTGCGATTTTGGCATTTATATCTTCAGGAATATAACTACTAACAGCTTTTTTTTGTGGAGAGTTTGGAATACCATAATTCACAGAATTTAAATAATTAGTTTCAAAATCTTTTTCCAAAGATGATTTTACATTATTAGTGTCCATATTGATTTCATCTGATAATTTATAAAAACCATCTTCCAAAGCACTAAAGGCATCTTTTGTTGATTTTGTATTTGATAGAGAAATTAATAATGATTTTAAACTTGTAAAATAATTTTTTATTTCATCACTTTTCGCTACTTTTATAGCTATTAGTTTGTTCATTTCTGATTCTTTTAATGATTTTGTTGAATCAACTACAGCAATCACTGTTATAATTACACCTAAAAATAAAAGACATAAAGTTATTATTGATAGTAACTTAGTTTTTATCGACTTGTTTGACATTTTGCTTTCTCCTTAAATAAATAATAAAATTATTTTTTTTGTTATTTTAGCATACGAATGGTCACATATGCATAGAATTTATAAAAATTATAATTTAATGTAATAGATAGCAGAATTTAATGGAAGTTTTAAAAGTGGTGCGCCTGACTAGACTTGAACTAGCACGGGTTGCCCCATACGCCCCTCAAGCGTACGTGTCTACCATTCCACCACAAGCGCACTTCAAAATTTAAGGAAGAAATTATATATTAGAGTAGCTTAAAAAAGGCTCTAGTAGTCTATGCCGAGAAATATTCAGGCTGAAAAGTTAAGTTAATTTTGATAGTACCAAGGTAAAAAAGGTTTATCAAAAAGTTTGAAGATAAAATTAATAGATGAATTTCTATCTTCTTTGATGAATTCGACTTAATGAAATTCTTATTATATGATTGCTATTATAACAATTAATTAAAGTTAATTTAATTAATTAACTAATATAATTGAATTAATAGGAGATAAATAATGTATTTATATATAGATAAAGGTGGCACATATACAAGATATCAAATTGATAATGGTGAGATTTTAATCTCAGAAGAAAAAAATTTTATATCTTTTTTAAAACAAATACTTCAAGTACATAAGGATATTACTCATGTAAATATTTCTTTTGCAGGTCAAGTAAATAATAATATCATTCACTCTGCACCAAATATAGGGATTGAAAATTTTGATTTTAATGAAGCTTTTCCAAATCATAAAATAAAAATAGATAATGATCTTAATTGTGCGGTATTAGCAGAATCAAAATATTTTAATGAAAAAAATATTGTTGCACTTTATGTTGGCACAGGAATAGGTGCAGGGATAGTTACTGGTGGTAATCTTGTTCATGGTGTTGCAAATTGTGCTGGTGAAATAGGGCATATACCTTTTAAAGCTACTCCATTTTTATGTGGATGTGGAAAAAATAATTGTGTAGAACTACATACTAGTGGCATAGCTTTAAGCAAATGGTCTAAACACTTAGGTAAAGAAATTAAAAGTTTAGACGAATTTCCTGAAACTCTATACAAAGAGTTTTTAGAGGGCTTAATGTTTAGTGTAAGTATTTTAGTAAATATTTTTAATCCTAAAGTTTTGGTTATGGGAGGAGGCGTGATATCTAATAATCCATTTTTGGTAGATTATATAAAAGATAATATTTCAAAATATGCATTCCAAAATAACTTAAAAGAACTTCTTATTGAAATGACTTCTCTTGAAAATGCACCTTTAGATGGTGCGAAACTATTATAAATCCTTAAAAAAGGTTTGAAAAGTAATAATCAAAAAATCAGCGGATTTAAACTTTTCAAACCAAGTTAAAAACTATTAGATAAAAGATTAAACTACTTTAATAAACATAAAATACTATCAAAAATATAAAATATTTTTATAATTTATTAATTAAATAAAGTAAATTTAATATTTATTAAAGTTTACTAATGATAAATTTCTTCTGTTTGTTCTCCCAAACAAAAAAATTTTAAATCACTAAAATGTTAAGAAGGGGTTAATATGAAAGGAGTTAAGATGAAGAAGGTGGCTTTTAGCCTGGTGGCAATTGTTACAATGGGGGCATCTGCTTATGCAGATACTAGCGATAAAATAAGTGGAGAGGTTTCAGCATTCTCTAAAAAAGTAACTCAAGATGGTCAAAGAGATACTGGATATACAAATAGTTCAGTTTCTATTAATTATCAAAGAAGTTTAACAAATGAAATAAAACTAAATCTAGGTTTTATAGGAAATAATGTTTTAAACGAAAAAAATAATGGGGACTTTGGTAAAAGTAGTGCACAATTAAGAGTATCAAATCTTGCTTATGAAAATAGTGATTTTGGTTTATCTATTGGTAGGCAAGCAATTGGACATGATTGGTTCGGAGATTACTTTGAAGCAGCAGTTGCTACATACAATGGTATAGAAAATACCGCTATAAAAGTTGCATATGCAAATAAAAGAAATGGTGGTGGAAATGATGGAGCATTATCAGATTTTACTAATAGAGATGCTGGAAAAGCTACGTTAATTGATGGTGTTTATACTATTAATGATACTAACAAAATCCAACTTTATTATTTTGGTGGTAGTAAGTTTTTTACAGCAATAGGTGGAAAATATAGTACAAGTATTCAAGGTGTTGGTTTAAGTGCAAGATATGTAGCAACAAACGAAGATAGTAGAAGCGGTAAAGAAAATGGCTCAATTTTAAATATTGATGGAACTTATACAATGGATAATTTCAATTTCAAAGCTGGATATGCTCAAACTGGCAAAAAAAGTGGTGTTGGTAGTTTGATTGTATATGGTGATAGTGGAAATCCATTTGATGAAAATGATCAATTTTTTGGTATTGATACATCTACATTATATGTTGGAGCTGGTGTAACTGTTTCTAAGATTAATTTGAGTGGACTTTATGGGACTACTAGTTATGGTAGCAGTGATAGAAGTGAATTCGATATTGCAATTAGTACAAAAATCATTGATAATTTAGAGCTTAAAGCTTCTTATGCAGATATTTCTGATGATGCTGGAGATAAGAGTTTTACAAAACTTAGAGTTATTTATACGTTTTAAAAAATTGTATTTATATATATTAAGGTTATTTTAGGTGTCAAGGTATTACCTTGACAATATCAAGGTTATTTTACGAATAGCTTTTTTTATAATGGGGATTATTTATGAAATTAATTAAATCATTTGTTATATGTAGTTTAATGATAGGTTCATTATTAGCAGGAGAGTTAAATATTGTTACTGGTTCTGTTGGAGCCGATGTTGAATTTACTAAGAAATTACTTAAAGACTATGAAAAAATGTATGGACAAAAAGTTAATGTTGTCGCAATGCCTACTTCAAGCTCGGATCAGTTTAGTCAGTATAAATTATGGTTAGCTGCAAAAAATTCTGATATAGATGTATATCAAACAGATATAATTTGGGCGCCACAAATAGCAAACCACTTAGTTGATTTAACACCTTATGTTCAAGATGTTATTAATGACCATTTTCCAAGTATTGTTGAATCTCAAACGGTAAATGGAAAACTTGTTGCAATGCCATTTTTTACAGATGCACCTGCACTTTATTACAGAAAAGATTTACTTTCAAAGTATTCACTTAATGTTCCAACTACTTGGGAAGAGCTAACACAAACAGCTAAAATTGTTTTAGAAAAAGAGAATGACCCAAAACTTCAAGGATTTGTTTGGCAAGGAAATGCATATGAGGGTCTTACTTGTGATGCCCTTGAATGGATTAAATCTTATAATGGTGGACAAATTATTGAACCTAATGGAGACATCTCAATTAATAATAAAAATGCGGCAAAAGCACTTGATTTAGCAAAAACATGGCCAAGTACTATTTCGCCTGCAGGTGTATTAACTTATCAAGAAGAACAAGCTAGAGGAGTATGGCAAACAGGTAATGCTGTATTTATGAGAAATTGGCCTTATGCATACTCTTTAGGAAATTCTAATGATAGTAATGTAAAAGGGAAATTTGATATAGCACCACTTCCTAAAGGTGGTAAAAATGGTAAAAGTGCAGCTACTTTAGGTGGATGGAACTTGGCAGTTTCAAAATACTCAAAAAATCGAAATGATGCAATTAGACTTGTAAAATTCTTAACTGATAAAAAACAACAAAAATTAGCAGCTTTAGAACTTACAAAACTTCCAACAATTAAATCTTTATATACAGATAAAGATATTGTTACAAAAGCTCCAATGATTCCTGCTTGGAAAGATATATTTTTAAATGCAGTACCACGTCCATCTGCACCTACAAAAAAAGCTTATAATGAAGTTTCAAAAGAGTTTTATACAGCTGTAAATAATATATTATCTGGAAATGTAAGCACTAAACAAGGACTTAGTGATTTAGAGAAAAAGCTAAAAAGAATTAAAAGAAATAACTGGTAATTTTTAATGAATACTAAATCAAAACTTCAGAAACAAAGAATCAAAAATGCTTGGCTATTTTTGATCCCAACAATGGCAATTTTAATTGCTGTTGCTGGTTGGCCATTGATCACTACTATTTATTTTGGATTTACTAATGCAACTTTAGACACTATAAATGAAAGTCGATTTATTGGATTTGAAAACTTTATTGCATATGTTGATTATGGTGATGGAGATACAGAATGGATTGGTGTACTTGTTGATCCTTTATGGTGGAAAGCAGTATATAATACTTTAAAATTCTCTATTGTTTCTGTAATTTTAGAAACCATTTTAGGTTTAATTGTTGCTTTAATTTTACATAAAGAGTTTATAGGAAGAACAATTGTAAGAACTGCTGTATTAGTTCCTTGGGCTATTCCTACTATCGTATCTGCAAAAATGTGGGCTTGGATGTTAAATGATCAATTTGGTGTTATTAATGAGCTTTTTTTATCAATAGGACTGATTAATGAACCTGTTGCTTGGCTTGCTGACATAAACACAGCAATGGCAGCTGTAATTATGGTTGATGTATGGAAAACTACACCTTTTATGGCTTTATTGATATTAGCAGCTTTGCAAACTTTACCAAAAGATATATATGAAGTAGCGAAAATTGATAAAATTCATCCCATTAAACAATTTTTTTACATAACTTTACCTTTAATAAAACCAGCACTTTCTGTTGCGATAATTTTTAGAACACTAGATGCTTTAAGAGTGTTTGATTTAATTTATGTTTTAACACCAGGAAATGAGCAAACTATAACAATGAGTATTTATGCAAAACAGTATCAATTTGATTTTGACAAATTCTCTTATGGTGCTGCTAGTTCAACGGTTTTATTCTTAATCATTATGGGTATAACATTTTTATATATAAAATATGGAAAACTAAATTTAGGAGGAGAAAAAAGATGACAAATCGCTTAACTTCTTTGGAAATTTTAGGAAAAATAGGATTTTGGATTCTTGTTGTAAGTGTAGTAGTAGTATCAATTTTTCCTTTTTATTATGCTATTTTAACTAGTTTAAAAACTGGAACAGAACTTTTTGAGTCTAGTTTATGGCTTGATAAACTTGATTTTTCAAATTATGTATCGATGCTTACAAGTGGTGATTTTAGTAAAAATATTTTTAACAGTTTTATTGTATCGCTTAGTGTTGTTATAGTTTCACTTTTTGTATCAATTACAGCATCTTTTGCACTTTCTCGTATAACGTTTAAAGGAAGAGCTTTATTTTTAATAACTATTCTTTCTGTATCAATGTTTCCTCAAGTAGCAATTTTAGCTGGACTTTTTCAGTTAATAATGTCGTTGGGACTTTATAATACAATCCTTTCTTTAGTCATTACATATATGATTTTTACGTTGCCATTTACTATATGGGTACTTACTACATATATGAAAGAAATGCCAATTGAATTAGAAGAAGCTGCAATTATGGATGGGGCAACACCTATTCAAATTATTGTAAAAGTATTTTTGCCTTTAATGTGGCCTGCTTTGGTTACGACAGGTATTCTAGCATTTATTGCTGCATGGAATGAATTTATATTTGCATTAACATTTATTTCCGAAGGAGAACTAAGAACCATTCCTGTTGCAATTGCTATGATTTCAGGAGCATCTTCTCAAGAAATACCTTGGGGTAATATTATGGCAGCATCTGTAATTGTAACAATACCGCTTATTGTTTTAGTATTAATATTTCAAAAAAAGATAGTCTCAGGTTTAACAGCTGGGGCAGTAAAAGGATAATGATGGGTATGAATCTCACACAAAAATTAAGTAAAAATTTGGTTAAAAAGGGAAATCCTAGTGAACTATGGTGGAAAGGTGCTGTTATCTATCAAATCTATCCTCGTTCATTTAATGATAGTAACAATGATGGAGTAGGAGACATCAATGGAATTACTGAAAAGTTAGATTATCTTGAAACTTTAGGGGTTGAGGCTATTTGGTTATCACCTTTTTTTAAATCACCTATGAAAGATTTTGGATATGATGTAAGTGATTATAAAGATGTTGATCCTATTTTTGGTACTCTTGAAGATTTTAAAATAATGATTGAAAAAGCCCATAATTGTGGAATTCGTATTATAATTGATCAAGTATTAAGTCATACTTCAAATGAACATCCATGGTTTAAAGAGAGTAGAAAAGATAAAACAAATCCTAAAAGTGATTGGTATGTTTGGGCTGATGCAAAAGCTGATGGAACACCTCCAAATAACTGGTTAAGTATTTTTGGTGGAAGTGCGTGGCATTGGGATACAACAAGAAAACAATATTATATGAAAAATTTTTTAGTTGAACAACCTGATTTAAATTTCCATTGTGAAGAAGTACAAGATGCTATTTTAGATACAGTACGTTTTTGGCTTAATTTAGGTGTTGATGGATTTAGACTTGATACTGTTAATTTTTATTTTTGTGATAAACTTTTAAGAGATAATCCTCCAAGAGATGCTTTGGCTGAGTCTTATGCAGATATTAGTGAATTTAATCCTTATTCAATGCAAGAACATGTTTATGATAAAACACAAATTGAAAATATTGATTTTTTAAAAAAATTTAGAAAACTTCTTGATGAATATCCAGGTTCAACTTCTGTTGGAGAAGTAGGAGCTGCACATCATTCATTAAAAGTAATTTCTGATTACACAAAAGACAATGATAAAGTACATATGTGTTATTCATTTGATTTCTTATCAGAAAACTTTTCAACAAAATATTTTGAAAATACTATCAGCAAATTTGAAAATATTGTAACTGATGGTTGGGCTTGCTGGAGTTTATCAAATCATGACATTACCAGACATATTACAAGATGGCTTAAAAGTAAAGATATAACTAAAGATTTTGCTTTATTTTGTATATCATTTTTAATTTCAACTAGAGGAACAATTTGTTTATATCAAGGTGAAGAATTAGGTTTTAATGAAAGTGAACTTGAATATAAAGATATTATTGATCCACTTGGACTTACTTTCTGGCCTGAAATAAAAGGAAGAGATGGTTGTAGAACTCCATTTGCTTGGGATGAAACTGAAAATGGTGGATTTAGTGAAGTACGACCATGGTTACCAGTAGATAGTAATCATATTAAGAATGCAGCATCAAAACAAATAAATGATTTAAATAGTATTTTTAATGCTTATAAAAAGATATTAGAGTTTAGAAAAAACAGTGATACTTTAAAACTAGGAACAATTAAGGCTAAAGCTATTGATGAAAATGTTTTAGAAATTACAAGAACATATGAAAAAAATACAATTATTTTATATTTAAACTTTACGAATAATAGTGTAACTCTACCTTATGATGAATCGAAATATAGTTTAGTTGAAACTATTTCTAACAACGTAAAAGTAGAAAATAACACAATTTTTTTAGGAAGTTTTGCTACATGTTTTATGGAAAATAGGAGTTAATATATGGCTGATTTAGTATTAAAGAATATAGTCAAAAAATATTCACAAGGGAGTAGTGTAAATACAATTGATAACATTGATTTATCTATTAAATCTGGTGAATTTATTGTTTTTGTTGGACCATCTGGATGTGGAAAATCTACATTACTTAGAATGATTGCAGGATTAGAAAGTGTTACAAGTGGTACTATTAGTATAGATGGAAAAGATTTAACTTATGCAAATCCTAGTGATAGAAATGTATCTATGGTTTTCCAAAGTTATGCTTTATATCCACATATGACAGTATTTGAAAATATTGCATTTGGTTTAAAACTTAGTAAAGAAGATAAAAGTACGATTGAAGAAAAAGTAAATAAAGTAGCAGAGATTCTTAAGCTTGATATTTTACTTGACCGTTTACCAAAAGAACTTTCAGGTGGACAAAGACAAAGGGTTGCTATTGGACGTTCTATGGTTAGAAACCCGAAAGTATTTTTATTTGATGAGCCATTATCAAATCTTGATGCGGCACTTAGAATTAAAACACGTTTAGAAATAGCACAAATGCACCAAAACATTGATTCTACAATGGTTTATGTAACACATGATCAAGTTGAAGCTATGACCTTAGCAGATAGATTAGTTATTTTAAATAAGGGAAAAGTACAACAATTTGCAACACCAAAAGATGCCTATGATAATCCTAAAAATAAATTTGTTGCAGGATTTATTGGTTCTCCTGCTATGAATTTTATTGATGTAGTAATTCAAAAAGATTATGAAAATAATCAGTATTATATATCTTTAAATAATAGTCATGGGAAAAGCAATGATATTTATTTAGAGAATCACTATGAAAATATTGAAAAATATTTAGGTAAAACAGTAACTGCAGGAATTCGTCCTGAACATATGCAAAATGGTTTTAGGGATTCTCAAATTTCTAATGAACTTCAAAGTTTGGAAACAGTTGTTGATTATTATGAATATGTTGGTGCTGATGGTTTTTTATTTTTTGATTTAAACAACACAACAGTTCTTTCAAGAATTTCACCAAGTGGATTCAAAGGTATCAATAATGTTATTGAACTTAAAGTATGGGCAAAGAAGATTCTATTTTTTGATAAAGATACAGAAGAAAGAATCTACTAAATAAAAGTTACTAAAGGTTTTAACTTAAAGTTAAAACCTAGTTAATACAAACCTTTAGTAAATGAACTAAAAATATATCTTCACTATCAGATATTTTGAATAATTATCATAATAATATAACATTATAATGAATAAGTTAAATTTAAGACTCTAATCATTATAATGTCATTATGATTATAACAAATGGAGTAAATAATGTTTGAAAATTTATATAAAAGTGATATTGTGATTTTTGGAGGGCATGGTGATTTATCTTTTAGAAAACTTATACCTGCACTTTATCATTTAGCAAATGATGGATATATTGATTTAAATAGTAGAATTATTTTAATTTCTAGAACTAAAATGAATGATGATAAGAATAAAGCTTTAGTAAAAGAAAAATTAAAATTCTTTTTAAATAAAGATTTCTGTGAAGAAAAATATTCTAAGTTTGAGAATTTGATAAATTATTGTTATATAAATTTTACAGAAAATGATACTTTTGTTAATTTAAAAAATATTTTAGATAATAGTTTAAATGAAGATAGAGTTTTCTATCTTTCTACTTCATCTGATTTTTATGGTGATATTTGTAAATTATTAACTACACATAATCTTATAAAAGTTAGTAGTAGAGTGGTTTTAGAAAAACCTATTGGAAAAGATTTAAAATCTTCAAAATTAATCAATAATAAAGTTTTAGAATACTTTAACGAAGATAAAATATATAGAATTGATCATTACTTAGGTAAAGATACAGTTCAAAATCTTTTGGCTCTTAGATTTTCTAATCAAATGTTTGTACCTTTATGGGATGCAAACAACATTGACCATATACAAATAACTTTAAGTGAAAGTGTTGGTGTTGAAAGCAGATGGGAATTTTATAATGAATATGGTGCAATGAGGGATATGGTACAAAACCATTTAATGCAACTTGTTTGTCTTCTTGCAATGGAAAGACCATATTCTTTAGATGCAAATGCTGTAAGAGATGAAAAAGTAAAAGTTTTAAATTCTTTAAGAAATATAGATGAAAAAGATATCGCTAATCATACTATTAGGGCACAATACACTAAGGGATATATTGATGGTAAAGAAGTATCTGGTTATTTGGAAGATGGTGGAAATCAAAGTGATACTGAAACCTTTGTATCATTAAAACTTTTTATAGATAATTTTAGATGGAGTAACACTCCTTTTTATATTAGAACAGGAAAAAGAATGGCAAATAAGAACTCTGAAATTGTTATACAGTTTAAGTCAGTTCCTCATTCTATTTTTGATAGTTATATTATGCCAAATAAATTGATAATATCTTTTTCTCCTGATGAAAGTATTACTTTAAATTTAATGCACAAAATTCCGGGATTAGATGAAAAAATGAAATTACAAGAAGTTAATTTAGAATTAAATCCACCAAGAAATGTTATTAGAAAAAATGAAGCTTATGAAAGATTACTTTTAGATGTTATTAGAGCAAATCCAACTCTTTTTATGAGATTAGATGAGGTTGAAAGAGCATGGAAATGGACTGACAATATTATTAATGCTTGGAAAAATAATATGACACCTATGCAAGATTATAAAGCGGGTAGTATGGGACCATCTAGTATTTATGCAATGATGGCTAAAGATGGAAGGAACTGGCATGAGTGCTAATTTTTTTCATTTTAGTTCTCAAGATTCTCTAATTGAGTTTTTTTCAAAAGAAATTTGTAAACGACTTGAAATAGCAATTTGCAAAAAAGGAGAAGCTTCATTGCTAGTGTCAGGAGGAAATACTCCTAAAGCATTGTTTGTAAAACTAAGTCAAATTGATTTAGATTGGGAAAAAGTAAAAATAGGTTTAGTGGATGAAAGATGGATTAATGAAGATAGCAAGGATAGTAATTCTTACCTCGTTAGGGAGTTCTTATTAAAAGATAAAGCAGCAAAAGCAACTTTTATACCTTTGTACAAAAAGGAAATTAATGCAGCAGATGCTGAAGAATTATGTTCATCTTTAGTAAAAGAGAAACTTTATCCTTGTGATGTATTAATCTTAGGTATGGGTAATGATGCACATACAGCGTCACTTTTCCCCAATAATGATAAATTAATAGATGCATTAAATTTAGAAAATCAAAATTATTGTATATCTATGAACCCTCAAACTGCTCCTTATTCAAGAATGAGTTTAACTTTAAGTGCTATTTTAGAGGCTGAAAAAATATATTTACACATTGAGGGTAAAAATAAAAAAGAAGTTTATGATAAAGCCTTGATAGAAAATGATTATTATATATCTCCTATAAGTGCTGTACTAAAAAATAATAGAAAACAAATTGAGGTTTATTACAATGAATGAGATTATACAAAACGTTACAAATAATATAATAAAAAGATCTAAAGAAACAAGAAAAGCTTATCTTTTAATGATTGAAGAATCAAAACAAAAAGGTAGAAGTAAAAAAGCAATGGGTTGTAGTAATCTAGCCCATACAATTGCACCAATGAGTGAAAGTGAAAAAGAACTTTTAATGGATATGGAAGTTCCAAATATAGGAATAATAAGTGCTTATAATGATATGTTATCTGCCCATGAACCATATAAAGAATATCCTGATATTATAAAAACTGAACTTTTGAAAAATAAAGCTACTGCACAAGTTGCAGGAGGAGTTCCTGCAATGTGTGATGGAGTAACTCAAGGTAAAGAAGGGATGGAATTAAGTCTATTTTCTAGAGATAATATTGCTATGGGTACTGCAATAGGATTATCTCACAATGCATATGATGGTGCTATATATCTTGGAGTTTGTGATAAAATTGTTCCAGGTCTTTTAATGGGTGCACTTAGTTTTGGTCATTTACCTGCAGTTTTTGTTCCAAGTGGTCCTATGTCCTCAGGTATATCAAATAGTGATAAAGCAAAAAAAAGAGAAGAGTTCGAAAAAGGTAAAATAGATAAAAATGAATTGCTAAAAGTTGAAGCACAATCATATCATTCATGTGGAACTTGTACTTTTTTTGGTACAGCAAATTCAAATCAAATGCTTTTAGAAATGATGGGATTACAATTACCAAATAGTTCTTTTGTAAATACTAATACACCTCTTAGAGAAAAGTTAACAAAAAAAGCTACTAATGTTTTATTAGATTTAATTAAAAAAGATGGATATTCATTATCAGAGATTATTGATGAAAGAAGTTTTGTTAACGCGATTGTTGGACTTATGGCTACAGGTGGTTCAACAAATCATACTATTCATCTGATTGCTATGGCTAAGGTTGCGGGTATAAAATTAACTTGGGATGATTTTGATGCTATATCAAAAGTTACTCCTCTTTTATGTAAAATGTATCCAAATGGAAGTTTAGATGTAAATCACTTTAGAGATGCTGGTGGTATGGGTGTAGTTATAAGTGAGTTATTAAAAGCAGGTTTAGTTCATAATGATGTAAAAACAATTATGGGTATAGGTCTTGACGCATATTGTGTTGAACCAAAATTAATTGATGATGAACTTGTTTTTGAAAAAGATTGTAAAGTATCAAGAAATAATGAAGTTATATCATCTATTGAAACCCCATATTCTTTAGAGGGTGGTCTTAAACTTTTAACAGGAAATATTGGAAGATCAATTATAAAAACATCAGCATTAAAAGAAGAACAATTATATGTTAAAGCACCAGCAATGGTTTTTTCATCTCAAGAAGAATTAAAAGATGCTTTTAAAGAAGGTAAATTATATAAAGATTTTATAGCTGTTGTTAAAAATCAAGGTCCAAAAGCTAATGGAATGCCTGAATTACATGGATTACTTCCTATTATGGGGCTTATACAAAATATGGGATACAAAGTTGCAATTGTAACAGATGGAAGAATGTCAGGGGCTTCTGGAAAAGTACCAAGTGCTATTCATTTAGTGGATGAATCAGTAAGCGGTGGAAAAATAAATAATATTCAAGATGGTGATATGATTTGCTTAGATGTAAAAAATGGAAAGCTAAGTTTAGAAATAGATGCTGGTGAGTTAATACAAAGAATAAATATAAATAAAAATAATGAAAATAAAAATCTAACTTATGGAAGATTTTTATTTGAAACAATTAGAGAGAATGTTAGTGATGCAGAAGATGGGGCAACAATTTTTAAAGATTATAAAGAGGATAAATAAATGATTTTAGATGCAAATGGTGTAATGAGAACTTCTCCTATAGTTCCTGTGGTTGTTGTTGATAATGTAAGTGAAGCCTTGGATTTAGCTAAAGCTTTACATAATGGAGGTATTTCTATTATGGAAATTACATTAAGAACTAAAGCAGGACTTGAAGCAATAGAAAAAATTTCAAAAGAGTTCCCTGAGATGTTAGTTGGTGCAGGAACTGTATGTACTAAACAAGATTATATAAATGCAGTTAATGCTGGATCAAATTTTGTTTTTTCACCAGGTATTACAGATACACTAATTAATGAAAGTAAAAAACATACAATTCCATTTATTCCAGGAGTTTCAAGTGCATCAGAAATAATGATAGCAAGAGAAAATGATTTAATTCATTGTAAACTTTTTCCTGCTACAAGTGTTGGTGGGGCTTCTATTTTAAAAGCATTTGCTGGACCATTTCCAGATATTAAATTCTGTCCAACAGGTGGAATAAACTTAGATAATATAAATGATTTTCTAAGTTTAAATAATGTTTTATGTGTTGGTGGAAGTTGGATGGTTTCAAAAAAACTCATAAAAGAAAAAAAATTTAATGAAATTACAGAAATAGTAAATTCTTCTTTAAAAATAGCATTAAAGGATTAATTATGAATAAGCAAAGAGATATAGTTTTTAGTCATTTAAGACATCTTAAAAATAGATTAGATAGATTGACTATGAGTGAATTATTTGCATTAAATCCAAATAGATTTGAAGAATTTAGCATAAGATATGATGATTTACTTTTAGATTATTCAAAAAATCATATTGATAAAGATGTTATTAATACTTTTAATGATTTATGTGAATCGATAAATTTAAAAGAAAAAATTAAAGATATGTTTACGGGTAAGAAAATCAATATTACTGAAAATAGGGCAGTGCTTCATATAGCACTTAGAAATAAATTTGATAAACTTATTTTTGTTGATGGAAAAGATATTATGCATGATGTAAAAGAGAGTTTAGAACGAATGGAAGCTTTTGCAGATGGTATAAGAAATGGTAAAATTTTATCTTCTAGTGGAGAAAAATTTACAGATGTTATTAATATAGGTATTGGAGGTTCTCATTTAGGACCTGAAATGGTTACAAAAGCCTTAAAACCTTATCATGATGGACCAAAAATACATTTTGTATCAAATATAGACCCTTCACATATATATGATGTAATAAATGAATTAGATCCTAAAAAAACTTTAATATTAATCGCTTCAAAAACCTTTGTAACTATAGAAACTATGACAAACGCAAAAACTGCATCAAAATGGATAAATGAAGCAGTTGGAGAAGAAAATGCTAGCAAGCATCTTGTTGCAATATCAACAGCTTTAGATAAAACAAAAGAGTTTGGTATCAGTGATGATAGAGTATTTGGTTATTGGGATTGGGTAGGAGGAAGATACTCGATTTGGAGTTCAATTGGATTGTGTGTAATTTTAGCAATTGGTATGAATAATTTTAGGGAGTTTTTGGAAGGTGCTCATGAAATGGATGAACACTTTTTAAATGAACCTGTAAAAAATAATATGCCAATAATTTTAGGATTTTTAGGTGTTTGGCATTTAAATATTTGTAATTATGCAACAAGAGCAATTTTGCCTTATGATCAAAGATTAAGTACATTTCCAAATTATATTCAACAGCTTGATATGGAAAGTAATGGAAAAAGCATTACGAGTGATGGTGAAAATGTAAATGAAAGAACAGGAGTTATTGTTTGGGGAGATGCAGGAACAAATTCTCAACATTCGTTTTTTCAATTACTTCATCAAGGATATGAAATGGTTCCATGTGAATTTATGCTTGCTGCTAATGAGCATGAAGATGGAATGGAAGAACATAAAGATTTATTGGTTGCAAACTGTTTAGCACAAAGTCAAGCTTTGATGGTTGGAAGAAGTATTCAAGAAGTTATTAGGATTCTTAGAAAAAGAGGTATTTCATATGAAGAAGCAATAAGATTAGCACCTCATAGAAAATTTATGGGGAATAGACCATCAACAACCATTTTATATAAAAAACTTAATCCTAAAACTTTAGGTAAAATAATTGCTTTGTATGAACATAGAGTTTTTGTTGAGGGAGTTACTTGGAATTTAGACTCTTTTGATCAATGGGGTGTTGAATTAGGAAAAGAGTTAGCTTTAGATATGTTAGGTTGTCTAAATGGAACTTCTAAAGGCAAGAATAAAGAAAATAATTATGGTGAACAAGATTCTTCAACTGTAGGTTTATTAAATACTATAAAACAGTGGAGAGAAAACTAATTAAATTATTTTAAGATTTATGGTACATTTTCTGTTAGAAAATGATTTTTAAAAAGAATTAGTACTCTAAATTTTCTTAAAAAATAAGGAATCTAAAATTAAGTTTATTTTAACTATTCATTTGTTAAATTAGCTTAATAAAACGGATTTGTAATATATAATAAAAAATAGTATAAGGATAAAAATTGCTTAATGATCTTAAAAATAAAAGAGCAAAAAAATCAATACACTTAAGACAGTATAATGAAAGAAGAGTTCTTCAAACATTAAGAAGATTTGGTCCTTCTACAAAAGCTGAGATTTCTAGAGAATTAAACCTAACAAACGCTGCAATGGGTAGTATTGTGAATTCCTTAGAGGAAAGCAAATTAGTCTATTTTGGTGAAAAAATTTATGAAGGTGGAAGAGGACAACCTGCAACTATGATACACTTGAATGGTTCTGGTGTTTTTAGTATAGGTATTCAAATAGATAGAAGTAAAATTGAGACTATATTAATTGATTTTGATGGAAATATGACTTCAAGATTAAAGCATGAGATGGTATTACCAAAACCAGAAGAGGCACTTGATATTGTAGTTAAAGATTTAAATTCTATTTTAGAATTACTTGATGATAATAAAAAAGAAAAATTAGCAGGAATTGGGATTGCTATTCCATTTAGTTTAGATAGTTGGACAGAAGTTTTAAATTTACCTAAAGATACTTTTTCACTATGGAAAGATTTTAATTTCGGAAAAGAGTTAGAAAAAAAAGTAAATATTCCAGTATATAGTGAAAATGATGGTACAAGTGCCGCAATTTCTGCTTTATATTTTGGAGTTGGAAAAGATATAAATGACTTTTTATATTTATATATTGGAGCTGCTATTGGAGGTGGTTTAGTTTTAAATGGTGAAATTGTTAAAGGTGAGAATAATAATGCAGCAGATGTTGGGTCTATGCCTGTGCCACCTTCTAAATTAAACTCAGCAAAAAAACCAAATAGTATGTTTGATATTATGTTAAATCGTGCCTCAATAAATGTTTTGAAAAAGCATTTAAAACACAATGGTGTAGAAGTTGATTCAAAATTAGCTTTAGAAAATATTATAATGTCAAATAATCTTTATTTTACTCAATGGCTTGAAGATTGTGTTGAAGCACTTACTCATCTTATTTGGACGACAACAACACTTTTAGATATCTCAACTATAGTTATATCTTCTCCTGTAGATGGAGGTTTTGTTGATATCTTAAAAAGAAAATTAGATTTTTCATTAAGTGCAAATGCACCAGAATCATGTATAGTGCCAAATGTTATTAAAGCTAAATTTGCTAGTAATGCAGCTTCAATAGGTGCAGCTTCATTACCAATCTTTTATAGTTTTTCTCCCTCAACAGAAATATTAACTAATGGGGTTTAACTACTTTAAAAATGGCAATGAAAATAAAATAAGATAAATTTTGTAATTTCATCGCCATTTTATTTCTATCTATTTTTTTAAACTTGTAATTTATAAATATATTTTTTATTTTAAATTAATTAAATAAAATGTTGTATTTTAAATATAAAATATTAATATAGCAAATTAGATGTATTAATTTTTTATTTCTAGTAAAATTGTTTATAAATATTAATATATTTTTAAAATTAGTTGTATTGAATTTTATATCAAATAAATACCATTTTAAGGCTTTATTTATAAATACAAGATATTGATAAGTATTATTTTTACATCCATTATCAATATTTTTATTAAAAATTATTTTAAATGAATAAATTTAAGTAAATTTTAAAATTTTATTTGTTAAAGTAACTTAAATTAATTAAGTTTAATTATTGTAGCTACTACTAAGTTCAGTTATCAGATACTTAATCAATTAGAGAACAAGATATTGACAATTCTGCACCATTACTTATATTTTTTTGAACAAAGTGTAAAAAAATAGGTGTCTAAAACCAAAAATTTTCTAGGTTTAGTTATTTTGATTGTAAATGGAAATCCTTCTATTTCTTCGGAAAAAGGTTTATATAAGTTTCGGGGGGTGATAAGCTAAATAAGTTTATAAAAGATGAAAAAATAAAAGTAAAAAAAGGAATAAGACTTCTTTTGTATAGAAAAGAATCTTTAAAACCGTTATTGTCTAAAAAATTGAAGTTGGAGATAAATTTCATTTTACTCCTATGCTTGAACATTGCATTCTTACTTTAGAAAATTTAGTAGTTTATGAAGAATCAATTGAGCTTAAAGGTATGGATAATGACTTAATATATATTTTTAATGGAAAATAATTAAAAAAGAATTTGTAATAAAGGAATTTAATAATGAGTAAAAAATTTAATGATATTTATATATACGGAGAGATACTATTTGATTGTTTTGAAAATGGTGATGATAAATTAGGAGGAGCATCATTTAATGTAGCCTGGAATCTAAAGGGTTTTGGTTTAAATCCTAAAATGGTATCTTCAATTAGTAATGATGAGCTTGGTAAAAAAGTATTAAATAGAATGATAAATTGGAATATGGATATCTCTTATATAAATATAATCCCTGATAAAAAAACAGGAAAAGTTAATGTAAAACTTAATGATGAAGGTATTCCAACATATACTTTTGAAGAAGATTGTGCATATGACTATATTGATGTTCCAAAAGATATAACTGAAAATTCTTTAGTTTATCATGGTTCATTTGCTTTAAGAAATAAATATAACCAAAAGAATTGTATATTATTTAAAAATAAATTAAATTCAAATAGTTTTGTAGATGTAAATTTAAGGGAACCTTGGTGGGATAACTCTTTACTTCAAACAATTTTAACTGATTTAAAATGGTTAAAAATGAATGATGAAGAATTACCTTTTATTTGTTCTTTATTGGGATTAAATAGTATTGATGAAGATGAACAAATAGAGTTTGTTTTAGAAAAGTTAAATTTAGAATTGTTAGTTTTAACAAAAGGTGCAGAGGGAGCTGTTTTATTAGATAAAAATAAATCTAAAGTTTCATCATCAGTTGTAAAAATAGATAAAATAGCTGATACAGTAGGTGCTGGAGATGCATTTGTATCTGTAGTTATTTTGGGTTTATATAATTCTTGGGATAATGTTACTATTTTAAAAAGAGCTGTTTCTTTTGCTTCAAAAGTTTGTGGCTTAAATGGTGCTATTATAGAAGATAAGAACTTCTATAATAATTTTTTAAAAGAATGGAACATTTAATTATTAGATATCACATCATTATGAAGATTAATTTTATGTTGATACATATCTGCTTTAATTCTTACATTTGAGTATTCAAGAGGATTGTCATTTTTATCAAAAGAGAGTCTATTTAAAGATAATAATGGTGTGTCATCTTTAATATTTAAAAGTTCACGTTCTTCTTTAGAAGCGGCTTTAGCTTCTATAGTTTCTTGAGCATTGTAAAATTCTATATCAAATGTATCTTGTAAATAACTATAAAGTGATTCTATCTTAAAATCTTTTTCTATATTTGGAACTTTATCATAATCTAAATAATTTGACATAAGTGCAAAGGGAATACCATTTAGAGTACGTAGTCTTTTTATAAGAATTAATTTTTTGCATTGTAATAAATCTTTTACATAGTGATTAACATCATCAATAATTTGAAATTCTAAAGATTTAGTTTCTAATTTATGATTTTGTTTTGAAAGTCTTTGTGTTAAAGAACCTATAGAATTGGCATCATATAATATTTTTTGTTCTAAAACAAAAGTACCTTTGCCTTGTTTTTTTTCAACAATATGCTCTTTTTCTAATTCTTCGATAGCTTTTCTTACAGTAATTCTACTAACATTGTAAATTTCTTCAAGTTTTGATTCTGCATGAATAATATCGCCTGGTTGATACTTTTTTTTAATATCTTTTAAAAGTAAATCTTTTAATTGAATATATAGAGGTATCCCTTTTCTATTAAACAAAAAAAATCCTTTTTTAATAATTTCTTAATATATTCTATTTAAATAATTATTAAATAAATATTATAAGATAATAATATAATAACATAACATTATAATGTATAAGAATTATTTAATGTTACTATCATTATAATGTTATTATGATTTTGCAAGGAGAAAAGATGGCAGTGAATAAAAAATTTGATACTATATTTACTAGTATAAATAATATAGCTAAAGAGTATAGACTTCAAGGAGAAATACTTCAAGATGAGTATTTAATCGATGGATCTATAAAGCATTGGAATGGTCCTTATAGAGATGTATATTCTCCTATATGCTTAAAAGAAAATGATGGTAAACAAGTAAAATTAGGTTCATATCCAATGTTAACTCAAAATGAAGCACAACAAGCTTTAGAATCTGCAGTAGCTGCTTATAATTCAGGTATGGGTGAATGGCCACAGATGAAAGTATCTCAAAGAATTAAAGCAATTGAAAACTTTACTTTTAAAATGATTGAAAAAAGAGATGAAGTGGTTAATCTTTTAATGTGGGAGATTGGAAAATCATTAAAAGATTCTCAAAAAGAGTTTGATAGAACGGTTGATTATATAAAAGATACTATTAATAGTTTAAAAGATTTAGATAGAAAAAATTCTCAATTGGAGATTGAATCTGGACTTTATGCACAAATAAAAAGGTCTCCTTTAGGTGTTACTTTATGTATGGGACCTTTTAATTATCCATTAAATGAAACATTTACAACTCTTATTCCTGCTCTTATTATGGGTAATGCAGTTATATTTAAACCTCCAAAATTTGGAGTTTTATTACATAGACCTTTACTTGAAGCTTTTAGAGATTCATTTCCAAAGGGAATTGTAAATACCTTGTATGGTAGTGGAGAAGAGTTATTAACTCCTCTTATGAAAAGTGGAAAAATTGATGTTTTAGCATTTATTGGTAGTTCAAAAGTTGCAAGTAGTTTAGAACATCATCATCCAAAACCAAACAGATTAAGATCAGTACTAAGTTTGGAAGCTAAAAATGCAGGAATTATTATGCCTGATGCAAATTTGGATTTGGCAGTAAATGAATGTGTTACTGGTTGCTTATCTTTTAATGGTCAAAGATGTACAGCTTTAAAAATACTTTTTGTTCATGAAAATATAGTTGGAAGTTTCTTAGAACAATTTAATAAAAAAATTGATGAAATTAAATTTGGAATGCCTTGGGATAAAGATGTTCAAATTACCCCTTTACCAGAACATAATAAAACGTTTTATTTAAAAGATTTAATTGATGATGCAGTTAAAAAGGGTGCTAATATAGTGAATAAAAATGGTGGAACTATTAAAAATACATTTATGTTCCCAGCAGTTTTATATCCAGTTAATAAAAATATGAGAGTTTATCATGAAGAACAGTTTGGTCCAGTAGTTCCAATACTTACATATAAGGATATTGAAGAACCAATGCAATATCTAATGGAGTCAAATTATGGTCAACAAGTTAGTATTTTTGGAAATAATTCAGATGAAATTGCAAAAATGATAGATAGCTTTGTAAATCAAGTAAGTAGAGTAAATATTAATGCTCAATGTCAAAGAGGACCAGATATTTTTCCATTTACAGGAAGAAAAGATTCAGCACAAAGTACTTTATCTGTAAGTGATGCTCTAAGAGCTTTTAGTATAAGATCAATGGTTGCAATAAAAGAAAATAGTGAGAACAAAGAAATTGTTACTTCTATTTTAAGAGATCATAAATCAAATTTCTTATCTACAGATTTTCTTCTATAAAAAAGGTTAAAATAATGAAAAAAAGAACAAAAATATTAGCAACACTAGGTCCAGCCAGTGATAGTGTAGAAATGATTGAAAAATTAATTTTAGCTGGTGCAAATATGTTTAGATTAAATTTCTCACATGGTGATCATGATTACCATTTAAGTACATTAACAAATATTAGAACAGCTATGAAAAATACGGGAATTACAGTTGGTGTACTTCAAGATATTTCTGGACCTAAAGTTAGAATTGGTAATTTAAAAGAACCTTTTGAACTTTTTAGAGGTGATGAAATTAAATTTCTTAAAGAAGATATTGAAGGGTATAAAGAAGCTGATAAAAAATATGTTGTTTCTCTAAACTATCCAGATTTACTTGATAAAGTAAAAGTTGGTGAATATATATATTTATATGATGGAATAATTAGAGCTAAAGTAGTCCAAACTAAAGATAATATCGTAGCAATGGTTGAAAATCATGGAATTTTATCTTCAAGAAAAGGTGTAAATTTTCCAAACACAGTAATTAATATTAATGTAATTACTAAAAAAGATGAAAAAGATATTGAATGGGGTGTAAAAAATCAAGTTGATTACTTCGCAATCTCTTTTGTGCAAAATGCTGCAGATATGAAAAGAGCAAAAGAATTAATAGGTAATTATCATGGTAAATTAATCGCTAAAATTGAAAAATTTGATGCTATTGAAAATATTGATGAAATTATTGAACACTCAGATGGACTAATGGTAGCAAGGGGTGACTTAGGTATTGAAGTTCCATACTATGATGTACCAACAATTCAAAAAATGCTTATTAAAAAAGCAAATGCTAAAGGAATGCCAGTAATTACTGCAACTCAAATGCTTCTATCTATGACTCATAATGAAAGAGCAACAAGAGCAGAAATCTCAGATGTTGCAAATGCTGTATTAGATGGAACTGATGTTGTTATGCTTTCTGAAGAAAGTGCTGTTGGTGAAGATCCAGAAAATGTAGTAAATACTATGAGTAATATTATTGCAAAAACAGAAGATATCTATTCTTACCAAAAACATGATAAATTTGAATTTACTGATAAATTTGATGTAATTCAATCTTCAGTTACAAAATTAGCAGATGATATAAAAGCAAAAGGAATCTTAGCTCTAACTAGCTCAGGAAAATCAGCAGTTAAAATGTCTAAATATAGACCAAAAACACCAATTTTTGCATTTACACATAAGAAAAAAGTATTAAATGGACTTACTGCAATTTGGGGTGTAGAACCGATTGATACAATTAAAGAATCACAAGCATCGAAAATGTTCAAAAAAATGTTAGTAAAATTGGATGAAAAAGGTTTACTAGATCAAACTGCAACATATATAGCAACTGTAGGATATCCAGTTGGAATGCCAGGAAGTACAAACACAATTAAGATTTTAACTCCTACGGAGATAAAGTATTATTTGAATTATGGGATTGAAATATAAGATCTATTTTTTTCTTAGATTTAAAGGGTAAATTTTTTTGTCATAAAAAAAGGGTCAAGAGAAAAACTCTTGACCCTTTTTATCTATTAAATCTGTAGATTTAAAATTATCCTAAGAATGGGTTTGCATATAATGCAATCATTGCAACAACAAGTGCATAAATAACTTGTGCTTCGATCATAGCTAATGCGATGAACATTGTTGTCATTAATTTTCCACCTAAACCTGGGTTTCTAGCAGTACCAGCAATAGTTGCAGCAGCAGTATTACCCATACCAATAGCACCACCAAGTGCAGCAAGACCTAAACCAATTCCAGCAGCTACTACAGAGTAAGCTTTTAAAGTTTCATTAACAACTGCTTCATCAGCAGCGAAAGCGATACCAGCGATTGCTAGCATTAAAAGAACGATTTTTTTCATTCTATATTCCTTATAAAATATTTTGTTTCCAAAGTCTGTTCGGCTTGCGTATCCCTACTTAACACTTTGTTGGGTGACATTATACATCTTGAAAGGTTAAATCTTCTTTATTTAATAAATTAAAATTATTTCACTATTACTTTATGTAACATTATAATTATATTAGATGAGTAACTAATAAGCTTGAGAGTAAATAATCTTTAAAAAATAATTTTTTATTTGATTATAGTTTAATTATTGTTTAGTATAATTATGTATATTTTTTTGAGGTTAAATTATGAAAAAACTTTTTTTTGGATTGACATTTTTGATTATTATTTTAATTGGTGCAGTTTATGCCTTATTATTTACAACAACTGGAAATGGAATAGTTTCTTCTGTAGTTGAAAGTAAGGTCAATGAGCAAAAGAATCTAAACTTTAAGATAAATAAGTTTTTGCTAACTTTAGAAAAAATTGAGTTTGATTCAACTATTGATGAAAATTCAAATATAAAAATTGCTGGTGATTTATCTATATTTTCTAAAACAATTGATATCAAGTATGACATTAACATTAAGGATTTATCTAAATTAGAAAGATTTACAAATCAAAAACTTAATGGTAGTTTTAGTACAAATGGAAGTTTAAAAGGTGATAGTACACTAGCAAAACTTCAAGGTATAAGTAATATTTTTAAAAGTGATACAAAGTATGATATTAGTTTAACTGATTTTGAACCTTCAAATATTTTAGTTGATATTAAAAGTGCTAAAATTGATGAAATATTACATTTAATCAATAAACCTAGATATGCAATGGGAAATATTGATATTAATGCAAACATAAAAAATGCTAAGCTAGATAAACTTGATGGAAAAGTTATTACAAAAATAGAAAAGGGAGTTGTTTCTAACGTTTTAGTTAATAAGGATTTTAATACTAAACTTGTAAATAAATTAGAGTTTAAAGGTGCAGTAAATACTGACTTACAACCTTTTAAAGCTTTATCAAAAGTTGATTTTTATACTACTATGGCAAATCTTTTTATAAAAAAAGCAGATGTTGATTTAAAAGATATGATTATTAAAAGTGACTACTTTTTAAATTTAGAAGATTTATCTAAGTTATTTGATGTAACTCAAACAAAAATGAGAGGGAAAGTTGGTATTGCAGGTGATATCAAAAAAGATAGTAACTTACTTGTAAATGGTTACTCTGAAGTTTTAGATGGAAAGGTTAAATTTAAACTTTTAAATGATGATTTTAGTGCAAACATAGATAATGTAGAGATATTAAAAGTATTGCATATGCTTTATTATCCAGAAATATTTACATCGAAAACAAAATTAAAACTTGATTATAATATTGCAAAACAAAATGGAGACTTGATTGGAAGTTTAATTAATGGTCAATTTAAGAAAAATGAGTACTCATCTATTATAAGTGCTTTTGCAAAATTTGATCTAACAAAAGAAGTTTATGAAAATATTGATTTAAAAAGTAATATCAACAAAAATATAATTAAATCAACTATAAATATGAAAAGTAAATTAACTCAAATAGATGTTAACCCTTCAACAATAGATACTAAAAATAGCTTAATTGATGCCTTGGTTAAAACTGACATTAAAGGTATTAAATTTGATACAAAGATATCAGGAAATCTAGAAAATCCTAAAGTAAAAGTTGATACAAATAAACTATTAGAAAGTGGTGCAACACAAAAAGTTAAAGATAAAATTCAAAATAGTATTGAGAAAAAACTTGGTAATGGTGCAGGAGATTTATTAAAAGGCTTTTTTAACTAAATAATTAGTGAGATAATATTAGATTTATTATCTCATTACTATCTTTAGCATTTGATAATGCAATTTGAATTATCGTTTGCTCTTTATTTAAAATTTTTATATTATTATCAGATAGTTTTTTTATGATACTATTTGTATCAATTTTAAATAGACCTGATAAATTTTCAATGGATGTATTAATTATAGTTGAATATAGTTTCTCATCTATTTTTTTATCTTGTAATAAAAATGAAGACGATGCAAAAGTAATAATTGTAGCAATACTTATAAGTAAAATTTTTATTTTCATATTAAATCCTAATTTAAAGAGGTATTATAAAGTATGAAGATTAATAGAAAATATTTGATAGTTAATGAAAAGTTAATTATAAATACAAAGGAAAAAAATGGAACAATTAAAAAGAGTACTAATCACAGGTGGAAATAAAGGTATAGGTTTAGCTGTTGTAAAAAGATTTTTAGATCTTGATTATGAAGTTATTGTTGTTGCAAGAGATTTTTCAAAATTTGAATTTAAAGAAAATCCAAAAATTAAATGTATAGAATATGATTTATCAAATATGGATGGGCTAAAAGAGTTAGTAAAAGAAGTTGGAGAAATAGATACTTTAATTAACAATGCAGGATATATGCAGCCAAAATATTCATATGATAATTATCCATCTGATGCAAAAGAACATATTATGAATGTAGATTTATATGCTCCAGTTGAACTTATTACACTTTTTAGTGAGGGCATGAAAAAAAGAAACTACGGGAGAATTGTAAATACAGCTTCAATTGCAGGACAAATTGGTCATCCTGATATTTGGTATGGTATAGCAAAAGCAGGACTTATAAATGCCACTAAAATATTTGCAAAACTTTTAGGAAGTTATAATATTGTTGTAAATTGTATAGCACCAAGTCCAGTTGAAACTGATATGCAAAAAGATAATTCCCAAGAGAGAAAAGCTGAGTTTAAAAAAGCAGTTCCTTGTGGTAGATTTGCAGAGCCTGAAGAAGCAGCTGAAGTTATAGTTTGGTTAGCTACATCTTGTCCAGAGTATGTAAATGGAACGACTGTTGATTTTAACAATAGTTCTTATGTAAGATAAAAAAGTCAAAATATTATGAAGTCAATAAAATGTCATAAAATAAAGCAATTTATCACTGAATATATTATTATGCAATATTTTATAAAACGGAGAAATTAGTTTAAGATGGTGATAAATAGGATAAGAAATATTGTTTTAATTTTTATAGGTGCTGTATTTTTCTCTGCTTGTGCCTCAAAAACACCTATATATAATGTTCCAATACAAAGTGATAAAGTAGAAGAAGTGAAAGTAAAAAATAGTTTTAAAAATAATGATGAATTATCTTTGATTCTTACTTTTTCAGGTGGAGGAACAAGAGCCGCAGCATTTTCTTATGGAGTGCTAAAAGAATTAAGACATCAAAAACTTTTAAATGAAATAGATGTAATATCTTCTGTATCAGGAGGAAGTTTTACATCTGCTTATTATGGTCTTTATGGAGAAAAGATATTTGATGATTTTGAAGAGAAGTTTTTAAAAAAACCAATACAATCAAGACTTGTTGATACTTTTTTAAATCCTTTTAATTGGTTCAATTTATCTTTTTCTAATCGAAGTGATTATGTGGCAAATTATTATGAAAAAGAGATTTTTGGCAAGAAAACTTTTGCTGATTTAAGAGTTGATGCACCTAAAATTATTATAAATGCCACAGATATTTCTACTGGAAATTCATTTTCATTTACCCCTGAAAATTTTCGTAAAATTTGTTCAGATTTGGATTCTTTCCCAATAGGAAGAGCTGTTACTGCATCTTCAGCGATTCCTGTAGTTTTTTCTCCTCTTACTCTTAAAAATTATGATAATTGTAAAGCTTTTATAACTAATCAAAATAGCAAACCAAAAAGTTTATTGACTCAAAATGAACTTCAAAATTTGGAGATAAAAAAATATCAAGATAAGAAGCAATATCCTTATATCCATCTTGTAGATGGTGGTATCTCTGATAATTTAGGAGTTCGTTCTTTACTTCATATTGTTACAGAATATGATAATGATTTTCTTGAAGTTATGAAAGTACTTGGTATCCAAAATAGTAAAAAAGTTGCAATAATAATTGTAAATGCAGCTGATGCTTTAAGTCCAAAAATTGCACAACAAAACACTCCTCCTGATATAGAAACAACGGTTGGTGCTGTAAGTACGATACAACTTAAAAGATATAATAGTGATACTTTAGATTTTATGGGACATGAGTTTAATATATGGCAAAAGCAAGTACAAAATGTTAGATGTAAAAAAAAGGAAAGAAATTGCAAAGGTATAGAGTTTTATGTAATTGAACTAAATTTTAATAAACTACCAGAAAAAAGGGCAAAAAAATTTACATTAACAGAAACTTCACTTGAACTTCCAGCAAAAAAAGTAGATGAACTAATAGAAGCGGGGCAAGTTTTACTTAGAAATTCAAAAGAGTTTAATAGATTTTTAATTGATATAAAAACTAATTAGTCGATATTTATCTTCTTTTGAATTTTATATTATTAAGAATTTTTACTGCTATAAGTGTTAGAATTGTTCCAATTACTATAGATAAACTAATATGTTCTTTTAAAAAAATAATACTTAAAATAATTGCAAATAATGGAACTAAAAATATAAAAGAACTAACTTCATTTGTTCCAAGTTTTTCTATCCCTACAAAATAAATTGTAGTTGCAAATGTTGTTGAAACAATAGCTAAACTTAAAATATTTAACCAAAAAATTGAATCAAAAGTTTGATAATTTATCTTAGGAATATCAACAAAAAATACCATGACCAAGATAGTTGTTATAATGTACATATAAAATGTAAAAACCATAGGTGAAATTTTTGTAGCTTTTGAGCTAACAATTGTAAGTACAGGCCAAAGAATTGATGCTAATACAAAGTAAATATTTTTTTGCGAAAAAACCTCTTCTATTGAAAAAGACCAAATATTAAGCATAGTTAATACTCCAATAGCACCAAGAATTAATGCAAAAATATCTTTTTTGCCTGTTTTTTTATCAAAAAATAAAGCCATTATTAAAAAAGTATTTATAGGAATCATTGTAGTAACTAAGGCTCCACCAAGACTTGCTGTTCCAAATTTTGTTCCTAAAAAGTAGCATTTCATATAAGCTATCATTACTATAGAAGCTATTATTACCAAAATAAAACTTTTTAAATTTATATAAAAACTTTTTTTAAAAAATAATAGTACTGGAAGTAAAGTAATTAGAGTAAATACATTTCTAAAAAAGATTAGTTCGTATTCATTTATATATGCACTTAAAACTTTTGCATTCACCCAAGAACCTCCCCATCCAGCCATAGCTAAGAACATAAGAGCATAGAAAATATTTTTGTTTTGTTCTGTCATTTTTAGTCTTTCAAATTTAATATGGGAATATTACAAAAAATAATTAATTATTTATAGAATAAAATTGCTATTTTTTTGTAAAGTAGAAGGAGTATATCCAAAGTATTTTCTAAAATTACGTGTAAAATGGGATTGGTCATTAAATCCCACTTGAATACTTGCTTCACTAATAGATAAGCCATTTTGAATTAGACAATTTGCTCTATTAAGTCTTTCATTAACAATAAAAGCATGGGGAGTAAGTCCAAAATCTTTTTTAAATAATCTTAAAAAATGAAATTTACTAAGATTTACATTTTTTGCTAGCATTTCAAGGGTAAAGTTAGTTTCTATTGAATCATTTATAAATTCATAGGTTTGTTTTATTATTTTTTTATCTTCAAAAATTTCTTTATAATTTTTTGTATATAAAGTTGAATCTAAAATCAAACTTGATAGAGCTTCTATTAAATATGCTTCAACTAATATTTCATCTTCATTTTTAAAATAAGAATCAAAGAAGTTGTGAATTTTTAAGAATAACATTTTATTATCAACTATATGTCTTTGGAAATAGGGTATTTTTTTTTCATGAAATATTTGTTCATAAATATTTGAAATTATTTCAATAGTTGGATAAAAATTTGCATGAGACCACTCTTTAGCTTTCCCACAATGTACCTCTCCTGGATTATTTATTCTTATTGAATATTCATAAGAATAATAACTTTGGTTCACGTTGAAAGTTTTTAAAAAACCTTTATATGTTAATCCTATAGTATATGTATCATGGTAATGTTTTGTAAAGTCTTCATTGGAATGGCTTACATTTTCAAATAGAATATTATTTAGTATTTTAGACATGCTCAAATTATATCTAAAATATAAAAGAAATATAGAAGAAAATTGCTATTTTAGTATTTCTTCTAATGTTTCTTTTATTTTAGCTGGATCTGAAAAATGGTCAACTTTTGCTCTAAATTTACCACTTTTATCAAAAAGATATATATAAGAAGTGTGTGAAACTGAGTAACCCATAGCAGAGTTTTCTAGTTCTATTTTTTTGTAATAACTTTTATATCTAGCAGTTATATCATCAATATTATCTTTAGTTGATGTTGCACCAATAAAATTTGGATGGAAATAGCTTGCATACTCTTTTAGATTTTTAAGGGTATCTCTATCAGGATCCACACTTATAAAAAGTCCTATAAAATCTTTAGTTTTTTCTTTTGGAAAGCTATTTAATGCTTGTGCCAGTGAACTTAAACTTGTAGGGCATACATCAGGACAAAATGTATAACCAAAGTATATGGCTAAGTATTTGTCTTTGAAACTATCTTTTGTGATTTCACCATCTATTGTATTTACTTTGAAATCATATTGTTTTTGCTCATTATAATCATCAACATAAGGTTTTATAAAAGTGATTAAAATAACTGCAACAATAAATGAAAGTCCAAACTTAAAAAATTTATTCATTATTTATCCGTTTTAAATTGGAACCTAGCTCCAATAGTTTTATTTATTTTTTCAATTCTTATATCTGCATTCCATTGCATATCGCCTACTGGACAAGTAGGAAGAGTCCCATTTGCTTCATAATTTCCATTTCCAAGATTTTTAATAGGAAGATTAAAATCACCCATAAACATATTTGTTGCATAAATATTTAAATATAGATTTTTTAAATCCTTATTATCACTCTTAATTGAAAATTTTAAATTTTGCATAAGTGGAATTGATTTTGGATTTATTTCAAATTCAAAAGTTGTACCATCTTGAATTTTTACACTACAAGAACTTTTGTGTAAATCACAAGTAGAATTTTGTGTGACAAATTCTGCTTTACCCTTTAAAGATTGATAAAGGGAAGAAAAATCTATTAGAAAGTATCCTATCACAATAAAAAGTACTACTGCTAGTTGCAGTATAATACTTTTTATATTATTAGTTTTTTTTTCTGGAGACATTTATTAGTTGTTACCGCATTTTCCAGTGCCACAGCTCATGTTCTTTTTCATGCTAGAACCACATTTACCTGTACCACAACTCATACCTTTTTTATCATTCATATTTTTTTTCATCATTCCATTCATTACAGATTTAATTGGAGCGGTTATTGTTTTACTTTGACCATTAGAGAATTCTAAAGTAAAAGTTACATTTTCTCCCTCTTTTAGTGGATTGTGTAAACCTATAAGCATAACATGAAATCCACCTGGCTTTAGTTCTGTTTTTCCATGGGCTGGAACATCTATTTTTGGTACTTGATACATTTTCATAACACCATCTTTCATACTATGAGTATGAAGTTCAACTACTTTTGAAACTTCAGAAGAAGCTTTTACAATAGCAATATTTTTATCTGTTTCATTTTCTACAATCATAAATGCAGCAGAATTTGGAAGTCCAGGAGGTGTAGCTCTTACATAAGCATCTTTAACTTCAATATTTGAAGCAAGAAGTGTTGATACACTAATAAGTGCGAAAAGAAAAATTTTTTTCATACAATACCTTTTTTTTATTTTCAAAATTCTATAATTGGTGTGTTAATTATTTGTTAAATCTTTTTTTAACATTATTAATAGCACACCAATAATTGCTGCAATAAATGATGCTGCAAATACTCCAAGTTTAACTGCTGAAATAATACTTTCATCTAAAAAGGCAAGGTGTGTTATAAATATAGACATTGTAAATCCAATTCCACCTAAAAATCCAACTGCAAGTATCTCATACCAAGATATATTTTCTGGTTTTTTTATAATTTTTAATTTTGTAGCTAAATATGTAAATCCGAAAATTCCAATTGGTTTTCCAATAATTAGCCCTAAAACTACACCTAAGACAATCATTAAATTTGCATTTATACCTGAAAAATCAATCAGAACACCTGCATTTGAAAATGCAAATAATGGCATAATAAAAAATGCAGATAAACCATGCAAGTTGTGTTCAAGTCTTATAAGTGGGTTTTGAACTTTATCATAGTTGTATGCAATATTTTCTAATGAATCTATTTGGTGATGATTTAATATTGGAATAGTATCAATATGTTTTTCAAAATTATCTATATCTTTTTTTGATTCACTTATAAAGTTATGTTCATCAATTTTTGATTTAATTGGAATTGCAAAAGCAAGTAATACTCCTGCAATGGTTGCATGAATTCCAATGGAATGAATATAAATCCATAGAGCAATTCCTAGAATTAAATATGGTAATAATTTTGTTACTCCTTTTATATTTAATGCCCAAATTAAAGCATAAATAACTCCAGCATGTAAAAAGTATTCAGTGTGAATTTCACTTGTATAAACTGTTGCTACAACTAAAACTGCACCTAAATCATCCACAACAGCAAGGGCAACTAAAAAAAGCTTAAGAGCAGGATTAACACGCTTACCTAAAAGCATCAAAATCCCTAATGCAAAAGCAATATCAGTTGCCATTGGAATACCAAATCCTAAAGGATTATTTGTATTTAGTCCAACATAAATAAGTGCTGGAATTATCATCCCACCAAGAGCAGCAACAATAGGGAAAAGTGCTTTGCTAACAGATGAAAGTTCCCCAACTAACATCTCTCTTTTAATTTCTAATCCAACCATTAGGAAAAATAGTGCCATAAGAGCATCATCAATCCAATAGGTTAAGGTCATAGAGATACTATTTTCTCCAATATTTATTCCCAATGGCAAATGCCAAAGGTCATAGTATGCTTGACCTAAGCTAGAGTTTGCAACAATTACAGCTGCAACAGTGGCTAAAAAAAGTAATATACCACTTAGAGCTTCTTTATTTATAAACTTCTCTAATGTAATTAGTTTTTGAATCATTAATAAATCCTTATAATAGGCAATTTGGACAAATTCCTTTTATGATTATATTTTCAATTTTGTGATTGATTAATTTGAAGTTTAGTTTTTCGTGTATACATTCAATTTTAGAGCAGTTAGTACATATAAAATGGGCATGTTTTATTTTTTTTATTTCAAAATATCTTTTTTTATCATTTGATTCAAAGGAATCAATAACATTTTCTTCTTCAAATTTAGAGATATTTCTATAAAAAGTCGCTTTGTCCATATTTATTGAAATTTTTATTTCTTCATAACACAGTGGTTTTGAAGAGTTTGAAAGTACTTCTAATATCTCTTTTCTTGAGCTTGTTAACTTTATATTTGTATCTTCAATTAATTCTTTTATTTTGTCCATGTGTTATTATAACATATGAAGCTTGCAACTAAGTTGCGTCAAAGCAAAAATCTATTAATATTTCAAACTGCAACTAAGTTGCAATATTATAGGAGTTATTTTGAAAAAGATTTTTTTTACAAGTTTGATATTAATTTCATCACTTTTTGCACAAAAAACAGTAACAGTTAGTATTCCACCACAAAAATATTTTATAGAAAAGATTGCAAAGGATAAGATTTTTGTAAATATTATGGTTCAGCCAGGCTTTTCACCAGCTACATATGAGCCTAAAACTTCTCAAATGAAAGATTTAATTAATTCTGATATTTATTTTTCTATTGGAGTTCCTTTTGAAGAGTCGTGGTTAAGTAAATTTAGAGATATAAATAAAAATATGCTGATAATTGATACTTCAATTGGTATTAAAAAAATTATGATTGCAAAACATAATCACGGTGAAGAAAAACATGAACACCATGAAGAGAATTTAGACCCACATATTTGGCTAGACCCAATTTTAGTAAAAGTACAAGCAAAAAACATATTTGATGCTTTGGTAAAACTTGATATTGAAAATAGAGAATTTTACTATAACAATTATAAAAAATTTTTAGTAGAGTTGGATGATTTACACTCTTTATTATCAAAAAATTTAAAAAGCCTAAAAGGTAAAAAATTTATGGTATTTCATCCATCTTGGGGTTATTTTGCTAAAAGATATGAGTTGGAGCAAGAGGCAGTTGAAAAACAGGGGAAAGAACCAAAGCCAAAAGAGATTATAAATTTAATTGATGAGGCAAAAGAAGAGGGGATAAAAGTAGTTTTTGTAGCTCCACAATTTTCAAAAAAATCAGCAGAAATTATTGCAAATGGTATTGGTGGCAAAACCATATTTATAGACCCCTTGTCTCAAAATTGGCAAGAAAATTTAATAAATGTATCTAATGATTTGGTAAAAAGTTATAATTAATGAAAGCTATAATTAGCTTAATTTTAATAGCACAAACTATTTTTGCATGTGCTTTATGTACAGTTTACTCACCAAAAACTAGAGTTGTATTGGATATAAAAACAAATGAAAGTGTGATAAGTGAGATTGATGTTAAGTGGATATTGACAAAACCATTTACAGATACATTAAAAAATGTATATGATATAAATCTTGATAATAATTTAGATAAAACAGAATTAGCTACAGTAAAAAATGTTTTTTTATCCTATGTAAAACCTAAAAATTATTTATCACATATATCTTATGGTAAAAAGATAAATAAAATAAAATAAAATCAAATCAAATCAAGGCAAGTGATTTAGATGCTTATATTGATAATGATATTTTGCATTTTAAGTATAAAATAAAATTAAACTATAAAATTGTTAAAGATAATATTTTATATTTTAGTATAGAGGATAATGAACAGTTTTTTTTAATTGAACTAGAAAAAAATGGTATAACATTTGATAAAGAAATATTTCAAGAAAATATTATTGATTTAAACAGTGTTTCTTTTTATATTATAAAAGAGTTTGTAAGTGAGAAAAAAGAAGATCCCTTAGAAGTAAAAAAAGAAAACATAATAAAAGCTGATGAAAATTTTTTAACAAAATTTAATAAAAAGATAAAAGAAAATCTTATAGAAATAAAAAATGGCAACAATATAGCTTTAATTACTTTATTATTTGTTTCTTTTTTATATGGGATAGTACATGCTTTAGGCCCTGGTCATGGAAAATCTTTAGCTTTTTCTTATTTTATGGCAACAAAAAGTTCTTATATCAAAGCTTTTGTTATTTCACAAGTAACAGCATTTATTCATATTGTTGGAGCTTTGATTTTAGTATTAATATCCATATTTATAATTGAGTCTTTTTTTAATAGTTTTGTTAATGATTCTATAAAGTTGATTACTAAATTATCTGCTTTATTTATTATGCTTTTAGCTTTATATCTTTTATATAAAAAATTTAAAAATAAAAGTTCTTCTTCTCCTTCATGTTGTTCCCATCATCATGAAGAAAAAAGTACAAAAAAACAAGATATATTTTTTGTTTTAACTGCTGGTATTATTCCTTGTCCTGGTACAGTAATACTGTTTTTATATGCTTTTATTTTAAAAACATATTTAGCAGTTATTTTAGCTTCTATTTTCATAAGTCTTGGAATGGGAATGGTGATATTTATGTCATCATTTTTTAGTATAAAAATAAATAAGTTAACAAATAACTACCAAAAGGTTAAAAATTTTATTGAGATAGCTTCACCTATTTTTATTTTTATTTTAGGGTTGTTATTATTTTTTAATACAAATATTATCTAAATGAAAGAAGTTTTAAAACCCTTTCATTTATTGGAGTATGAAAGATACTCAAAAGCTACACCACTTGAATTTTTAAACATAATGCTTAGTTATTCTTTATAAATTATACAGCACCCATTAGAGCTTTTTTTGTATTTCCCATAAGAGATAGCATCTCTTCAAAAGTTTTATTAACTGAATCTAATGGTGTTGTAAGTATCTCATCGTAAACTTTTTCAATTTTCTCTTCACTAGATAATTTTTTTAGGTCACCTTTTTCTAATGAAGTGAAATCTAAAACTTCATTCCATACTGAACTTTCATCTAACATAAATGCAGAAAACTTTACCCCTTCATATTCAAATGTTCCATTTGCATCTAAGTCAATTACATAAAGTAAATTGATAGAATCTTTATCAAAATATTCCCCATATTTTGCAAAAAATTCTTTGAAATATCCAAATGTTTCAAGTTCACATGCGAAGAATTTAATCTTTTCATTTTCACTTACCATAATCACTTGTCTAGCCTGTGATTTTGGAGGCATAATTCTTGTTTCAGATAATTTTTTACCCTCTTCAATTATTAATGCACCTCTATATCCATAAAGTGATGAGGTAATTTCTCCACTAAATGAAGGTTGCCATTCTAAATTATTTCCTTTAATGTATTCAATTGGTGTCATACTAAAATCCTTTTTTTATATATGACATATTTATATACAATAATTGTTCCGTTGATTATTTAATTAACTGTTGTTGATGTTATCATTTTTTATAAAGACTTTGTTTCTTCCATTTTCTTTTGCTTTATAAAGAGTTTTATCTGCTTGTTTATATGCTTTTTCTGCGCTTAGATTGTTACTATTAAATACAATTCCACCAATAGAAATAGTAAGTTCTTTAGAGATAAGATTACTACTTTTGTGTTCAATATGTAAGTCTTCAATATTTGTTCTTAATTTTTCTAATAGAAGATAAAAGTTTGTTTCATCTATATCTGTAACTAAAACACCAAACTCTTCTCCTCCTAATCTAAAAACATAATCACTTGCTCTATTAATTGTAGATTTAATACAATTAGCTGTTTTTATTAGTGCTTTATCTCCTTTTATGTGACCATATGTATCATTATATTGTTTAAAAAAATCAATATCCAAAATTGCAAGTCCAATCGTTTTTTTATTTCTTCTTGCCCTTAAAATCTCTTTTTGAATGATAGAGTTAAAATATCTTCTATTAAAAGTTTGTGTAAGTTCATCTGTAATAGACATCTCTTCTATACGCTTTTTATCCGTAATATCAACTGCAACTGAGGCATAACCAATAATTGTATTATTGTTATACATAGGTGAAATTTTTGCATGTACATAATAAACATCTTTGTTTTTCATCATGTTTTTAATTTCACCTTCCCAAGTTTCTCCTGAATATATTTTTTCCCAAATATTTAAATAAAATTTTCTTGTTGTATCAGGATGTTTTAGTATATTGTGGTTTTGTCCTACTATCTCTTCTTTTGAATAACCACATATTCTACAAAAAGCATCTGAAACATCTAAGATTTTTCCATTTATATCCACTTTTAAAGTAATAAGATAATCATTTATAATCTCAAGATATGTTTTATTTTCTTGGAGCTTATCTTCTATAATTTTATTATTTTTTTTAGTCTCTGTGATATCAACAAAAGATGCTATATAATAAAAATCATCTTTATCATCATCAGAGAAAATTTTTGTGATACTAAGCTCTTCTGTATAAGGTGTTCCATCCTTTTTTATATTTGTAATTTCACCTTCCCAATAGTTATAATTATTAACACTTTCCCAAATATTTTTATAGAATTGTTTAGTATGAAATCCAGATGATTTTAATATCTTTGGAGTTTTATTTAATATCTCCTCTTCACTATAACCTGTAATTTTAGTGAAAGATTTATTTACTTGAAGTATTCTATTATCTTTATTGGTAATAATTATTCCATCGTGGGAATTTTCAAATACATTATTTGATATTTTTAATCTAGATTTATTTTCTTTTTCTCTTCTTGAATATTCTGAAAAAATAAATGAGATAATTAGTGCAATTAAAAAGTATAAAATCACAATCCATGCAATTGTTTTTAAATAATTATATATCTTGTTTTTTATAATATTATTATCTATTATACTAAGTAACTTTAATTTTAAGGGCTTTATTTGATTATTTAAATTCATAAATGAAGTAAGATTTATATCTTTTACATTAAGATAGTGTTCATCATTTTTAAATGTACCTTGAAAATCTTCTCTTATAATTGAATAGATATCTTTATAAATATATTCTAATGTTTTATTTTTGTCATATACAAATCCAAAATTATGTTTACTATTTTTAGAATTTAAAATATAGTTTTCATTATTTAAAATAAGAGTTTCAAGCTCAAATTTAGAATAACTAAAAAGTTTAAAAATATCATTAAGTGAGTACTCTATGACTAAAAATCCATCATTAATATCATATTTGTCATATACAGGTGTTATTACACTTATATATGGTACATTTGGAGTTATTATTTGATTTCTATCTTGAAGTAACTTGATTGGGGATAAATATATTTCACCTCTTTTAAGTTTTTTTATATCATTTAAATAATTCTTTATGTCGTCTGTTTGAGATAAATTATTTTCATTTATATCTAAAGATTTATTTCCATCATTATTTAAAAAGTAAACTTCTAAATATGGCTCTTTTAAAGCAATTAACGATGCTATTTCATCTTTTAAAATGTATTGATTTTTATTGAGTTTGTAAATATAAGAGATATAAAGTGTATCTTTTTTTAAGATTTCAAAGTTTTCTTTTAGATTTTCTACTTTAATATCTATTTCTGCTTGGATATAGTTTGTTGTTTCTTTAGTATAAATATTATCTAAATTTTTAATATACGATATTGATACTAATAAAAATATTATGGTAAATAATACAAATGTTTCTAAAAAAGTAAAACTTATTTTTTTCAATTGAAAGATTCCTAACCTAGTAATCTTTGATTATATCATCAATTTAAAAATATTAAATTAATTTTAATGCTAGTTTTGATCTATTGAATATTTCCCTGGTCCAATTAACATGATTAATAATGATGAAAAAATATAAAAATATTGTATTTCTAAAGCTAAACCACCATGTTCACTCGTTGAAAATACTTCTGTAGGATGCACAAGATATATGGCAAAAATAATAGTTACAATAATTAAAGATGCAAAAAATCTTGTATAATAACCAATAATAAGGAAAATTGGAGCAATAACTTCTCCGATATAGACACCATAAACAAGATATTGAGTTATGTTTTTTTCTGCTAAGGTAGATTCAATAAATGAAGTTCCATATTTAAGTTTTGCATATCCATGCATTAAAAATAAAAAACCAACAAACAATCTTAAAAATAATTTTGCAAAATTTTCATTATAACTACTGTTCATAATTTTTCCTTTGGGTAATGGTATATTAAAAAAGTTAACAATTAGTTAATTAAAACTGACTATTGGTCAAGTTAAATAAAAATTAAGATTATATAGTTATACTTTCAAAAATGACCGACGGTCGGTCAAAAATTTTTAAGGAGTTAAATGAGTCCTAGAAAAGTTAATAAAGAAGAGAAAAGAAGAGAAGTAGCTTTAGCTTGTTTTGACTTGATACATGATGTAGGAATGAAAAATATAACAGTAGCACAAGTTGCTAAAGCTGCAGGAATAGGAAAAGGAACTGTATATGAGTATTTTGAAAATAAAGAAGATATTATTTTTGAAATTATTAATATGCACATTGAATATCATCATCAAATGTTTTTAGAAAAAATAAAAAATGTAAAAACTACAAAGGAAAAAGTATTTCATTTTTTTGATTTTGTAATGAATGACACAGAAGAAAATATAAAACATTTTAATGGGTATCGAGAGTATTTATCTATTGTTTTAGCAGAAGAGAACGAATCAATGTATAACTTTAACACTTCATGTTCAGATTTTTTTCAAAATCAACTTAGATTGATAATAGAAGAGGGTATTGAAAAAGATGAGTTACTACCAATAGCTAGAGATTTTGTTGATGGAATTATGTTATTTGAAAAAGGTGTTGTTTTGATGAAAATGACACAAAATGCTTTTGATGCAAAATATTCTTGTGAAAAGTTCATAAATAATTTATTTAAAGCGATAGGAAAAAAATAGTGATTTCTAAAAAATATACTAGAATAGTTTTTGCATTTTTTATGGCTTTATTTATGAGTTTTATAATGAGTGGTGTAATTACATTTATAAATCTTGGATTTATAAATGGATTTATTTTTAGGTGGTTAGAAGCATTTATAAAAGCTTTTATTTTTGCTTTTCCAATCATCTTTGTTGTTGCACCTATTGTGCAAAAAATTACAAGTAAATTAATTAAAATAGAAGGATAATGTATGTTTAAAAAGTTATTTATTTTGATGTTTTCATCTCTTGCATTATTTGCAGCAGGTGCTCCATCACTAGTTGAAACTGCAAAAATAACAAAAGGAGAAGTAAATCCTTTACAAGAGTTTGTTGGGACATTGAAATTTGATAAAAACTCAGTATTGGCAGCACAAAACTCAGGAGTTGTAAAAAATATAAATTTTGAAGTTGGAGATAAAGTAAAAAAAGGAAAAGTATTAGTTCAAATAGATGCAGATTTATTAAATGCACAAGTTGAATCGGCACGTGCAAATGCACTAAGTGCTAAAAAAGATTATGAAAGATATTCAAAATTATTAGAGACAAAATCAGTTTCTCAAAAACAATATGATGATATGAAATTAAAATCTATTACTACTCAAAGTACTTTAAATGAATTAGAAATACAAAAAGATAAAAAAAGTATAAAAGCACCATATAATGGAATAGTTGTAGATAAAAAAATCAATTTAGGTGAATGGGTAAATGCAGGAACTGCCTTGGCTACTATGGTAGATACTTCAAAAGCAGAAATAACGTTTAATGTTCCTCTTGATATTTATAATGGATTAAAAAAAGGTGATATTTATGAAATAAATGTTGGTGGAAATATTTTAAAAGGAAAGTTAAATGGAGCAATTCCAAGTGGTGATAAATTAACAAGAACTTTCCCTGTAAAATTTAAAGCAAATACCGATGATAAATTTGTTTTTGATGGTCAAGAAGCAAAAGTAAATTTGTCAAAAAATGCTAAACAAGAAGCACTTATTGTTCCAAGAGATTCTGTTATAAAAAGATTTGGACAAAATATTGTATTTATCATAGATGATAAGATGAGTGCAATGATGATACCAGTGCAAATAATTGCTTACTTAGGAGATAAAATTGCAATTCAAGGTCAAGGTTTGGCAGTGGGACAAGATGTAGTTAGTAAAGGAAATGAAAGAATATTTCCTAATTCTCCTGTAAAAATAATAAATAAATAGAGATAACTCGTTATCTCCTTTAGTGTTTGTTTCTTTAGATGGAATTTATTTCCATCGCTAAAAGAAATTAGAAATGAAAAGGTTCCCTTAAAATTGGGGAACAATTTAAAGGAATAAGTAATGGATTTAATTAAATTTTCGATTAAAAATCCTGTAACCATCATTGTTTCTGTTTTAATAGTTGTGTTATTTGGTTTTTTGTCACTATCAAAATTACCATATCAATTAACACCTTCAGTTACTAAACCTGAAATTAAAATAACAACAAAATGGCCAGGTGCAACTCCTTATGAGATTGAAAGAGAGATAATAGAAGATCAAGAAGATGCAATAAAAAGTTTAAATAACTTAATAGAGTATGAATCTTCTGCAAAAGATAATTATGGTGAGATAAAATTAACTTTCAAGTTAGGAACAGATTTAAGAGCAGCTTTACAAGATGTTTCAAATAAATTAAATGAAGTAAGTTCATATCCAGATAATGTGGATGAACCAATTATTGAAACAGCTACTGCAAGTCCAGTAATTTGGATGATGTTACAAACACAAGATGATAACCCAAGACATATTGATGAGTATAAAACTTTTTTTGAAGATGAAATAAAACCTGTTATAAAAAGAGTAAATGGTGTTGCTGGTACTATGGGTGCAGGTGGTAGAGAACAAGAGATGCAAATAGTATTTGATGTTAATAAACTTGCTTCATATGGTTTAACAATATCACAAGTAATCTCTACAATACAAAGTGAAAATATAGATGTCTCAGCAGGTATTCAAAATATAAATAGACGTGCATATAGAATAAGAACAGTTAATAAATTTACTTCTATAAAAGATATAGAAAATGTAGTATTAATCTCAACAAGAGATAAAAAAGTAACTGTAAAAGATGTAGCTAAAGTTGACTTTGGATATGAAACACCTAGCACAGTTGCTATGTTCTTAGGTAAAGATGGAATATTTTTAGGGGTTCAACCAAGTTCAGATGCAAATATAGTAAAACTTACTACAGATGTTGAAAAAGTTGTAAATAAATTAAATGCTGGAATTTTAAATGATGAAAAGCTAAAAATACAATGGATATATGACCAAAGACCATATATCGTTGGTTCAGTTGATTTAGTACAACAAAATATTTTAATAGGTGGTGTATTAGCTATCTTTATATTGATATTATTTTTAAGAAGTATTTCTCCAACTGCTGTTGTTTCTGTTGCTATTCCAATCTCTGTAATTGGTACGTTTATCATTTTAGATGCTATGGGAAGAAGTTTAAATACAATCTCTCTTGCTGGTATTTCATTTGCTGTTGGTATGCTTGTGGATTCAGCTATTGTTGTATTAGAAAATATTGATAGACATAGAAAAGAGGGTATGAGTGTGGCAGAAGCTGCATATGTTGGTACAAGTGAAGTATGGGGAGCATTAATTGCTTCTATGCTTACAACAGTAGCAGTATTTTTACCTATTGTATTTTTGGAAGATGAAGCTGGACAATTATTTAAAGATATAGCTATTGCTGTAACTGCTTCAGTAACTTTCTCATTATTTGTTTCTATTTCAGTTATTCCAATGCTTTGGAAAAAACTTGCAGGTCTTTCTAAAAAAGAGCCAAAAGATGCAGGGGCAATAGCAAACTTTGGACATAAAGTAGTTGATTTAATTATGTCTATTGTAGAAGCTTCTTTAAAAAATACTTTTACAAAAGTAGTAACAATAGTTACATTAGCTGTTTTTTCAGTAGTGACGATTTATTTATTATCTCCAAAACGTGATTATTTACCACAAGGTAATAAAAACTTGATTTTTAATATTTTAATAACACCTCCAGGACTTTCTTATCAAGAGAGATACGATATGGGTAGTTATTTGATGAAAGGAATTGAGCCATACGTAAATAAAGATGTTGGAAATGTTCCAGGATTGAATAGAGCCTTTTTTGTTTCATTTGGAGATTTTAATATTTTTGGTGGAACTTCAATACATGAAGATAGAGCAAGAGATTTAATTCCAATGTTTAGACCACTTGTGAACTCTATGCCATCAGTTTTTGGTGTTTCAATTCAATCAGGTGTATTTGAAAGTGGAGTTGGTGAAGGAAATACAGTAAATATTGATATAAGTGGCGAAAAAATAGAAGATATTGCAAATGTTGGAGGTCAACTTTTTGGAGCGACTATGGGAACGCTACAAGGAAGTCAGGTAAGACCTGTACCTTCTGTAGAGTTACTTTATCCAGAGGTAAGAATAAGACCTGATAGAGATGCAGTAAAAGCATTAAATCTTAGTTCAAATGAGCTTGGAATTGATATTGATGTTTTAATGAGTGGTAGAAAAGTAGGTGATTTTGAGCAAGATGGTAAGAAAAAAATAGATTTAGTTTTTAAAGCTGATGATAATATTATAAAAACTCCTGAAGATATTATGTCATCACAACTTTCTTTATCAAATGGAATGATTTTACCTGTTTCTTCTATGGCTACATATAGTTCAACTACAGGTATTTCAGAAATTAGACACTTAAATGGAAAAAGAACTATTACTTTACAAGTTACACCACCAAATGGGATGACTATTGATGAAGCAATGAGAACAATTTCAGGTATGTTAAGTGGAATGAAAGCAAAAGGTATGATAAGTGATAGTGTAGAAATTGGTATTTCTGGAACAGCTGATAAACTAACAGAGACTATTAAATTACTTATGGGGAATTTTATTTTAGCCTTAGCAATAGTTTATTTATTGATGGCTTCACTATTTGGTAACTTTTTATATCCTATAGTAATTATGTTTACTGTACCTTTATCAATAGCAGGTGGAGTGATTGGACTTAAACTTACAAATATGTTTATTGCTCCTCAACCAATGGATATTTTAACTATGTTAGGGTTTATTATTCTTGTTGGGATTGTTGTAAACAACGCTATTTTGATAGTGCACCAAAGTTTAAATTATATAAGAGATAAAGGAATGGAACACAAAAAAGCAGTTATTGAAGCTACAAGAACAAGGGTTAGACCTATTTATATGAGTTCATTAACTTCTGTTTTTGGTATGTTGCCACTTGTGTTAGTACCAGGTCCAGGAAGTGAATTTTATAGAGGTTTAGGTTCTGTTATTACTGGTGGTTTAGCATTTTCAACAATATTTACAATCTTTGTTACTCCTGCACTTTTGATGTTCTTTATTAAATTAGAACAAAGAATAAAAAGAGTTGGTAATGCACCAGTTGATGTTAGTAAAGCATAAGGATAAAAAATGAAAAAAATAAAATATTTAGTATTATCATCTTTAGTAGCAACTAATTTATTTGCAATATCCCTTGATGAGGTATTAAATATCTCTTTAGAGAAAAATTTAGATATTGCAATAAGTAATTATGAATATAAAGAATCAAAGGAAGATTATGACAAAACTAAATCGGCTTTTTTACCAAAAGCTGATTTGTCATACTCTTATAATAATAGAGATAAACTAATACCAAGTCAGATAAAAGAGGATTCAACTGCAAGTGCAACTATTTCTTACAATCTATTCAATGGTTTTAAAGATTATAGTGAATTGTATAGTAGTAAATATCTTAAAAATGCTTCAATGTATTATTTCAATGCAAAGAAACAAGATATTTTATTGGATACGAAAAAAGCGTATGTTGATTATTTAAATAAAAGAAAAAATTTACAAACCCAAGAAGATGCTTATAAACTATTTGAAAAACAATATTTTGATGCAAAGAGTCAATATAATCAAGGGATTATTTCAAAAAATGATTTACTTAAAGTAGAAGTAAATATGTTAAATGCAAAACAAAGTGTTATTCAAGCTAATGGTGATTTAAATATTTCATTGTATTCGCTTAGTAATATTTTGGGTGGTTATGATTTGACAAATGAAAAATTTGAAGAATTAAGTGCAAATAATGATAACAACAATAGTTATGATATAAGCCAATTAGAAAATAGAAGTGAGATAAAAGCATCAGAGCTTACTTTAAAAAGTATCAAAGAACAATCATTTGGTTCAAAAGGTGCATTTATGCCAAAAGTTGATGCAAGTCTTTCTTATAATAAATATGGTGATGATGCAGGCATAGGTGGAAGAACTTCATATCCAGATAGTCAAGAAATAGTAAATGTAACTGCTTCATGGAATTTGTATAATGGAAATAGTGATTATAGTGAAGTAATAAAGAAAAATATTCAAGTGAAAAAAGCAGTTGCTAATTTAGAAAAAGTAAGACTTAGTATTAAGTTACAATATCAAAATGCTTTATCTTATTTAAATGTTTCAAAGGCTAATTTTGAGACTTCTAAGTTAACACTTGAACAAGCTAAAGAAAACTATGAGATAGTTAAAAATAGACTTTATGAGGGATTGTCTGATAATACTGATTTAATAGATGCAAATTATTTATTAAGCTCAGCAAAACAAAACTACTATAAAGCATATTATGATAAGTTTATTTCAATGGAAACATTAAATAGAGTATTAGAAAAGTAGTTTAGAAGTTTTCCAAGATAAAATCTTGGAAAACTATTGATGATTATTTTTTTTCTTTCCAAAATAAAGGTTTGGGAGTTTCATTTCCTGTTGGTTTTACAGGTTCTACTCTTTTGGGTGCTTTGTTATTATCATATTTAAATGGATTTTTAAATTGTAAAGATGTTGGAGTTGGTCCACCACTTTTATCTACAGTTCTAGGTTTGTAATTATCTCCTAAGTTTTCCCAACTTTTTGGCATAAAAATATAAGCAACCGTTAATACAATTAAAATAATTGCAATTATTATATAAGTTCCTAGATTACTTGATTCCTTTTCCATAAAAATCCTTTATTTTTATTGTTTAAAAAAAACTGCTTTTTCATTATTTTTTTCTTCACCATCTTCTTCAAGTTTTTTTTGTATAAAAGTTGGTTTTTTAGGTGGGACATATTTATCGTATTGAAAAGGATGTCTAAATTGTAACTTTATTGGATCACTATTTACTATCGAACTATTTTTAAGACTAAACGCATTTCCTAAATTTTCCCAGTTTTTTGAACTTTGAATATAAAACATAATCAATCCCATTATTAAGATTATAATCACTATATATATCTCAATATGGTTTGATTTTTTTTCCATATAAGTTCCTTTATTTTTTTTGATTCCAAAAAAGTGAATTTTTATCTTCTTCACCATCTTCCATTCTTTGTTGCATAAATGTACTTTTTTTAGGTGGTTTATATTTATCGTATTGGAATCCATTTCTAAATTGTAATTTTATTGGTTCACCATTACTTGCCGTATTTCTTAGTTTGTAAGTATTACTATAATTATTTTGTCCAAATGGAATGAAAAAATAACCTAAAAATAGTATTATTAAAATTATGGCTATTTTAATATAAGTATTCGATTTTTTAGTAGCTTCTTTCATTTTTATCCTTTTCTTGCATTACATTATACAAAAAAAATAATAAAATCTATATAAGGAAACCATTTGCTAACATTATATCTTTCCCATCATCAGTTACTTTACTTTTATCCCAAGGTGGGTCAAATACAAGATTTACATCTACATTTTCAACTTCGTCAATTACTTTCACTGCATAAGTCACGTCATTTACTAAACTATCAGCAACTGGACATCCAGGACTTGTAAGTGTCATATCAATTTTACAATTTATTAGTTTATTTTTTTCTTCTAAGTTTATTTTATAAATCAATCCCAAATCATAAATATTTACAGGAATTTCTGGGTCAAATATATGTTTAAGTTGTGCTACTATTTTTTCTTTTATCTCTTCTAAATTATAATTACTCATTTAATTTTCCTTTGCATACTCTTTTATTTTTTTTATCATACCTTGTACACCACTTTGTCTATTTGGTGTGATTATTTCTGTTAGATTTAATTTGTCTAAGATATTTATATCTAGATTATTTATATCATCTTTTTTTTCATTTGAAAATATTGTTGTGATGATATAAACTAAACCTTTTACAATAGCAGCATTTGAATCTGCTCTAAAAATCAATTTTTCATTTTCATAATCTTTTACAAGCCAAACTTTTGAAGTACAACCTTGAACTAAGTTTTCATCAACCATATCTTTTTCATCTAAAGGATTTAGTTTTTTACCCAAATCTATGATAAATTGATATTTTTCAAGTTCATCATCAAAAAGTTCCAAATCATCTTTAAACTCTTCAATCTTTTTTTCAATACTCATCTTAATCCTTTAACATAGTTATAGCTTTTTTAAGTGAAATAATTAGTTTATCAATATCCTCTTTTTCATTGTAAAAAGCAATACTGGTTCTAATAGTTCCCTCGATAATAAGTTTTTTCATGATAGGTTGAGCACAATGATGACCCACCCTTAAAGCTATACCCATTTTATCAACTAAAATTCCCACATCTTCAGCCATAATATTTTTGAAATTAAAACTAAGTGAGCCAATAGAGTTTTTTATATCACTATAAAAAATGATATCATCTATTTTTGTTAGTTCATTATAAAGATACTCATATATCTCTTTCTCTTTTTTTTCAATATTGTTATATCCAAGTTCTTTTATAAACTCAATTGCCTTTCCAAATCCTATAACTCCTGCTATATTTTGAGTACCTGCTTCAAACTTATATGGAGAATCAAGTAATATACTTCTCTCATATGTTACGTCATTGATTGTTGCTCCTCCAGTTTGATAGGGAGCAATTTCATCTAATAAATTCTCTTTTATATAAATAGCTCCAACTCCTGTTGGTCCAAATGTTTTGTGTGATGATATTGCCAAAAAGTCTATATCTAAATCCTGTACATCAACTTTTTTATGGGTTAAAGATTGTGCCCCATCTATTAGAACTTTTGCTTTATATTTGTGAGCTAAGTTAGTGATTCTTTTTATATCATGTATTTTTCCAAAGGCATTTGAAATATGTGTTATAGATACAAATGAATTAGGATTTTCTTTTAATAGACTTTCAAAATCATCATAATCAAAATCAAGATTTTCATCGCATTTTACTACTTCTATGTCTATATTTGCTATTTGCCAAGGTACAATGTTTGAGTGATGTTCCAAACTCGAAATTATCACTTTTTTAAATCGATTTTTAGCATATGAATTTACTATAAAATTAATACTCTCTGTTACACCTTTTGTAAAAATTATTTCATGGTTTTCTTTTGCATTTATAAACTCTTTTAAAACTTCTCTAGTGTATTCAAATTTTTGTGTTGCTTTATTGGCATTTCCATGATTACTTCTATGGGTATTTGAACAATAAGATGAATAATAATTTACAATTTCATCAATTACTACTTGAGGTTTTTGAGTAGTTGCAGCATTGTCAAGATAGACAATATGGCTATTTTTAAAATAAGGAAAATAATCTTTGTACATCATATCTCCTTTATTATATTTTTAATTTGTTCATTTGATATTTTATCTAAAATGGTGTTTTCTATTGCTTCAAGCATCATTATTGAAGCTTGCTTTTTAGATAATCCCCTTGATTGTAAATAGTATAAAATATCTTCATCCAAACTACCTGTTGTAGCACCATGACTTGCAGTTAATTCATCAATAAATATCTCAAGTCTTGGATTTGCATTTATTATTGCATCATCACTTAAAAGAGTTGTTTTAGAGTTTTGGATAACAGCTGAATTATTTGCTTCATGGTTTACTCTAGCTTTTACTTCAAATATTCCATGGGAATTTTCATCTAAAATATGATTTGCTTTTACGGTACTTGAGCTATTTTTAGCATTGTGTATTGTATTTACTATATTTGCTATTTCTTGTTTTTTAGAAATATTTGTTAATGCTTCCATATTAAAAGTTGAATTTGCATATTCTAAATTTACATTAAATTGATTGTAGGCATTTGATGCTCCAAAATTAAAACTAAAGAATTTCAATTTAGCATTTTCATGTATTATTGGTCTAAATTTAATATTTAAAAAATCTTCAAAAGATAGTTTTTGTAAATAAATATACTCAACATCTATTGAGTTATTTATACTAAACTCTCTTTTTTGATTTATTAGATTTTTTTTATTATTAGAGATAAATATTTCAAATATGCTAATATTTGTTTCAACTATATATGTTAGCTCTTTTTCAAAAATGGTATTTTCATCATCATAATAGTTTAATACAAGTATTGGATTTTTGCACTCTTTATTTATAATTATTCTATTCTCTTTTAAAATTATATTATCAATTATTTTTTGCTCTTTTATTTTTTCATTTGCAAAAACTATTTTATTAAAGCCATCAAGATTTGAAAAGTCAAAATCAAAATTTGTTACATCTTTAAAGTTATTCTCTTTATATTGAAGTTCAGTGATATTTTTTACATTACACTTTCTAAACTCTTCAGTTTTTTTATTTGCAAGGGGAAAGTTTTTGATATCTAAATTTCTCATATTACACTCCTATTGCTTCGTAACCTTTTTCTTGAATACTTTCTGCCAATGAATAATCACCACTTTGTATGATTTTTCCATCTTTTAAAACATGTACAAAATCAGGTTTAATAGCTTCTAACAATCTATCATAGTGTGTAATCATTAGCACTGATCTATTTCCATCAAGAAGTGAGTTTATCCCATTTGCTACAAGTTTTATGGCATCAACATCTAGTCCTGAATCTATCTCATCAAGTAAAATCAAATCTGGTTTTAAAACCAATAGTTGCAATAATTCATTTCTTTTTTTTTCTCCACCACTAAATCCATCATTTAAATCTCTTTTTAAAATCTTATTATCAATACTAAATTGAGCTGTTATTGCTTTTATCTCTTTTAAAAAACTAGCAGCATCAAGTTCTTCTAAACCTTGATACTCTCTTTTTGCATTAAGAGCTGATTTTAAAAAGTACATATTATTAACTCCCGGAACTTCAATGGGGTTTTGGAAAGATAAAAATAGACCCTCATTTGCTCTTTGGCTGGCATCTAGTTTTAATAAATCTTTTCCTTTAAATTCTATATTTCCAGATGTTACTTCACACTCATAGTGATCACATAAAGCTTTTACTATAGTTGATTTACCCGCTCCATTTATCCCCATTAGGGCATGTACTTCACCTTTTTTTATATCTAAATTAAAATCTTTTATTATTTCATTGTTTTCTATTTTTACATTTAAATTTTTTATTTTTAACATTTTCTTTCCTTCAAAATGTTCCATTTTTAAGGGAACCTTTTCTTTTATAATTTCTTTTATCGGTATGGCAAAGCCACACCTAAAGAAACAAACTCTAAAGGAGACAACGAGTTGTCTTCTCTAAATTATCCAACACTACCTTCAAGTGAGATATTTAATAACTCTCTAGCTTCTACTGCAAACTCCATAGGAAGTTCATCAAGTACCTCTTTACAAAAACCATTTACTATTAAAGATACAGCATTTTCTTCACTTAAACCTCTTTGTCTTATGTAAAAAAGTTGTTCATCTGATATTTTTGAAGTTGTTGCTTCATGTTCTATTTTTGAACTTGCATTTCTTACCTCTTGATATGGGTAAGTGTGTGCGGAGCAACTATTCCCAATAAGCAAAGAGTCACATTGTGAAAAGTTTCTAGAATTTTTAGCATCCTTTGCGACTCTTACTAATCCCCTATAGGCATTTGAACCTTTCATTGCTGAAATACCTTTTGAGATAATTGTTGATTTTGTATTTTTACCTATGTGCATCATTTTTGTTCCTGTGTCTGCTTGTTGAGCAAGTGAAGTAAGAGCAACTGAATAAAACTCTCCTACACTATTATCTCCTTTTAGTACACACGATGGATATTTCCAAGTAATAGCTGAACCAGTTTCAACTTGTGTCCATGAAATTTTTGAATTATCACCTTTACAAATACCTCTTTTAGTTACAAAGTTTAGAATTCCACCACGTCCTTCTTTATCTCCTGGGTACCAGTTTTGGATTGTTGAATATTTTATTTGTGAATTTTTAAGTGCAACAAGTTCCACAACAGCTGCATGAAGTTGTCTATTATCTCTCATGGGTGCAGAACAGCCTTCATTGTATGACACATAAGAATCATCATCACAGATTATTAGTGTTCGCTCAAATTGTCCTGTGTTTAGTGCATTGATTCTAAAATACGTTGATAACTCCATAGGACATCTAGTTTTTGGTGGAATATATACAAAACTACCATCTGTAAAAACAGCACTGTTTAAACAAGCAAAATAGTTATCTCCTATTGGTACAACAGAAGCTAAATGTTTTTGTAGTAGTTCAGGGTGATAATTTGCAGCATCACTAATTGAGCAAAATATTATTCCAAGGTCTTCTAATTCTTTGTGAAAAGTTGTTTTAACAGATACTGAATCAAATACAGCATCAACCGCAACTCCTGCTAACATTTTTTGCTCTTCTAGGGGAATACCTAGTTTCTCATATGTTTTTAAAATATTTGGGTCAACTTCATCTAAAGAGTTTAACTCTTTTTTTGGTGCAGAATAGTATGAGATATTTTGATAATCTATTTTATCTATTTGTAAACTTGACCATTGGGGCTCTTCCATTGTAAGCCATTTTTTATATGCTTTTAACCTAAAGTCACAAAGCCATTGTGGTTCATTTTTCTTTTTTGATATGGCTTTTATAACATCTTCATTTAAACCATTTGGAAAAGTATCTGAATTTACAATGGTTTCAAAGCCCAATTTATAGTCATTTTTTATAACTTTTTGAATTTTATTATTACTCATAAATTGCTCCAATTTTTAAATAGGACTAATATTATCCTATTTAAAAATTTATCATATGTTTTTTATATTATTGTTTATTAATTTATGTAGTTATATCCTTTAATTTTAAATTAATATATGAAAATTCATAAATAAAAATAGTTAAACATTCCAATTAAGACTAATTTTATCCTATTTCTTTTATAATTCCAAAAAAAGTATAAAAAAGCTATAATTTACGGAATAGCATTTGCATATTAATAAAGAAAAAAATAGGAATTTAAACATGGAAGTTTACTTAGATAATAATGCCACTACAAAGGTTGATCCAGAAGTATTCAAAGCAATGGAACCATTTTTTTGCCACATTTATGGAAATCCAAACTCTTTACATAAATTTGGTGCTGGAACTCACCCCAAAATGGTTGAGGCATTAAATTACTTATACGATGGTATTAATGCAGCAGATGAAGATGATATTATTATCACAGCAAATGCAACTGAAAGTATTAATACTGTTATAAAAGGTATTTGGATTGATAAAATTTTAAATGGCAATAAAAATCATATAATTACTTCAGAAGTAGAACATCCAGCTGTTACTGCAACTTGTAAATTTTTAGAATCACAAGGTGTAAATGTAACATATTTACCTGTTAATGAAGAGGGAGTTCTAGAAGCTTCATCAATAAAAGAACATATCAAAGAAGATACAGCACTTGTATCAATTATGTGGGCAAATAATGAGACTGGAAAAATTTTCCCTATTAGAGAAATTGGAGCAATCTGTAAAGAAGCGGGTGTTCCTTTTCATTCAGATGCAACACAAGCAATTGGAAAAATTGCAGTTGATGTTCAAGCCTGTAATGTAAATTATATTTCATTTTCAGCTCATAAATTTCATGGACCAAAAGGTATTGGTGGATTATATGTTCAAAAAGGTTATGAATTAACTCCACTTTTACATGGTGGTGAGCAAATGGGTGGTCATAGAGCTGGAACAGTTGATGTTGCTTCTATGGTTGGTATGGGTCTTGCAATGAAACTTGCAGTTGACCATTTAGGTTATGAAAATACAGAAGTAAAAAGATTAAGAGATAAATTAGAAAATGCAATTTTAGAAATACCAGAAACAATTGTAATTGGTGGAAAAGATAATAGAACTCCAAATACTACATTAATCTCTTTTAGGGGTGTTGAAGGTGAATCTATGCTTTGGGATATGAATCAAAAAACAATAGGTGCATCTACTGGAAGTGCATGTGCAAGTGAAGACTTAGAAGCAAATCCAGTTATGAATGCTTTTGGAAGTGATAGTGAGCTAGCTCATACAGGTGTTAGATTTTCTTTAAGTAGATTTAATACTGAAGAAGAGATTGATTATGCGATTACTGTGATTAAAAATGCTGTAACAAGACTTAGAAATATTTCTAGTTCTTATGCTTATACACCAAAAGATCACGTTTCACAATTATAAAAAAAGTAGATAAAAAACAAAATGAGTCCCTTTTTTAATGGGACATTTAAAAAGGATATAAAATGGCTAAAAATGATTTAATAAGTGGTTCAATTTGGGATGAATATTCTAATCAAGTTATAAGAAGAATGGATGAACCTTTACACCAAGGCGAAATCACTGAAGAGATGGCTGCAAAAGCTGGTGGGAAATTAATCGTTGCAGATTTTGGAGCAGAATCATGTGGTGATGCAGTTAGACTTTATTGGGTTGTAAATGAAGAAACAGATGTAATTATGGATTCTAAATTTAAATCTTTTGGATGTGGAACTGCAATTGCTTCAAGTGATGTTATGGCTGAATTATGTATTGGAAAAACTGTTGATGAAGCAGTTAAAATTACAAATATTGATGTTGAAAAAGCATTAAGAGACCATCCAGATGTTCCTGCTGTTCCTCCTCAAAAAATGCACTGTTCAGTTATGGCATATGATGTTATTAAAAAAGCTGCATCAACATACAAAGGTGTAGATATTGACTCTTTTGAAACAGAAGTTATTGTTTGTGAGTGTGCTAGAGTTTCATTATCAACATTACAAGAAGTAATTAAATTAAATAATTTACAAACTGTTGAGCAAGTAACTGATTATACAAAAGCTGGAGCATTTTGTAAATCATGTATTAAGCCTGGTGGGCATGAAGAAAAAGATATTTATTTAGTTGATATTTTAAAAGATGTACACGCAGAAATGGAACATGAAAAATTAAAAGCTGCTGCTGATGCAAGTACTGCTGGACAAGCAAGCTTTGATAAAATGACTATTGTTCAAAGAATCAAGGTTATTGATGACATTTTAGATAATGATATTAGACCAATGCTTGCTATGGATGGTGGTAATATGGAGATTATTGATATTAAAGAAAATACTCCACATTATGATATCTATATTAGATACTTAGGTGCATGTTCAGGATGTGCGTCTGGGGATACTGGAACATTATACGCTATTGAGTCAGTATTAAAACAAAAAGTTGATGAAAATATCAGAGTTTTACCAATTTAATCTAAACTAGAAGAGAAAGAACTTTCTTTCTCTTTTTTGGACTTCTCTCTTTAAAATTTTAAATAGATATCTTTTATGATATAATTCGAACTTCAATCAAAAAATCATGATAATTATAGGAATATTTTTATGCAAAATAGCAATAATCAAATTTTAAAAAATACAAATGCAAAGCTTCTAGATGAATTTAATGCTTCAGTTATGTTCGATAAAGAACTTTATGCACAAGATATAAAAGGTTCAATCGCACACTCTCAAATGTTAAAAGAGCAAGGTATCTTAACTACAAAAGATCAAGAAGATATCGAAAGAGGTTTACTTCAAGTAAAAGAAGAAATCGAATCTGGAAAATTTGAGTTTAAAATTGAACATGAAGATATTCATATGGCAGTTGAGAGTAGATTAACTGAGATTATTGGAGAAGCTGGAAAAAGACTTCATACTGCAAGAAGTAGAAATGACCAAGTTGCTACTGATTTTAGACTTTATGTTCAAGATAAAAATTTATCAATCAAAGCACAATTAAAAGAGCTTGTAAATACATTTGTTGAAGTTGCAAAAAAACATACAGAGACTTTAATTCCAGGAATGACACATTTACAACATGCTCAACCTATAAACTTCGGTTATCACATGCTAGCTTATGCAAATATGTTCAAAAGAGATTTTGAAAGATTTGAAAGTTCATATGAAAGAAATAATTATTGTCCCCTTGGAAGTGCTGCATTAGCAGGAACTCCACACAATATAAATAGATTTTCAACTTCTGAAAAATTAGGCTTTAATTCTCCTACAATTTCTGCACTTGATACAGTTTCTGATAGGGATTTTGCCTTAGAAATTTTATTTAATATTAGTACATCAATGATGCACATAAGTAGAATATCTGAAGAGTTAGTAACTTGGTCATCTTATGAGTTCCAATTTGTAAGAATGAGTGACGAGTATGCAACAACTTCTTCAATTATGCCACAAAAGAAAAATCCAGATGTTCCTGAATTATTAAGAGGAAAAACAGGACGTGTATATGGAAATTTAGTTTCATTGTTAACTGTAATGAAAGGATTACCATTAGCATATAATAAAGATACTCAAGAAGATAAAGAGGGTGTTTTTGATTCTGTTAAAACTATTGAAATCTCTATTTCAATTTTAAATGAAGTTATAAAAACTATGATTGTAAATGTAGAAAAAATGGCAAATGCTTGTAAAATAGGGCATTTATCTGCTACAGATTTAGCTGATTATTTAGTTCAAAAACAAGCTATGCCTTTTAGAACTGCTTATTATATTACTAAAGATGTGGTTGCAGTTGCAAATAGTTTAAATAAAGATATTAGTGAACTAACTCTTGAGGAGATTAGATCTGCTAATGATGAGATAAAAAATATTGATGAAGAGATTTTGATGTATTTAGATTTAAAAGCTTCTATGAATGCAAGAACATCATTTGGTGGAACTTCTACAAAAACTACAAAAGAACAAATTGAGATATTTGAAAAGTGGTTAAAAAATTAGATGATTTAAATCATCTAATTTTTTTAAGCTAAATATTTTTTAGATACGTTATATAAAGATTGAATATCAGTTTTACCAATAAATCCATCTACACCGATTTGATTCATTTTATTTTTAACTGCATCCGTTGTCATTGAAGAGTTTACAATCAATGGAACATTTTCGTATTTACTACTAGATTTTACAAATTGTGCAACTTGGAAACCATCTGTTTCTGGCATTTCAATATCAGTAATTATTAAACCTATTTTTGAAGGATCTAATTCTTGAATTCTAGTAATTAGTTCTGCACCATTGTTATAAATTTCATATTTTACATCTGCTTTTTGGAAGAATTTTCTTAAAACTTCCCTTGCAACATTAGAATCTTCTGCAGCTAAAACAAGTTTTGTACTAGAAAAAGGTGCTTCAATGTATTTATTCATAACATCATCACCATCATTTGTCCAACCTAGGTCTTTTAGTAATTGCTCTGCATTAAATACAGTACATAATTCATTTTTGTCATGAACTTTTACATATGTCGTGTATGTAATTTTAGAGTTTGTTTCTTCAGTATGTCTTAATTCATCAGTAGTTTTTTCTACGATATCAAGCATATCTTTGATTAAAAAACCTATTTTTTTATGGTTAAATTCACAATAAATAATTAACTTATAATCTTCTAATTCAAGACATTTATTACCTAACCAAGCATCAAGCTTAACAAGAGTAACTGGTTCCCCTCTAATTGTCGCAATACCTGCAACAACATCCGTATCAGATGGAGTATCATTAATTGTAACTTCTTCAGTAATTACAAAAGCTTTTACTTTTGCAATATTTATTGCATAGATATTATTCTTTCCAGTATAAAATACGGCTAATTGTTGTACATTTCTAAGATGCCCTTGAGTCATTTGCTCAACACTATTTATACCACTCATGTATTCCCTTTTTTTGCAAATATTCTTATTATATTAATTTTTTTCTTATAGTTTATTGATTATTTCTTCAATTAGCAATTATTTTTTGAATTGTAATTGAAGACATCATTAAACCAAAAGAGCCAGTAACTCCTTCAAAGCTTCCTTTTTCAATACAATTTGGATTTTCTCCTGAAAAAATTACTTTGAATTTCTTTTTAAAACCTCGTTTTTTTAATTCATATCTTATTTTTCTAATAAATGGATCGTTATAAGTTTCCCAAATTGAGATATATTCAATCTTAGATGGGTCAATTCTTTTTGCACTACCACTTGTACTTATAAGTTTATCGTAATATTTTTGAATTAGTCTAACTTTTGGTTTAATATCATCAATTGCATCTAAAATATAATCAAAAGAACTAAAATCAAACTCATCAACCCATGCTTCAGTTATTTTTTCATGGATTATTTCAAGATTTGGATATTTTTCCTTTAAAGCTTCAACTTTAACTCTTCCAATATTGCCTTCACTTCCCATTTGTCTATTTAAATTTGATTCTTCATAGGTATCAAAATCAACAATAGTTATATTTGTAACTCCTGTTCTATAAAGTGAATCTAAAGCAAATGAACCAACTCCACCTACACCTAAAAGTATTATTTTTGTATTTTGAAATTTATTAAAATTATTATCTCCAAATAATTTTAAAGTTCTATCGTATTTTGACATACATATCTTCTTTCGCAAATTTATTTTTTATTTTTTATTTTTTTTGGGTATTATAGCAAATTAAAATAGAAAAAATATTTATGGAGAAATTAATGGAAAAAGAACCAATGACAAATGTTGGCTATGAAAAGATTACAAATGAATTAGATTTTTTAAAAAGTAGTGAACGACCTGAAACTGTCATTGCATTGGATGAAGCTAGACAGTTAGGTGATTTAAAAGAAAACGCCGAATATCATGCCGCAAAAGAGAAATTAAAATTAATAGATATACAAATTGCTGAACTTGGGGCAATCCTTAGTAAAGCTGTAATTATTGATCCTTCAACTTTACCACATGACAGAGTATCATTTGGTTCAACTGTAAAATTACTAAATGTCGATACAGATGAAGAGTTTGAGTATTCAATCGTAGGTGGTGTAGAGTCAAATGCAGACAAAGGGATGATTTCATTTAACTCGCCTTTAGCTAAACAGCTTATGGGAAAAGAAGAAGGTGATGAATTTTCTGCAACTCTTCCAGGTGGTGTAAAAACTTTTGAAGTATTGGAAGTATTTTATAAAGAGTTAGAATTATAGAACCTATGCCCCAGAATATAAAAGAAAATGCAATATTTATTGCTGATTCTCATTTCAATGAAAAACGAAATCAGCTTTTAATTTTTTTAAAAAAGTTAAAAATAAAGGAAATAGAAACTGAACAATTAATTTTGATGGGTGATATGTTTGATTTTATTTCCGGAGAGAGTAAGTATTTTATTAAAAGAAACAATAAGGTAATTACTCTTTTAAATGAATTATCAAAAAGTATTGAGATTATATATTTAGAAGGTAATCACGACTATAACTTAAAAGATTTATTCCCCCATATAAAAGTTTATAAAAGGGAAGCCCAACCTATTTTTATGACTTATAAAAATCAAAGTGTAGCTTTAAGCCATGGTGACATTTATGTAAATGATATTTTTTATGAAATTTACTGTAAGTTTATAAGAAATAAGATTTTTTTATTGTTTATGAATGCAATTGATTTTAATAATTTTATATCTAAAAAGATTTATTATGGACTTTTAGGTAAAAATATTTGTCATAAAATAAAAAATTTTAAAGAAATTGTTTCAAAAAGAGTTAAGCATTATGATGCAAAAATGATAATTGAAGGACATTTTCATCAAGGTAAAGAGTATACTCTTGACAAAAAGCGATATAAAAATATACAATCTTTAAATTGTAGTAATGAATATGTTGTGTTAATTGAAAATGAATTTATAGGAAAAAGTTTATGAGTTTAACTGCTTTTTTATTATCATCTATTGTGTTTCTGGCTCTTTTGTTGGTGTTATTGTTAGTTTATAAAAATAGATTAGAAAGAGGTGAGATTGTAGGTTCTTATCATAAAGAAGAGGAAAAAAAGTCTTTAAATATAAGACTTATTGAACTACCTAGTGCAATAGAATCATTAAATAATAACAGATTACGAGAAAATTCTAAAGAACTTTTTGATGTATATAAAATACTAGATTATAAAAATGATGAAAAAGAGTATCAAAACAATTCTTGGCACTCTTGGCAAGTTAGTTTTTTAGTTGCTATGTATAAAAGGGATTTAGAACTTTTTTTACCAGATATTGAAGAAGTTTTTCATAGAGAAATAATAAATGAAAGCCTTGAAAATTTAGAAGCTGAAATGAAAAAATTTATAAAAAAATATCAAGCTGAAGTGAAAATAGATAAAACAAAAGATGCTTTATGTAAAGATCTTATTTGGAATGCTCAAGAAGTGGCAACTATGATGTGTTATTTGTCTCGATATAAAAATACAACAAAGGATAACGCATAGCAGTATTTAAAGTTGAGAGTCAATATTCTCCAGCTGGAGATCAACCCCAAGCCATAGAAAAACTAAGCAATTCAATTTTAGCTGGAAACCAATACAATACCTTACTTGGAGTTACAGGTTCAGGTAAAACTTATACTATGGCAAAAGTCATAGAAAAAACACAAAAACCAACATTAATAATGACTCATAATAAAACACTTGCTGCCCAACTTTATAGTGAGTTTAAGCAGTTTTTTCCCAATAATCATGTGGAATATTTTATTTCTTATTATGATTATTATCAACCAGAAGCTTATATTCCAAGAAGTGACTTATTTATAGAAAAAGATTCTTCTATAAATGCAGAACTTGAAAGATTAAGATTAAGTGCGACAGCTTCACTTTTATCTTTTGATGATGTTATTGTTATAGCTTCTGTTTCAGCTAACTATGGTTTGGGAAACCCAGAAGAATACAAAGCTATGGTTCAAAGACTTGAAACAGGTTTTGAATATTCTCAAAAACAACTTCTTATGAAACTTGTAGATATGGGTTACAAAAGAAATGATAAGTTTTTTGATAGGGCAGATTTTAGAGTAAATGGAGATGTAATTGATATTTTTCCAGCCTATTGGGAAGATGAGTTTTTGCGAATAGAATTTTTTGGTGATGAGGTTGAATCTATAACTACACATGAATATCTAACAAATACAAAGGTAAAAGAGTTAGACGATATTACAATTTATTCAGTTAATCCTTTTGTTGTTTCAAGTGATAGATTAGCAAATGCTGTTAAAGAGATAGAAAAAGAGTTAGAAGAGAGATTGGCTTTTTTTAAAGCAGAAGATAAACTTGTAGAATACCAAAGGTTAAAACAAAGAGTAGAGTTTGATTTAGAGATGATTGAAGGAACTGGTATGTGTAAAGGAATAGAAAACTATGCCAGACTTCTTACAGGAAAAGCACCAGGAGAAACACCATATTCACTTTTAGATTATTTTGCTCAAATAGATAAAGATTTCTTGCTAATAGTTGATGAATCCCATGTCTCTTTACCTCAATTTCGTGGAATGCACGCAGCTGATAGAAGTAGAAAAGAGGTACTTGTAGAGTATGGATTTAGACTTCCAAGTGCTTTGGATAATAGACCACTTATGTTTGATGAATTTATCAATAAAGCACCATATTATCTTTTTGTAAGTGCAACTCCAAAAGAACTTGAAGTTGAGATGAGTTCAGTTGTTGCAGAACAAGTTATTAGACCAACTGGATTATTGGACCCAATTATTGAGATACAAGATAGTGAATATCAAGTTGAAAAATTGCATGATGAAATTAAAAAAATAGTTGCAAAAAATGAGAGAGTTTTAGTAACTGTTTTAACTAAAAAAATGGCAGAAGAATTGACAGCTTATTATGCAAACTTAGGTATGAAAATAAAATATATGCACTCTGAAATTGATGCTATAGAGAGAAATCAAATAATTAGAGAATTAAGACTAGGTGAGTTTGATGTACTTGTGGGAATAAATCTTTTAAGAGAAGGTTTAGATATTCCAGAAACTTCACTTGTAGCAATACTTGATGCAGATAAAGAAGGATTTTTAAGAAGTAAAACTTCACTAATCCAAACAATGGGAAGAGCAGCAAGAAATCAAAATGGAAAAGTAATACTTTTCGCTAAAAAAATAACAGAGTCCATGCAGTTTGCAATAGATACAACAAATGCTAGACGAGCAAAACAAGAAGCATATAATAAAGAACATGGAATAACTCCAAAAACTACTATTAGAACTTTAGATGAGAATTTAAAACTTGAAGAGTACGATGATTTAGCTTGGAAAAAAGATAAGCTAGAAAAAATGCCAGCAGCTGAGAGAAAGAAAATGTTGGTTGAACTAAATAAAGCCATGACAAAAGCAGCAAGGGATTTGAACTTTGAAGAGGCGATTAGACTTCGGGATGAAATAGAAAAAATCAAAAAATTATAGCTATAAAGTATCATCTTTTTCAAAATCTCTACGTTGAAGTTTGAATTTTAGTCGTCACATACTGCGTGTATGCTCCTCATAAAATTTAAACTTCGCCTTGACCTTTTAAAAAATCTAATACTTTCTAGCTATAATTAAAAGTGTAATAAAGATTTTGAATAGAGTTCAATATACTTTAAAAGTCATTGTCTATAATTTTGTTTTCATAAAAGCCTGTGAAAGTTTCAACACAAAATTTTTCTTCTTCATTGAGAGTAGTATTATTTAATGTTTGTACATCGGCTATTAATGTTTCTACATTAATAAAGTCTTTTATTGCATTATAATTAAGTTCTCTTGTTTTCTTTTCTGTATAGTCACCCATAGTTTGACTATATGAGTAATAAATAAATGTTTTAAGAAATTTTAGTAGTTTTTCATCCGTTTCAATATTATTTTTTATATATTTTAAGCAATTTTCTTCATCTATTCTTTTCCATAAATACATAATTGATAATGCTTTATCATGTTCAAATAAAAGCTTATATTTAACCCAATCATTAATTTTTTGTAATAAAATCTTTTTTAATTCTTGTAAATGTTTTAATGAAATAGTTTTATCATTTTTTTCCTCAGTTTTTTCATATTCTCCATGTTCTTTCATAAAACTTGAAACTTTTTTACATGGTATATAAAGACTTTCTCTAGATTTTTCAATAGATTCTTTAAATAGAATATATTTGTCATTTTCATTATCAAGTTGACTATATAATTGATAAAAAATTCTTGTTATTTCAAGGCTATTACCAAATGAAAACATTCCATTTCTATTTTCTGGAATGTAATCACCAATATTCATTAAAACATTAAAAATAATTTGAAAGTTTTCTTTAGGAATATCTTCTCTTGTGAAATCTTGAATTCTTTGTAAAAATATTGAGATTCTATTATCTTTTATTAACTCAACAATAGCACTACTAAAGTCATTTTCATTTGATGTTTTATTAATTATATTTTTTATTTCATAATTTGATAATGTCTCTGTTAGAGTTAAACTAAAGTAAGCATCAAAATACTCTGGACTTGAAACTTTTGATTTTTTTCTTAAATCAGATAATTCACCCACATAATGAGTATTTGAAAATGTTTCATTTACTTTTAAAAATAGTTCTTGTAATAAACTAGAAAATGAATCTTCATTAAGTTTTTGTAATTTTTCTTTACAATTATCTAATTCTTCTCTTAATTTTTTTTGATTCTCTGATTTTTGACTATAATTATAACTACTATCAGACTCTTGACCACTTAATAAATCTTTATTGTGTTTTAGAAATTCATATACTTTTGGTTCAAAAACTTGAAAAGCACTAATAACTATTAAATCAATAATATTAACTTTTTGTTTGAGTGCATTATGATTAAATCTTAAAATATTAATATATCTTATTACATCCCTTATATTTCCAAAAAAGTTTTTATAACCACTATGAAATATATTACCCCAATAGTATTGATCAAAATCTTTTTCATCAATATCTTTTATTATTTCATTTAATTTAGAAAATAGAAATCTATGTATATCTGACTTTGATAATTGTGGTATTTCAAGAGGTACATTAATAATCTTTTCTAAATATTCATTTCCATCTCCTTGTTGGACTTCTGATAATGCATTAACTACAACATCTTTATCCATTGAAGAAAGATATATAGTATTCGGAAAATTACCTAAAGATTTTATTAATTGAAATATTTGTTTTATTTCTGTATTGTTTAACCTATCTATATCATCAATAATTATTAAAATCTTTTTATCTAACTTAAGTAAATGTTTTTCAATTTCTTTTTTTGTAGTAGATAAATCTTTTTCATAAACCTCACCCATTTTCTTATAAGTCTTACCACCCCATGATAAAACATATGAAATCGCTCTACTTGTTAATGATATTGTTGGATCTGGCACTAATGTTAAAGGTTCAAAAAAACTTGCATAAGCTTCCATTTTAGTACCAATGGATTTCATATCTTCAGATTCATTTGCATTATGATTTATCTTTTTTGCAAACTCTTTAAAAAAATTACTTATTAATTGATTAGTATCTGAAAATAACCAAGGTTCAAAGTTTAAGATAATAAAACCTTTTTCTTCTTTCAAACTTTCAACAACCATATTTATTAAAGAAGTCTTACCTGAACCCCATTTACCATATAAACCAATTGTCAAACTACTTTTATTTTTATCTTCATAATTTTTAATTGCACTTGTCATGTGGTCAGCAAAATGTTTTCTATTTAAAAAATCTTCTTCTCTATTATTTATTGGTTGTTCATTTGATAACATCAATATCCCTTAGACACTAGAATAGCTATTATTGTATTATTTATTCATGTAATAACAAATAAATAGTTAAAATAAGATATTAAATTATGGATTATTTCTTGATGAGTTTTTATAAAGATGTAATGAATAAATTATCCCATCAACCTCTGAAATAAAATATCTTCTAAATTTTGTCTTGAATCAACTACAAGTAAAATATAAACTATTTGGTGTTCTATTTTATAAATGATTCTCCATCGTTTGTGAATAACTTCTCTGTATTTTGTGATACCAATTTCATTGAGTTCTGGTACTACTCTGTTTCGTTCGGGGAAATAGTGTAGTTTTGTACACTCTTCTTTTATTTGTAAGAATACTTTTTTTGCTATATTTATACTATCTGTTTTGATATATTCTATTATGTTTAAAAGGTCATTTTGGGCGATTTCTGTCCATTGGACTTCGTAGTTTTTCATTTAGTCGAATAGGGTACTTTCTAAATTATCAAACATTTCATCTTGTTTTATTAGTTTTTTATTTTCTATGTCTTTTTCACTTAGGATTATTAGTTTCAATAGATTGATTGAATTTTGCATATTTTCGTAGCTTTTAATATCTTGTACCACAGCTTTTGCTTCACCATTTTGTGTAATTATGACAGTTCTTTTATTTTCATTTACTCCATTAATCACATCAGCTGTTTTTGATTTTAGAAAACTTATTGGTTTTATATCTTGACTTAAATACATGATATTCCTTTTTGTATGTAAAATTGTACTTAATTTAGATTTAATTTAGTATTAATGATAAATATTTTTTTATCTTTTAACCCTACATTTAAAATAATCTACTAAAATTCTAGCTATGAAAAAAGCAACCAAAAAAGATATTGAAATAATAAAAGAAGCCTTTGTAGAAAAATACTCCGAGGCTGTTACTGAACTAAATTATAAAAATGATTTTGAACTACTTATTGCTATAATTTTATCTGCACAATGTACTGATAAAAGGGTAAATATAATTACACCAGCACTTTTTGAAAAGTATCCTACTCCTTTTGATTTGGCGGAAGCTAGTTTAGAAGACGTGAAGGATTTATTGAAATCATGTTCTTTTTTTAATAACAAGTCACAAAATATTATAAAGATGGCTAGAAGTGTTATTGAAAATCATGGTGGTGATATTCCACATGATACAAAAGCTTTGATGAAGTTAGCTGGAGTTGGAAATAAAACAGCTAATGTATTTATGATAGAAGCTGAGGGTGCAAACTTGATGGCTGTAGATACTCATGTTTTTAGAGTATCTCATAGATTGGGGCTTAGTGATGGTAAAACAGTTGAGCAAACGGAAGCTGATTTAGTAAAAAAACTAAAAGGGGATTTACATATTTTCCATCAAGCAATGGTTTTATTTGGGCGATATACTTGCAAGGCACTTAATCCTGATTGTGATAATTGTTTGTTTCCTCATGTGTGTAAAACCAAACAGTCATTTAAGCCAGCTTAGACTTAAGTGACTATTGTTCTTTACACTCTTCTGTCCATTTATCGAAGATATATTCATCTTGGATTTTATTAATATTTACATTATTTGCCACACATAAATACTCTTTGTTATTTTTTCTTATTATATAAGTAAATTTATATATAAAATGGTCTTTTGATGAGACTACTTTATTATTTAAAAGTTCACTTGAAAGTTTTAAAATATCGACATTTGTCTCTTTTTTATATTTTTCTTTAAAAGCATTTGGTAAAAAGTTCTTTTGATTTTTTTCATACATTGTAAAAACTAATATTACCACTACAATTATACTTATTAAAATAAGTAACTCTTTTTTTTCAAATTTATTATTTAATTTATAAATAATCGAAGCAATTAAAATAATGATTAGTATTATTGCTATAAATATTTGCATAATGATTTCCTATTTTTATGAAAGTTTACTTTGAATATTTGCTTTATAATCATTTTTTAGACTAATAGCACCTTTTATTGGCTTTTGTACATTTGATACTCTTTTTTTAATACCATTTTTTGGGATATATTTAAATGGCTTTTTTGATAAGGTACTCTCATCTACAGATATATTTGATATAAGTTCTGATTTAATACTTTTTAAAATAGTTAAAACAGTATCTAAATTTTCTTCTTCTATTTCTAACATTACTTTAGGCATATATATTCCATTTATTTTTTTAAAGTATAGCATATTACTCTTGGTATTATTATTTCTAATAAATTAATTTAAAATTAAAAATACGTATTAACACTAAATTAACAGATATATATAATAATCACTTTCAAAAATTAAGGAGAGTATATTGAAAAAATCTATTTATATATTAAGTATAGTTACATCATCTGTTTTATTGGCAAATGAAGTAGAAGTACCTACAGTTAATATATCTGAAAAGGTAAATACAAAAGTTATAAAAAGTATAAGTGACAATGAGATAAAAAGTGCTGATTTAGCAGAAGCCTTAACTCAAAATGTACCTTCTATTTCACTTGTAAGAAGAAGTGGAATTGCAAATGATATTATTTTACGAGGTCAAAAAAAAGATAATATAAATATCATAATTGATGATGCAAAAATCTATGGGGCATGTCCTAATAGAATGGATCCAGCAACTTCACATATATTATCAAACAATGTAGAAAGTGTAGAAGTTATAGAAGGTCCATATGATGTGGAAAATTTTGGAACACTTAGTGGAAAAGTAAAAATAAATACTAAAGAGCCAACAAAAGAATTACAAGGTGAAGTTAATCTAAATGCAGGAAGCTTTAACTATAGAAAAGCAAGTGCAACAATTAGTGGTGGAACTGATAGATTTAAGTTGTTGCTTTCTGCTTCAACAGAAAAAAGTGACCAATATGAAGATGGAAATGGAAATGATTTTTATGAGCAACAAGTTGCAAATGGAATAGCAAGTTCAACAACAAGTGAATACTCTTCTGATAATAGAAATCATGAAGCATATACTAAAAAAACACTTTTATCAAAAGCTATTTTTAATATAGATGATAGTTCAGAAGTAAAACTTTCATACACAGCAAATAGAAGTGATAATGTTCTTTATCCTAATACTCCAATGGATGCAGATTATGATGACTCAAATATTTATACTTTTGGTTATAGTAAAAGGGATTTAGGTAAGTACTCAAAAGAGTTAAATCTTGATTATTATTACTCAAATGTTGACCATCCAATGAGTACAAAATTAAGAGATTCTGGTAAGATGATGTATATGACTAATCATATGAAATCATCTATTTGGGGAACAAAACTTAAAAATGGTATGGATATTTCTGATTATTATATTACCTTAGGTTTAGATACAAGTGTAAGAAATTGGAAAGGTGAGAGTCATATGACTTCAGTAGCTACAGGTGCTGAATCAGCTTTTACTACAACACTAACATCAACAGACACTACAAATAAAGCTATATTTGCAAAAGTTGAAAAAGATATTGGGAAATTGAACTTAGAGTTTGGTTCAAGATATGACCATACAAATATTGATCCAGATTCAAGTGCAAAAACAAATAAAAAGTACAATTCATTAAGTGCAAATATTTTTGCTACGTATAATTTTGATAGTAGTACCAAGTATTTTGTTGGTATTGGAAAATCTTCTAGGGTTCCAGATGCTAGAGAGCTTTATTATGGAAGTACAAATAATGATTTAGACCAAACAAAAAATTATGAAGCTGATATTGGTTTTGAAAAGACTATTGGTGATTTTAATATAAAAACAAAACTTTTTTATTCAGTCTTAAAAGATTATATTTACAATAAAACTACAAGTCCTACAACAACACAATTTGAAAATATTGATGCAAAAATTTATGGTGCAGAGATAAATGGATTTTATTTAATGGGTGATTTATTCTCTTTAGATTATGGTATTGCATATCAAAGAGGGAAAAAAGATGAGCCACTTAAAGGACAAAGTGATAAAGACTTAGCAGAAATTACTCCACTAAAAGGAAATCTTGCTTTAAATTATGAGTATTCAATTCATAAATTAACCGCAGAGATGATTGCAGTTGATAATTGGGGTAATAATGATAGTGATAATGGTGAACAAGAGTTAGGTGGTTATACAATATTTAATTTAAAATATAAAAATAGCATAACTAAAAATTTTGAAATCACTTTAGGTATTGATAATATTTTCGATAAAGCATATGCTTCAACAAATACTTATAATGATATAAGATATGTGGGAAATGGGAAAACTGAGCTTTTAAATGATCCAGGTCGATATGCTTATATTAACTTAAGGTATAAATTCTAATAAAAGGAAGTGATTCTTCCTTTTATTCAAAATCCATTCTAACTTGAGTTTGTCCTGTAGTTCCAAATGCTTCATCAATTTTTGTGGCAATTTCTTTAAAATCAACATCTTGAATAGTTTTAAGAGTTTTGATAATCTCTTTTTTCCCATTAACTAACTCTTTTGATTTGATACCATGTGAGATTGATAAACTAGCTTCTATAAACGCTGATAATTTATCACATTGTTTAAGTGCTAAGCCGTCTATTGCATTGTATTTATCAACATTATATGCTGCTAAACCATCTTTTATTATTTTTATGCCATCTTCATTTATTTTATCTAAGAATTCATCTTTTACACCATCATAAAGCCCTAAAAGATAAGAAAACTCTTCTTTTATTTTTTCTGGAACATTAGGCATAATATCATCTTCAATTTTAATAATTTCATATTCACTAATAATTTCAGATAAGTCATCTACACAATATTTTACAGGGGAAATAATATCTCTAGTTAAAGCTTCTGGTAAATCATGAAATAAAGCAGTATAAAAATTATTTTGAAGTCTTTTATCACAAGCATTTACATCAAGTGAGAAAAAGTAACCAAAAAGTGCAACTGTGAGCATATGACCTAAAACTGAAGTTTCAGGGATTCTTGGAGTTTGTGCCCATCTTTTTTGAAATCTCAATCTTCCACTTAAATCTATGATTTTAGATAGCTTTTTATTTAGTGCTATTTTTCGCACCCCTATTAATTCATAATAATCTTCAATCTCTTCTTCAACACTTTTTTTAACATCTTCAATATCACTTAAAAAAGTACTTGTTTGATATACAATTGAAAACTCCCATTTTGTAGAGAGATAAGAGGCAGCTTTATTTATAAATCTCTCTTTTTTGTACATATTTGGATTTGATAGATATTCTTCAAATTTTTTTAGAAAATTACCACCATCTATATCTTTTATAGAATCATAAAGTTTTGCTATTACCCAAGCATTTATCTCTTTTGATTTTTTTTGTAGGGCATTTCTAAATACATCTGGACGTATATCAGTTACAACAACTCGTCTAAGAAACTCAAAAATTCCTGCTTCTATTAGATGAGTATAATTTATATCATCTTCTAGTTTTGCAATAAAATATGCAATTATAAATTTATGAGCTTGTTTATCAAGTTCAACAAGTTCGACCATTCTTGGATAGTCATTCCATCTTTGAATGGATGCTGAAGAGAAAATATAATCTATAATTTTATGGTTAATCATCTTTTTTAGCTCTCTTTTTTGAGTCATCATTAAAAAACATCATTTTTTTACCTATCATCATACATGTAACTACTGTTCCAACTACCATATAAGCAACCCAAGGTTCGTGCATTTTAGACTCTTAATTTTTCTTTTGATTATCCCATAATATTGATAAATAGGCACTTAGAAAAAACATTTTTAAAATTTGATGCAAAGTTTAAAATTAGATGTATAATTCCAAAAATTAACACAAGGAAAAAGAAAAATAATGTCAACTTTGACAATAAGCAACTACACGCTAAAACATTTTGATTTAAAAGCTAAAGATACAATGATGGAGTATTTAGAACTTATCAATGTAGATGTAAGTGATTATACTTTTGCAGGAAATTATATATGGTTATCAACGGCAACAGGATTTTATACTATTGTTAATGATACATTTTGTCTGTTTATTTTAAATTCGGGTGAATTATCTATGCTTTTACCTCCAATTGGTAAAAAAAATAATACCTATGATGCTATGTTACAATGTTTTGAGATTATGAATACCCATAATAGTAATAGAAATTACTCAAAAATAGAGTATGTACACGAAGAGTTATTAGAAGGGTTTGTTGATTATTTAGAAGAAGGTACTTTAGTTTATGAGATGCTAAAAGACTTTATTATTGAAAAAAAACTTGTTGATTATATTTATAAAGTTGAAGATTTAATTGATTTAAAAGGTGATGCTTATAAATCAAAAAGAAATGAAATTAATAAATTTAAAAAGATTTATCCTGACCATAGAATTGAAATTCTTGATAAACAAAAGCACGGTGCTGAGGTTTTAAGTCTATTTAATAAATGGGTAAAAGATAGAACAACATATATGCCAAAAGAGGAAGTAGAAGTCTTTTTAGATGGTATCTATTTTGAAAGATTTGCTATCAAAAGATTGATAAATGACTATGAAAATCTAGATATTATTGGTTTAGTAATTTATATTAATGATGAGTTAAAAGGGTTTACTGTTGGTGAACAAATCAATGATTTAACAGCTAGTGTAATTATAGAAAAAACAGATTTTGAAATACTAGGTTGTGCGCAATTTATTTTTAGAGAGTTTACAAAAATTTTAAAAGATAAGTTCGATGTAGAGTATATAAATGTAGGTGATGATATGGGATTTGAGAACTTGAAAAAAGTAAAAATGTCATATAGACCAAATAAATTAGTACCAAAGTATACAATTTATCAAAAATGAAAATAGAAAAAGCAAATTTAGATGATATTAAAGAGCTTCTTTTTATAGAAGAGAAGCTTTTTTTAAATGATAGTTCAGCTTTATCAAAAGCTTCTTTTTCTTATCACTTAAAAAGAAATATAATTTATAAAATAAAAATTGATAAAAAAACAGTAGCTTATATTTTATGGCTAAAAAGAAAAAACTATTATAGACTTTATTCTTTGGCTATTTTAAAAGAGTTTCAAGGAAAAGGTTTAGGTAAATCATTGCTAGAGTTTTCTTTAAATACTTTAGATAAAGATTGCTTTGAACTTGAAGTAAGAGTTAGTAATCAAACAGCAATAAATTTATATGAAAAATTTGGATTTAAAAAAGTAAAAGTTTTAGAAGAATTTTATGATGATGAAGATGGAATAAAGATGAGACTAAAGAGATAACTCTTTAGTCTTTAAGCTCTACAGCTTCCAAAAAGATTGTTGATTTTTTCAACTCTTTGTTCGTGTCTTCCACCTTGGAAAGTTGCTTTGTCCCAAGCATCAACAATAGCTTCAACCATACCATAACCAGAAACTCGCTCACCTAGGCAAATTACATTTGCATCATTGTGTTCTCTTGCCATTGTAGCACTATATTCATTGTGGCATAAAGCTGCTCTAATACCATCAAATTTATTAGCAGCCATAGACATACCAATACCAGAACCACAAATTAAAATTCCCTTTGAACCCTCATTTGCTAAAACTTCTTTACATACTTTAGCAGCAAAATCAGGATAATCAACTCTATCTTTTGTATTTGGACCTAAATCAATAACTTCATGACCTCTTGCTTCAAAAAGTTCTTTTACATATGCTTTTATATCAATACCTGCGTGGTCTGCACCAATAAAATACTTCATTAATAAATTCCTTTTTCATGGTTAATTTCAAGCTCTTTGCTATCCATTTCTTTTTCTATACTTTCAACTGTTCTAAAAACTCTATCCCATCTAACTTCATAGTTTTTATCCCAAGAAAAATAGATAAACCAAGGAGTTCCTACTATATATTTGTATGGAACTGTTCCCCAAAATCTAGAGTCATTTGAGTGTTCTCTATTGTCACCCATCATAAAATATTCATTTTCAGGTATTTTAATTGGATTCATATCAAATAGTTGTCTAAATGGAGTAGCATTTCTTGTAATTGTTGGATCATTATGAACACCTGGATGATCTTTTCTATATGGATCCATAACAAATAGTTTTCCATCCACTTCAGTTACATGATAACCTTCGTAATTTTTCTTTACGTATTCATTTCCTTCATGGGGATGTAAAAATAAATGTTTATCTTGAAGCGCAACAATATCTCCACCAACAGCCACACATCTTTTTACATAATGAATAGTCTCTTCTTTTGGATATCTAAAAACAACTATATCACCTCGACTTGGTCCATCTCCCGTTATAAGATGCCCATTATCATTAAAATCAGGAAGAACTTTTACTTCAAGCCAAGGAATTCTTGGGGTTGGAATACCATAAGTAAATTTTTTTACAAAAAGCATATCACCTATTAAAAGTGTATTTTTCATACTTCCACTTGGGATTACAAAAGCTTGAGCAACAAAAAATATGATACTAAGAACAATTACAATAGTCCCAGTCCATGAACTAGACCAGTTATATAGTTTTTTTAACATTTATTTACTTTCTCTTTTATCTCTTAACTTTGCAGCTTTAAGAGTATTTTTTAATAACATACCAATAGTCATAGGTCCAACTCCACCTGGAACTGGAGTAATAAATGAACATTTATCTTTACAATCTTCAAAGTCAGCATCACCTGTTAATTTACCTGTATCAAGTCTATTAATACCTACATCAATAACCACTGCACCATCTTTTATCATATCAGCTTTTAATAAATGTGGAACACCTACAGCAATAACCACTATATCTGCTTCTTTTGTATGAGCTTTTAAATCTTTTGTTCTTGAATTACAAACTGTAACTGTAGCTTTTGCATTGATTAAAAGTGATGCCATTGGTTTACCAACAATATCACTACTTCCAATAACTACAACATTTTTACCACTTAATTTTATTCCATACTCTTCAAACATTCTCATAACACCAAATGGTGTTGCAGGTAAAAAAGCATCAAGATTTGAGACCATTCTTCCAACATTGTAAGGGTGGAAACCATCTACATCTTTTAAAGGATTAATTGCTTCTAAAACAGTTGTAGTATCAATATGTTTTGGAAGTGGTAATTGAACTAAAATACCATCAAGTTTTGGGTTATTGTTCATTTCTTCAATTAGTGCCAATAACTCTTCTTGAGTAGTTGATTCATCTTTTGTGTGAACTTCAGAATAAATACCTACAGCTTCACATGATTTATGTTTACTATTTACATAAGTTGCACTTGCTGGGTCATTTCCTACTAATACAACTGCAAGACCTGGCGTGATTTGTTTAGTGTTTACTAGCTCTGATACTTCAACTTTAACTTCTTCTTTTATTTTTTCCGATAATGCTTTACCATCTAATATAACCATGTAGTTACCTTATAACTGTTTTAATTTTAGCTTGCTATAATACCCAAAAAGAATTTACACAAAGGTTAAGTTTGAGAATAGCCAAGTTTGCAATATTATTTTTACTTTTAAATATAAGTTTTGCAAAAGATATTATAAATAACTCATTTATCACTGAATATGAATATGGTGCAATGTTATATGAAAATCCTAGGGGAATAGGGTGTAACAAGTGTCATGATAGGGGAGATAAAAGTGTTGTTATTGCAAAATATAAAGATAAAAAAAATGAAACTAAAACTTTAAAAGCACCACCAATTAATAAGGTCTCTTATGAAAAATTTGTTGATGTCTTAACAACTAAAAGAGGAAGCTCAAATATTATGCCCTCTTATTTTTTGACTGATGATGAAATTAAATCCATATACTTCTACATAAAAAATCTTAAAAAATAAAATTCAACTTAAACTTAATTTAAATAATACTTTAGTATAATCCCCAACTTTAAATTAAAACAAGGAAGAAAAATGTTAGAGGGTATCGTAAGAGATAGTATAACTAAGCAAAATGCTAAGCAACTTAAAAGAGAAGGTTACATTTTAGCTAACATCTATGGAAAAGGTGTTGAAAATATCAACGCTGCATTTAAAAGAAATGATTTCATTAGATTTTTAAAAAACAAAACAACTGTTGCATTTGATGTAAAAGTTGGAGATACTACTTGTAAAGTAGTTGTAAAAGAGTACCAAAAACACCCTATTACTTCTGAATTATTACATGTAGATTTAATGATGGCATTACCAGGTGTAAGAGCTAATTATTTAGTACCAGTAACTGTTTCAGGAACTCCAAAAGGTTTAAAAAACAAAGGTCTTTTTGTTTTCCATAAAAAAAGAGTTGCAGTAAAATGTACAATTGAAAATTTACCAGAAAATTTCCACATTGAAATTGCTGATTTAGATACTGGTGATAACGTTTTAGTAAGAAATCTTACTATGCCAGAAGGTGTAGATTGTTATTTAGACCCAAGAGTACCAATTGTTGGTGTAATTAAAGCTAAGTAGTAAACTATGTTTTTAATAGTAGGACTTGGAAATCCAGGGACTAAATATGAAAACAACCGTCACAATGTAGGTTTTTTAGTTATCGATGAGATAGCTAAAAACCTTACAACCTCAAATATAAACAAATCAAACTTCAATGCTGATGTTTTAAAATCATCAAATCAACTTTTAGTAAAACCAACAACATATATGAATAATTCTGGACAAGCTGTTCATGCGATTAAAGAGTATTATAAATTAAATCTTGAAGATATAATTGTAATCCACGATGATTTAGATTTGCCTTTTGGAACTGTAAAGTTCAAAGTTGGTGGTGGTCATGGTGGTCATAATGGTTTAAGATCAATAGATGCTCATGTTGGAAATATGTATATTAGAGTTCGAATAGGAATTGGAAAACCTCAAGATAAAAATGATGTTGCTAATTATGTATTATCGGACTTTTCAAAAGAAGAATTAAATAAATTAGAAGGTATAATCTCTCATACTATCAAAGCTATAGAATCATTAAAAACTGATTCAATAGATGAAGTAAAATCCAAATTTACAATGAAATAGATGAGAATAATTACAAAATATTTATTACAAAAATTTATTAGAAACTTTGTCATAGTTTTAATATCTTTAGAGATATTTTTTGTAGGAATTGATTTTTTACAAAATTATGATGAAATACCAAATTCTGCAAACTTACAATTACTATATATTTTATATAATGGATTTTTTACACTAACACTTACTTTACCTTTGTCATTAGTTTTTGGTTGGATTATAACTATTGTAATCATGGTTAAAACAAATGAAATGGTTGCTTCTTTATCTTTAGGAGTAGGGAATAGACAAATTTTTATGCCAGTTGTTTGGGTATCTATGGTTTTAATTATTTTATTAATAGCTATACAAAGTACACCTTTAGCTTATGCTTATGATTATAAAGAGAAGATTTTAAAGGGCACATATTTTACAAGTTCAAAAAGTGATATCTTTGTAAAATATAATGATTATTTTGTATATTTTAAAAAGTTATACCCTTTGCAAAAGTATGCGGAAGATATTCATATTTATAAAGTTGTTGATGCTGATATAGAAGAGGGTATTGTTGCTAAAAAAGCCTATTTCCAAAATAATAGATGGTATATTATTGATGCCAAAATTACTAAAAAGCCAAAAGAGATTGATTGGAATAATTCTAAAGTTGAAATACATTATGAAAAGTTTTTATATACCCTAGAAGGATTTAAACCAAAAATTTTAGATAATGTGTACGAATCTACCTCTTCATTTTCAATAATTGATGCAGTATCTGCGCTTATACTTCTAACAGATCAAGATGTAAATACGGACAAAATCAGAGCTTCTTTATACTATGAAATTGTGGGACCATTATATTTTATTCCGTTGATTATTTTGATTTTTTCATATACATCTTTTAATAGTAGATTTTTTAATATTGGTAAATTTACTTCATTGTCAATTGCCTCAACTTTAGTAATTTGGGGTTTATTTTTTATGCTTCATAAATTTTCTTCTGGAGGAGTTTTAAATCCAGAGTTTTCAATTCTTTTACCAATTATTTTATGGTATATTATTACGTATATTTTAATAAACAAAAAAATAGGTTATAAATAATGGCAAAAAAGTATGCTTATGGTGTATGTTTATATAAGATTGATAATAATGATATAAAAATATTATTATGTAAATCAGTAAAAAGTTTAAACAAGTGGGGTTGTTTAAAAGGTGTTAAAAATAGTGGTGAAAATGCTTTGGAATGTGCTAAAAGAGAGTTTTTTGAAGAGTGCAATATAAATGTCGAGATTTCAGATTTTGAAGAGTTTTTTGATCAAAATAATTTAGAAAAAGATATTGGTGTTTGGTTAGTAAATGCAAACAAAGTTTCAAATTTGGATAGCTATTTTTTAGATGAAAAACTTTTAGATAATAACCTATCATGGGAAAATTCAAAAGTTAAATTTTTCTCAATATATAAACTACCGAAGATAAGAGCAAAGCAAGTTAAATTGATATCAAAAATTACTGATTTTTTGCGAAATAAGCATCAACTCCGTCTGCAATACCACTAGCTAAAAGTTTTTGGTAATCTTTTTCAAAAAGCCTTTTCCCTTCTTCTTTATGGGTAATATAACCAATTTCTATAAGTATTGATGGCATTTGTGCACCAACAAGTACCCAAAATGGTCCTTCTCTTACTCCACCATCAACCACATCTTTATATTTTTTTCTAGCACTATATAAAAGATGTTGTTGTACATCTATACCCAATTTTTGGCTAGAGGTAATTTTACTTTGGTTAAGAATCGTTAATAATGTATTTTGAGAACTATCGTTCATAGCATTCATATCTGAGCTATTTTCTAAAGCTGCGACCCTTTTAGCTCTTTCACTTCTTGCTGGGCTTAGGAAATAGGTTTCAATACCTTCTGCTTTATAACTAACTGATTTTGGTGCAGCATTGGCATGTATTGAGATAAAAATATCAGCCTTTTTTCTATTTGCAAGGACAGTTCTATTTTTAACCTCAATAAATTTATCTTTATTTCTTGTAAGGTAAACTTTATATCCCCTTTTCTTTAAATCGTTATAAAGATATTTACTTACAGTAAAAACAGTGTTTTTTTCATATCTATTTTTATTTCCCACTGCACCAGAATCTTTTCCCCCATGTCCTGAATCTATAACTATCACTTTGTTGTTATAATGTAATGTTTTTACTGGAAGAATTGTAGATTCTGTTTTTCTTGGTTTTTTTAAATTAAGAATTTTTATAATGATTCTTTTTTTATTTATTATATAGATTGCTTTTAAATTTTCTTTGTTGATTAGTTCTATTCTAAGTGTTTTATATTTATATTGTAGTATTCTAATTCTATCTATACCATCTATTGTAAGTTTTGTTGGAGAAGCGTCTTTAAATCTACCATATAAGTCAAATATATCGTAATATTTATCTCCTCTTTTTTCTTCAATATATTTTATATACTCTTTTTTAATATAATGTTTAAAATCTATAATAATTTGGTCATCATCAACATATACTTTATCTATGTTATAAGCACTATTTTTGTATTCAGTTTTTTCATCTTTGAGTGATTTTATTTTTTTTATTGGTTCTATTTTATCAATTTTTTGAATAGGTATTATTTTTGTATTTAATTTTGCAAGTTCTTTTTCATAAGTAGTTGTATTTTTATTTAATTTTTTACCAATTTTGATTAATTCTTGAAGATTAGTTTTTTCAGCTTTTTTGTCACTATTTAAGACAGCTCTTAAATAGTCCATTTTTACAGAGTTAAATTTTGAATTTAATTCTGTAGATGTTGCTAAAAGTGTAATTGAAAAGAGAATTGAGAGAATAAATTTTTTTAAAATTTTATTCTCCTTTTGTTAATTTTTCCATAAGTTCATGAACTGAAATTATTTTGTCAATTCTATATCCATTAGAACCTGTAAAAAACAATCCAGTATCTGTGTCCCCTTGATATGCAGCACCAAGTCTATCTGCAATACAATATCCAACAGCTTTCGCTTCTACCCCTCTATGGCAAGGTGCAACACAGTTTGATATACATACAACCTTTGGTGCAGTCCCTTCTAACATTGATTTTTGTAAGTTAGTTTGAACACCCCTTGCTGGTAAACCAACAGGTGATTTCATTAGTTTAATATCATCTTCTTTAGCATTGATTATAACTTCTTTAAATGAATCAGCTGCATCACACTCAAATGTTCCTATAAATCTTGTAGCCATTTGAACACCGGCACAACCCATTGCTAAAAATTTATCGATATCATTTTTATCCCAAATACCACCAGCAGCAATAATTGGAGGATTACCCCAGTTTTTAGCTTCTTCAATAACGGGAGGTACAATATTTTCCAATTGAAACTCTTCTTGAAAACATTGTTCATAACTAAATCCTTGATGCCCTCCACTTAATGGACCTTCTACGATTACTGCATCAGGAAGTTTATTATATCTTTTCCATTTTTTACAAATTAGTTTTAATGCTCTAGCACTTGATACAATTGGTACTAAAGCTACATCTGGATAATCTTTAGTAAATTCAGGCATATTAGTAGGAATTCCAGCACCTGTAATAATTATATCAATACCTGCTTCACAAGCATCTTGAACTATTCTTCCATAATCATTACATGCGTATAAAATATTACAAGCTAATGGTGCATCACCACAAATTTTTCTAGCATTATCAATAATCTTTTTTAGGGCATCTTTATTATAAAAATTCATAACATCAACAGGTTTTTCTTTTTTCATTTTTATTACAAGATCTTCATTCTCTTTGTAATAACCTGTACCAACCCCAGAGATTACTCCTAATCCACCTTCTAAACTTACAGTTCCAGCTAATTTATCCCAACTAATACCAACACCCATTCCACCTTGGATAATTGGATGTTTTATTTCATATTTACCTATTCTCAAAATTAGCCCTTTATTTTATTACTATCTTAGCGAAACTTTTTTTACCTTTTTGTAAAATGTATTCACCTTTTGACAAATTAAGTTTGTCATCACTTGTTTTTTCTTGATTGATTTTAACTGCACCTGCTTGTATATCTCTTCTTGCTTGTGAAGTAGAATTAACCAAATTTGTATCAACCAATGCTTGACAAATCCAAGTACCATCAGCTAATTCAAATTCTGGAATATCTGTAGGAATATCTTTTTTTGCAAAAACTTTTTTAAACTCTTCTTGTGCTTTTAAACCTTCACCTTCTCCATGAAATCTATCAACAATTTCTATTGCTAAAGAGTCTTTTACAACTTTTGGATGAAGTGTACCATTTTGGACACCATTTTTTAACTCTTCTATCTCTTTTAGTGATTTAGAAGATAGTAGTTCAAAATATCTCCACATAAGTTCATCTGAAATAGATAATACTTTTCCAAACATATTATTAGCTTCATCGGTTACACCAATATAATTATTTAAGGATTTTGACATTTTTTGAACGCCATCAAGTCCTTCTAAAATTGGCATCATTAAAACAGCTTGTTGCTTACCTACATTGTATGCTTTTTGTAAAGTTCTACCCATAAGCAAGTTGAATTTTTGGTCAGTTCCACCAATCTCTATATCTGATTTTAAATGAACAGAGTCATATCCTTGAAGTAGGGGATATGTAAATTCACTCACTGCAATTGGTGTATTTGAAGCATATCTTTTAGCAAAATCATCTCTTTCTAACATTCTTGCAACTGTTAAGTTAGAAGCTAAAGCAATAATACCTGCTGCCCCTAAATCATTTAGCCAATTTGAATTAAATACTACTTCTGTCTTATTTTCATCCAATATTTTAAAAACTTGGTCTTTATAACTTTGAGCATTTAATAAAACTTGCTCTTTTGATAAAATTTTTCTTGTTTCACTTTTACCAGTTGGATCACCAATACTTGCAGTAAAGTCACCTATTAAAAATTGAACTATTCCACCAAATTTTTGAAAAACAGATAATTTTTGAAGAAGCACTGTATGACCTAAATGTAAATCAGGAGCTGTAGGGTCAAATCCTGCTTTTACATAAAAATGTTTTCCAGTTTCATAATAATCTTTTAGTAATTTTTCAATTGATTCTATGTCAATTATTTCAGAGCTTCCTCTTTGTATCTCTGCTAATGCTTCTTTTACTTTGTTTTCCATTGTACCTCTTTAAATAATCGCTTATTATACTTTTTATTTATTAAATAAAAATTTAGTTTTTATTATAAGCATCTTTTTTTGAAAAAAACTCAATAACTTTTACTTTTTGTTCTATTAATTTACGAACTTCATCTCTATTTTTTTTATTTATTTCAAACTCTATATCACAATATTGGATATAACTATGTGGTTCTCTTCCATAACTTACAGATAAAATATAACCTTCATATTGACTCATATATGTCAATAATTTTGCTAACTCACCTTTTGTATTTGGTAAGCTTACAACCATTTTATATTGGTAAAGTTTATTATCAATCCATTTACAAAAAAGCATCTCTTTGCCAATTTTTATTTTCTTATATGCTTTGTCACACATCTTATGATGTATAATTGCTTTATTGCCCTCTTTAAAAGTGACAATATCATCTCCAAATTTAGGATGACAACAGTGCTCAAAAGAGATAGAGTTTATTGAGTAATTTGAGTAAAAAAGTATATTTTCAAATTTGTATTCTTTTATTTTTGTTGTTGGCATTTTGAACCTTGCAACAAAGTTCATATTTTCTTGAATTTTCTTTTCAATTTGTTTTTTAGTATGTTTAAAAAAATCTAATAATAAAGGAATCTTATAAACATTATCAACTTTATATAAATCAACTATATTAGGTTTATATTTTGCAAAGATTGTATTTATGATATTTTTACCACTAAATTCATTTATCTCTTTTTCTCTTTGCGTACATAAAATTTTTATTTGTTTTTTTGCTCTATTTGTTTTTACCATATCAATCCAAGAACATCTTGGTATATTATGGTCTGTAGTATTAATTGAAACGATATCACTACTTTGAAGTTCAGTTAGTAGTGGTTTTCGCACTTTATTAATAAAACAATCAACTGCTCTGTTTCCCACGTCTGTATGAATCATATAAGCATAATCATATGCAGTTGCATTTCTTGGAAGAGTAAAGGTATCTCCCCTAGGAGAATAAATTACCATATCTTCAGAATAAAGATCTTCTTTAGCTTCACTATAAAATTCTTCGATATTCTCATTTGAATATTCTAATGATTTTAGCCAATTTAGATTTGGAGAGTGTTTCATCCCACTTTTATATTTCCAGTGTGCTGCAATCCCAAACTCTGCAACTTTGTGCATATCATATGTTCTAATTTGAACTTCGTGAATTTTGGAGTTATAAAAAACTGTTGAGTGAATTGTTTGATAACCATTCTCTTTAGGTGTTGCAACATAATCTTTGAATCTAGAAATTAAAGGTTTATATTCTAAGTGAATATGTCCTAAAACTTTATAACAATCAATCTCTTTTTCCACAAGAATTCTAATTGCCATAAGGTCTAAAACTTCATCAATAGTTACACCTTTTCTTTGCATTTTCATATAGATTGAGTAGTAGTGTTTAACCCTTGAAAAAATTTTGATTTTGCTATCATCATAACCATTTTTTTCTAAAAGAATTTTAGTTGATGATATAAATTGATTAAAGCTTACTTGGATTGTTTGTTGATGCTCTTTCATAAAATCATCAATTTTTTTATATTCATCTGGATAGATATAATAAAATGCTAAATCTTCAAGTTCATTTTTAATAGTAGAAATACCAAGTCTATGAGCAATTGGAACATAAACAACTAAAGTCTCTTCTGCTATTCTAAACTGTTTATTTTCAGGTAAAGCTGAAAGGGTAAGCATATTATGAAGTCTATCACAAAGTTTTACTACTAAAACTCTTGGGTCATCTATTGATGCAATTAACATTTTTCTAAAAGAAAGAGCAGATGTTATAAGTTTTTTATTTGAAGTTGAGGGTAGTAACTCATGTTCTCTTATTTCATCAATTTTTGTTAAACCATCAACAACATGAGCAATATCTTCTCCCCATTTATCTTTTACAAAATCTAAGTCATATTTAGTATCTTCAACCACATCATGTAAAAGTGCAGCGGCTACTATTGTCTCTTCCGCTGAAAAATGTGCTGCAATACTAGCAACTAAAACTGGATGAACAGCATATGGTTCTCCACTTTTTCTATATTGCTCATCATGAGCTTTTATTGTAAAATCGACAATCTCTTTTAGTTTAGGGGTAATTTCAATTTGTGAGCTTAATTCAGCATAAGCACTTTTTATAGTGTTTATACGCTGAATTTTATTGATATATGAATCCATATAATTATTTGTGTACTAAACCTTCAATAACTAATAGTCCTTGACCAATTTCATCAATTGCAATATCTGTATATTTCATGTGTTGAGTATTTTTTTCTAAAAGTGGTTTTGCACCTTTACTTAATTCATCAGCTCTTTGACCAACTGCCAATGAAAGGATATATCTATCATTGTTTACTCTTTTTAATGCTAGCGATAATCTCTCTTCTAATCTCATACTATTCCTTTATTTATTTTACTATTGAACATTGACTTAAATCACCATTGATGATTTTAAGTAAATTACCTTTTGTGTACATATCAGCTACAACTATTGGAAGGCTATTATCTTTTGCAAGTGCAATAGCTGTATCATCCATAACTTTAATTGAATCTTCTAAAGCTCTATCATACGACAATGTATCTAATTTTACTGCATCATCATATTTTGCTGGATCTTTATCATAAACACCATCAACTTTAGTAGCTTTAATTAGCATTGAAGCACCAATTTCTGTTGCTCTTAATGTTGCTGCTGTATCAGTTGTGAAAAAAGGATTTCCCGTACCAGCACTGAAAATTACAACTCTTCCTTTTTCTAAGTGTCTTTTTGCTCGTCTAACAATAAATGGTTCAGCAATTTGTTCCATTTTAATTGCAGTTTGTAATCTTGCATTTAGACCTTTATGTTCTAGTGCTTCTTGCATAGCAATACCGTTTACTACAGTTGCTAACATACCCATATAGTCTGCACTAGTTCTTTTTATAACACCATCAGCAGCTGCAGTTACACCTCTAATAATGTTACCTCCACCAATAACGATACCAACTTCAATACCGTTATCAACTAATTCTCTTATCTCTTCTGCAATGTAATCTAGTATCTTTGTATCAATACCATATCCATCACTACCAGCTAAAGCTTCACCTGAAAACTTAACAAGTACTCTTTTGTTCATAGGTATGTGTCCTTATTATAATTTTTGGATTATATCTAAATAAAACTAAATACTCATTTAAATAAATTATTGGACTGCCCATTCATAAAAAGGTAATATATTTATTTCGATTTTTTGGTATTTTAGATTTTCACTATTTCCTGCTGTTATTATGTACACATGTTGTATATTTAATTCATCAATAAAGGAGTGAATTTTTTTGATTATAGAGCCATGAAGCATGGTATTAAAAAAGGGAATTGATAAAACTAAAGTTCTATTATCTTCAATAAAAAAATCAATTTTATCCAAATAATATATGCTTTTATATTCTTTTTGTAAGTGTAAAAAAACCATATTTGTAAACTCATTTTTAAACTTTTTATTATGGGAAATTGAACTTAAAAAAGCATGGTTATAAGCATAGATTTTTTTTGTTGATTTTTCTTGATTATATTTTTTTAGAAAAAATATAAGTTGATTTGATTCATAAAATTTACAAAGTTCATAAAATCTATCTTTAGATATTTTGATACTTTTTTTTAATATGGTAAAGAGTTGATTAATAGATTTATTTTCATCAATTGAGGATAATAATAGCTTTAAAACTTCAATTTCTGTTTTATCTTTACAAAAAAGTTTAATAATCTCTTGTAATCTATTTATCTTTTTATTCTCATCTAATACAATCATTTCTGGTAAATTACCATATTTTAAAAAATAATTAAAAGAGGCAATAGTATTTTGATGTTTTGAGTCATGGAGCAAATATTCTTCAAAATCCAAAGCATGCACAAAGATTGTTTTGAATCCATATATCTCTTTGTAATTTGAGGTACTAATAAGTACGCTATCGGTAGTAGGAATTTCAAAATCAAAATCAAAATTTTCTAAAACTAAAACTTTGATTTTTTTCTCTTTGATAAAGTCATTTAAAAAAAGAACAATTTCATCTTTTTGATTTCTAAAATCATCAAGATTTATATATAAATAATCCTTTGAATCAAAATTTGATAAATAATCATAAATCAGATAACTTTTACCTGTTTTAGGTGGTCCACAAACAATTGTTTTAGGATGAGTAATTTTTTCTTTTCTCTCTTGAAAATTTATTTTATTAAATTCTATTTCATAACATGAGTCTAAAATTTTCATCTAATTATTTACTTAAATTAATGGCTTCTTTTACTGCATTTATATAACTTTTTAAAGATACTTTATTTTTTTTGTATGCTATATCAAATGCTGTACCATGGTCAACTGATGTTCGTATAATTGGTATATTTAAACTAACATTAATACTTTCTTCAAAGTATAATGCTTTTAAAGGAGCTAAACCTTGGTCATGATACATACAAACATAATAGTTATAATTTTTTCTATTCATTGGTGAAAAGGCAGTATCAGGTACAAGTGGACCTTTAAAAATATTTTCTCCTAGTTGCTTATTTGCTTTTTTTATTGCCTTTATAATATGTATTTCTTCATCTCCTAAAACACCATTATCACTGGCATGGGGATTTAGTCCAAGAACAGCAATATTTGATTGTTTTACATTTTTATAAAAATCAAGTAAAAAATTTAATAATTTATCTTCATCTATTTTTTTTGCTACTTTTCTTAGTGCTATATGTTCAGTGTAAAGAGCGACAAAGAGTTTAGGACAACCTAACATCATAATTGCATCTTTACCAAAATAATCCCTTAATACTTCTGTATGGCCTTTATAGTGAACATCAGCCTTATTCCAAGACTCTTTATTAATAGGAAGAGTAACTATAGCATCAACTTTCTTTTTAGATGCAAGTTTAATAGCAGTAGTAAAAGAGTCAAAAGAATAAGCACCTGCTTCTTTAGTTACAGTTCCTGGCTTAATAATAAATTTACCTTTTACTTTTTCTAGTTCAAAATCTTTTGGAATATCAAGATCTAATAGTTTTGCACCTTCTTTTAATAAATCCTTATTTATGCAATATATTGGTTTACATATTTTCTTTATTTTTTCGTGTGCTTCTAGGGCTATTTGTAATCCAATACCATTTAAATCACCAATTGATATCGCTATTTTTTGCATAAATTTAATCCTTAATAAGATTTTTCATATCAATTATTGCATCTTTTAGACCTGTAAAAACAGATCTTGCAATTATGCTTTGACCAATATTTAACTCACTTATTTGTTTTATTCTTGATATCATAGTTACATTTTGATAATTTAAACCGTGACCGGCAGCAACTTTAAGATTTAATTCTTCCGCAAGTATTGCAGCTTTTTTTATCTCTTTTCTTGATTTTGTAAGAAGTTTTTTTAACTCTTCCCTTGATAGTTCTAACTCTTTTATACTGTGATGAGTATTGATTAAATTACCATGAAGCATTGCATAAATATTTGCAAAAGTTCCAGTATGAAGTTCTACCCATTCAACTTGTAGTTGTTCTGAAAGTTCTATCATATCTTTAGATGGGTCAATAAAAAGTGAAACTTCAATCTCATTTTCATGTAGTTTATCTACAGCCTTTTTTATTTTCTCAAAGTTTGATTTTAAATCTAATCCACCTTCAGTTGTAACTTCTTCTCTATTTTCTGGAACAAGTGTAGCTCGAGCTGGTTTTAATTTACACACTATATCAATTATTTTTTCATTTATTGAACACTCTAAGTTAACAGGAAGTGTAGAAAGTTTGATTATATTTTTTGCATCACTATCATGGATGTGACGTCTATCTTCTCTTAGATGTATAGTAATTTGGTCAGCACCTGAAAGTTTACAAATTCCAAGTGCATCAAGTGGGTTGGGGTCATTTATTTTTCTAGCTTCTCTTAAAACAGCGATATGGTCAATATTTACACCCAATAACATAAATAGTCCTTTAAATCTTTTTGAAATAGTATCAAAAGTTTGATAAATATGTTAAAAATACTATGTATGTTTATCTTTTACCTTTGAAAACACCGCCAATCACGTTATCTGTCATAAAGCCAATTTTGAAATCACCTCCAACAGAACTAGCATTAGTTCCATAAAATTTACCATTTCCACTTCCCCATGCAGAGCCACCTCCACTTACATTATTAAAAGAGAAACCACTAGAAGTGACACTTGAACCACTTACGTTTACACTTGTCCCATCAAAATTAAAAGTTCCTGTTACACAAGAACATCCAAAATTAATAGTAAGTGCAATTGATGAGTTTGAAGCATTGTAATTAGTACCAGTTGTATTATGTGCTAAAACATAACCATTGTAAGTTGCAACAGTGTTATTATTTATAAGTGCTTGTACTTCTGCTTCAGGTGTTTGACTACCTACTAACCATAATCCATTTAAGTTAAAAGTTGCATTACTATTATTATGGTCTATAAAAGTTGCATTCCAACTTCCCCATTGTATATCATCATTTGTATCAAATCCTGATGCGGTATTAGCTATAGAAGTATAAGTTCCAGATGAAAATGAGATATTTGTAGCATTATATAATGATTGAGTTCCTGCTGAAGACAAACTACTACTATATGAGCCACCTACAGTATATTTTGTATCTATATCATCTAGATTTAAATTAATTACATTTCCACTATCATCATAAGCCAATTTTTTCTCACTATATGTTCCTGTAATTAAAGAATTAAAATAATCTCCAGTAATATCGTACATTACTGTAGTTCCACTTAGATTTACTGGAGTCGTAGTAGTAACAGAAGGATTATCTGGATCATGGTATTGAGGTTCATTAGGTTCAATTGGATCAGTTGGGTTTGTTTCTGGATTTGTTTCAGGTTTCTTAGGTTCTTCTTCAGGCTTATCTTCTTCTAATTTAAATTTAGTTGCTTCATCATCATTTTTTATTATTTTTGCATTAAATTCTTGTTTTTCTAATTTTTCACCTTTTTTTAATTTTATAAATTCACCTGCTTTTAGAACAATTTTTTCTCCTGTGATTTTTGATATGATTTCTATTTGTCCCTCTGTACAATAAATAATATCTCCATCAATTTGTACATTACTTATTATTTGTGTTCCTCTAATACCTATTGTTGAACTTTTTGAATTAAGTTTAAATCTATCAGGAGAGATTTTTCCTATTTTCCCAGTAATTGTTCTAAAGGTACCTTTTAAGAGTCCAAAATCTGCCTTGTATTGATTGTTTTTTTCATCAAATACATAGTCACTTATAGCTAATTGTGAATTTTTACCTATGGTTATAATCGTATTATCTGTAAAAATTATTTGAATTTTTGAGTTATCTTTTGTTTTTACAATGTCATCTTTTAATATTTTTGTTAGAAGATCCAATTTAATTTCTTGTTTTCCTCTTATAATATAAGCATCACCCTTTAAGGCAACTACTTTTGCAACATTTGCATATATGTACAAATTTATAAAAAGTAATAATAATAAAATTTTTTTCATAGTTTAAATCTCCATGTATAATTTACACTTAGGATATTTCTATCATAGGTATAGGCTTTTTGATTTGAATTGTTGTTTGTATTGGTATAAGAAAATGTCACAAAATCTCTTTTTTCTATTACTTTAGTTAAACCTAGGTAAAAATTTCGTGATATATCTTTTCTTTTAGTTGTAAAAAGAACATCCTCATCTTCATAGTTTATCTGTTTGTATTGAAATTGTGTATTTAAAATTATACTTGGTTGTATGTCATAATTATAAGCAATAGAATTTGTTATAATTTTTTTATTTAGATCAGTTCTTGTTCCAAAATCTCTAGAATCTTTTTCATAACTTAGGCTATATTTTAATTTTTTATAATCCCAACTAACTCCCAAACCTTTTTTTGCATAATTTCTAGTTTTATGTTCTTGTTTTGAGTAATGAATATCTTTATATTGTGTAAAGATATCTATACTATTATCTTTATCAATAATCTTTTTGTATGCTGGCATTATAGAATATGCAATAAAGTCTAAATTATCACCAGGAAGAATATCTTCTATCCCTAGTTGTAGAGAGTATTCAGCTTTATTTTTAGAATCATTATAATATAAAGTTGGCTTATATGAAAGAAAGTTAAAATTGTATGTATCATTTACTGTTTGATTTTTATAAAAATAGTAACCTGTATGTTTTAAGAAAAGTTTAGAGTTTTTATTTAAGCTGTGTAAATGATTTATCATAAAAGATGCTATATAAGAACTACTTGATTGAGGTGGAGTTCCATTTACTTGGAAATTACCAAATCCTGGTAAGTTATAGGTGTCATAATCAATACCACTGTTAATATTATCATCATACATCATACCTAAACTTAAAGAGATAAATGTTGAACTTGAAGTATTATCAATTTGTTCTAAATATTTTTGAATATTTATTCTTACATTTTCAGGAATAGGTGACATTGAAACTTTTAAAAACTCTTTTTTAGCTTCTTCTTTAAAACCTAAAATAAGTAGAACTCTTGCATATTCTAGTCTTGCCCTATGAAAGTCAGGTTTTTTGATTAAAACTCTTTCAAATGCTGCTGTTGCATCATCATATAATTTTAAATTTATAGCATTCATAGCCAAATAATAGTTTATTTGTACATTATCTGTATGTTCTAAAAATAGTTTATTGAACATTTTATACGAAGTTATATAATTACCTAGTTTATACTGTGCTTTTGCAAGGATATAAGCGTTGGAAGTTAAAACTTTGTTATTCTCTTCAACTGTTTGTTTTTCATTTGCAAAAACTAAAGTTAGTAAGAAAAAAATATGATGAAATAAGCTTTCAAATTGTATGCCTTATGGTTATTTTTTTATTGAAGAGCCCATTATACAATAATTTGAGATTATTTAAAAGATATTTTTAATTATTTTTTTATGAAGGCAACTCTTTCAGAGTTGCTATATTAGCAGCTAGCTTATTTTCAAGGAAACTTCGCTTGTTATTAAAATATTACGCTAAATCCTTTAGCGTGGCAATGTTTGCCGCAAGCTTGTTTTCAAAAGAAATCGCTAGCACTAACTTTCGTTAGTTAACTCTTTCAGAGTTGCTATATTAGCAGCGAGCTTATTTTGAACTTCTAAGTACTCTAGTTCTGGAATAGAATCAGCTACAACTCCTGCACCAGCTTGGAAAATAACTTTGTCATGTGTTAACATTGTAGTTCTAATAGTAATTGCACTATCCATGTTTCCATCAAAACCAAAGTAAGCAATACTTCCAGAGTAAAAATTTCTTTTTATTCCTTCAAATTGTGCTATTAATTCCATGGCTCGTATTTTGGGAGCACCTGTCATTGTTCCTGCTGTGAAAGTTGCAGCAAAAAGGTCAAACATGTCATATTTATCATCAATAATAGCTTCAACATCTGATACCATGTGCATTACATGTGAATATTTTTCTACTCTCATCAAATCTGTTACTTTTACACTTCCAGGTTTTGCACATCTTCCAACATCATTTCTACCAAGATCAATCAACATTATATGTTCAGCTCTTTCTTTTATATCAGAGATAAGCTCATTTTCCATCTCCAAATCTTTGTCGATAGTTTTTCCTCTTTTTCTTGTACCAGCAATTGGACGTAAAAGTATATGCCCATCCACAAGTCTAACCATAACTTCTGGCGAACTTCCTGCAATTGAGAAATCTTCAAATTGTAGTAAAAACAGATAAGGACTTGGATTTTTACTTCTTAATGCTCTATAAAAGCTTAAGTGGTCAACAACAGCTTTTTGTGTAAATCTATTTGAAATAAGTATTTGGAAAATATCTCCACTTTTAATCATCTCTTTTGATTTTGAAACCATTTCAAAAAATTTATCTTTAGTATAGTTAAATTTCCCTTCATCTAGGAGTTTTGCTTTATTTAAAGGCAAAAATTCATATGGAGTAAAAAGTTCTTTTTCAATTAAATCCAAATCATTTTTGCATTTATCTAAAGATGTAAGAAGCACTAACTTAGATGTTTTATGTGAAAATCCTAAAATTATTTTAGGTCGTATTAAATCCAAATCAGGAATATTTAATTCATCTTCTAAAGGGTCCATATATGGTTTAAGTACTGGTTCAAACTCTTTACCAATGTCATAACCAACATTTCCTATAAATCCATCAATAAGTCCAATTCCCAACTCTGAAGATTTTTCTTTGTAAAAGTTTTTGTTAAATTGTTTATAATACTCTTTTAAAAATTTTAAAGGATTTGAATTTACTTCTTTAGTTTCACCTTTCTCGTTTTTAAAAAATGTCTTTGAACCCTCATGCCAAACTCTTTCTCTGGCACCAATTACGATATATGAATAGTTACCATCACTAGAGTTGATTGTACTTTCAAATAAAAAAGTAATTTCATCTTTATAGATTTCTTTTACTTTTTTATAAATTGATACGGGAGTAAATTGGTCTAAGAAAAGTTCTTTGGAAAAAATTTGCATCTACTTAGACCTTTTTATAATTTTAAAATAAAAACACTTTGGATTTTTAATTTATTTTTAACAGTGTTTATCTCTTTTGTTGCATCATTTCTAGATTTATAAGGACCTATTAATACCTTAGTAAAAGTTGTTCCTTTTACATCTACTTTGTAAAAAACATAATTAAGTTTACTATTTTTTAGATTATCCATATAATCTTTGTCAATAGTTTTTGAAAAAGCTCCAACTTGTATAAAAGTTCCACTTGGTTTAGTAGTAGTTGCTTTTTTAGAAGCTGTATTTGTAACTACTTTTTTAACTTCTTCTTTTACTATAGGTTTAGCAACTGGTTTAGGAGTTGGCTTAGCAACTACTGGTGCTGGTTTAGGTTTTTCAACTTTTGGTTCAGCTACTTTTTCTTCCACATTAAAAATATCTTTTTTTAACTCTTTTGCTTTTTCTATATCTTTAGCTGAAGGTTCAGGTAGTACAACTTTCTTTTCTTCTTTTTGAATATTAGTTAAGTCCATTGCTTCACTAATCTCTTTTTTTTGTTCTTCAGTTTTTTTATTTAAGGCTTCAATACTTTTTAGTTTTTCATTTACTATTTTTTGGTATTGCTGCTCAATATTATCACCTAAAGGTTTATCTTGTGGAATTGTTTCTTTATTATTTGTTAATGAATCATCTATTTTTGTTTCATTATCTAAAAGACGAAAGATTATAATAGTTATTAGAAATAAAACTGCAAGAACCAATCCTAAAATAATATACTTTTTCTTATTATCTTTATTTTGAGAAGAGTTGTTAGCTCCCAAAAGAATATCATCCAATTCTGATTCTGTTTTATTAACTTCTTCCTCATAGGTAAAACTATTATTACTTGCATAAGGATTGTTTTGTTCATAAGGATTATTTTTAGAAGAGTTTATACTTCTTGCTTGTGCTTCAAGCTCCATTAATCTCTCTTCTAACTCAGTTTGTTCCCTTTTAATTTGAACATTTTTTATAAAATCTTCGCCTTTTATTTCCATAATAAGCCTTTTTTAGTATTTATTAATATGTTGAACTAGTGTAAATAACGAAATTTTTAGCCAGTTCTTCTAACTCTTTTTTAACTTTTGCTTGTAAGTCAGTATTTTCAATATCATCTAAAACATCACAAATTTTATTTGCAATAATTTCAAACTCTTTTTCTTTCATCCCTCTACTTGTAAGCGCTGGACTTCCTATTCTAACACCACTTGTTACAAATGGGCTTCTAGTTTCACCTGGAACTGTATTTTTATTTACTGTAATTCCAGCATTTCCTAAAGCTGCATCTGCATCTTTACCACTAAATGGTTTATTTAAAAATGATACTAAAATCAAGTGATTATCTGTTCCACCACTAACTATATCATATCCTCTTTTCATTAATACTTCAGCTAAAACTTTTGCATTTGCTTTAACTTGTTTTGCATACTCTTTCCATGATGGGTCAAGAATTTCTTTAAATGCAACAGCTTTTGCAGCCATAACATGAACTAATGGTCCACCTTGAAGTCCTGGGAAAATAGCAGAGTTGATTTTTTTTGCAATCTCTTCATCATCAGTTAAGATAAGTCCACCTCTAGGTCCTCTTAATGTTTTATGAGTTGTAGTAGTTACAACATGAGCATGAGGAAATGGTGATGGATGTTCACCAGCAGCAACTAGACCAGCAATATGTGCAATATCAGCAAATAAAATAGCTCCAACAGCATCAGCTATTTCTCTAAATTTAGCAAAATCAATCTCTCTAGCATAAGCACTTGCACCACAAACAATAATTTTCGGTTGTGTAATTTTTGCTATTTCCATAACTTTGTCATAATTAATTCTACCATCTAGTTCTACACCATAATAAAATGCTTGATAATTTTTACCTGAAAAAGAAGGTTTAGAACCATGAGTTAAATGCCCACCATGTGATAAATCCATACCTAAAATTTTATCACCAGCATTGATTAATGCTGCATAAACTGCACCGTTTGCTTGGCTACCTGCATGTGGTTGAACATTTGCAAATTTACAACCAAATATTTTACAAGCTCTATCTATTGCTAATTGCTCTGCTTGGTCAGCAAATTCACATCCACCATAATATCTTTTATATGGATAACCTTCAGCATATTTATTTGTAAATACAGAACCCATTGCTTGCATTACAGCTGGACTTGTAAAGTTTTCACTTGCAATCATTTCTAAGTGATTTGTTTGTCTTCCTAATTCATTTTCGATAATATCAAAAATTTCTTTATCTGCTTGTTCTAAATTTTTGTTGCTAATATAACTCATATTTAATTTCTCCTGATTAAGTGTTTTTATTATTCATTTTCTGCATGTAAATCAATTTCATGCTTTATTGGTTTCATTGCTGGAAATAGCAATACATCTCTAATACTATGTTGATTTGTTAACATCATAACAAGTCTATCTATACCTATTCCTTGACCCGCAGTTGGAGCCATACCATAAGATAAGGCATTTACAAAATCTTCATCCATTTCATGGGCTTCATCATCACCAGAATCTTTTGCTGCCATCTGACTTTCAAATCTCTCTAATTGGTCAATTGGGTCATTTAACTCAGAAAAGGCATTTGCAATCTCTTTACCTGCAACAAATAACTCAAATCTATCTGTTAAGTGAGGTTTCTCATCATTTCTTCTAGCTAATGGAGAAATTTCAACTGGATATTCAGTTATAAATGTTGGATTTATTAATTTTGCTTCAACATATTCATCAAAAAGTTCACCTTGAAGTTGACCAATATTCATATTTTCATTTACTTCAAGGTTATTTTCTTTCATAAATGCAATAATTTTATCTTTATCTTCAACTATATCTTGTGGAACTCCACCAATTTCATAAAGTGATTGGATTAATGGAATTTCTTTAAATTCACTAAAATTAATTTCAAAATCACCATAAGGTAAAATTGTTGGTAAATCTAAGTGTTCAAATAAGTATTCAAAATACTCTTTTGTTATTACAATTAAATCTTTATATGTTTTGTAAGCCCAATAAAACTCGATAGAAGTAAACTCTGGATTATGTGTTGCATCCATTCCTTCATTTCTAAAGTTTCTATTGATTTCAAATACAGCTTCAAATCCACCTACGATTAGTCTTTTTAGGTATAACTCAGGTGCAATTCTTAAAAATCTATCAACGCCTAGTGCATTGTGGTGTGTAGTAAATGGTTTAGCATTTGCTCCACCAGCAATAGGGTGCATCATTGGTGTTTCAACTTCTAAAAATCCTTTTGATTCAAAGAATCTTCTTGTTAAACTAATTACTTTACTTCTAACATGAAAAGTTTTTTTAACTTCACTATTCATAATCAAGTCTAAGTATCTTTGTCTATATCTTAACTCTTTATCTTGAATACCATGGTATTTTTCTGGCAGTGGAGAGATTGCTTTTGTCAAAATTTTTAAATTATCTGCATGCAATGACAATTCACCTTGTCCTGTTACAAATGGATATCCAGCAACTTCAATTATATCTCCAACTTCGATATTTTTTTTAAAGATGTCGTTATAAAATCCTTCAGGTAAATTATCTCTTGCAACATAAATTTGTAAAATGCCACTCTCATCTTCAATTTTTAAAAAAGATGCTTTTCCCATAAGTCTAAAAAATTTGATTCTACCACTAACTATATAGTGTCTTTTTTCGTCTCTTTTATCTTCTTTTTGGAAAACATCACTATTTACATTTAAATATTTTGTAATAGTTGTATTTCTTTTTGATTCATTGGCATATGGATTTATACCAAGTTCTCTTAAGTTATTTGCTTTTTCGATTCTCTGTTGTATATATGTATTTTCAAACAATATTTAAGTCCTTTATTTTTCTTCAGTCGGTTTTGTAAGTGTATCTTTAATTATTTCACTTGCTGTTTCTTTTACTTTTTGAACAGCATCATTTGATGTTTCAGTGATCTTATCACCTAAAGTTTCCTTTGGCTCTTCTTTTGATGTAGTATTATTCTCTTCAACTACTGGTTCTTCTTTTTTTGCTGGCATAAATTTTGATGTATCAAGTTTTACAATAAATCCACCAGTTTTTACTAAATAAGGAAAAACTAAAGATTTAGAAAATTTTTCATTTAGTGTTGATTTAAATGATTCAATTTGAAATAAAGCATAAACAATTACAGAAATGATTAAAAATATTTTTGCTGTACCAAAAACAAATCCTAATAGCCTATTTACTGCTCCAAGTCCACTCATTTCAGTTATTTTACTTAAAATTGAACCCAAAATATAAATTACAATCCAAAATCCAATTAAAGTAGCAACAAAACCAAGTAGTGATAAAGTTGCAGCACTTTCGATTCCAATTACTGGTTTGATAAGATTTCCAACTGTTTCAGACATTCTTGAAGCTATAAAAATACCTCCAATAATACCTACAAGTCCAAAAACCTCTTTTATAAAACCTTTAAAAAGACCTTTTAATCCTAAAACTACAGAAATCCCAACAACAATCATGTCAAAAGTAGAAAACTCTTGCATTTAGTTCCTTTTGTATAATATTTCGCAATTATATCGAAAATAGTTAAAATAAAAGTTAATGGTAATAGAATGATTTTTTAAGTAGCTTTATTTTTTTCTCAAAGTAGAACTCTTAATAAAAATCCCCAAAAACAAAAATAAATAATTATTTTCAAATAGAAATAATTATTTCAACTTTAAAATAAAATAAATTCTTAAAATTATTAAAAATTATTAATAAAATCATATAAATATGACCATAATGTGACCATTAAAAATGTATAATTCTTACTTTAAAACTATTATTTAATTTCTTTAAATAATTATTGTGGAGTAATTGAAGTAAAATGTTTAGAAAAATATGTCTTATACTATTAGTAATCTCTTCCCTAAAAGCTATTACAGTAAATGAAACAATAAACCAAAGAAACCTTTTTGAAAAACAAAAAGAGACCTTTAAAGAAAAAGAGAAACAAAAAAGTGAAGAAATTCTTCATTATGATATAAAAAAACCCAAAATAGAAAAAATAGATGGTGGAAAGTGTTTTGAGATAAATGAGATAAAAGAAGTAGGTTTTACTCTTTTATCTCAAAATGAAAAGTTAAAAGTTTATAATAAGTACCTTGGTAAATGTAATACCTTAACTGATATAAAAAATCTAATAAATGAATTAACAACTTTATATATTGATAAAGGTTATATTACCTCAAAAGTATATTTAAAACAACAAAATATCAAAAAAGGTATTTTAACTTTATTTGCAGTTGAGGGTAAAATAGAAGATATAAGTGCTAAAAAACTTTATACCAAAAATGTTTTCTTTGGATTAAAAGATGATTACCTTAATCTTAGAGATTTAGAAGTAGGTATTGAAAATATAAATAGACTTCCTTCCAATAACGCAAAGCTAAATTTAAAACCAGGAACAAAAGCAGGGCTTACTATTGTAGATATAGAAAATGAGAGCTCTTTTCCAATAAATGGATATATATCTTATAATAACTATGGGTCTAATCCAACAGGTAAACATCAAATTGGTTTAAATGTTAATATTGATAACCCATTAGGATTTAATGATTTATTTTCTATAAATTATAATACAACCAATAAACATAACACTCAAAATAATTCCATAGGAGATACATATAGTTATTCTTTTCCAATTGGTAGATTATTATATACCTTAAGTTACTCAGAGTCAAAATATAAACAAATAATTCCTGCAAATTTTAATGAGTTTGATACAAAAGGAAAAAATAAAAACTATACCCTTGATTTAAATTATAAACTTTTTCATAACCAAAGTAATAAGCTTAGTCTTGGATACTTTGTAAATCATTATTCAAGTAAAAACTATATAAATGAAGCTTTAATAGAAACATCTACATATAATCTTTCTAAAACAGGTTTTAAAGTAAATTATATTTATCAATCACAAACTTTCCAAATGTATACAACCTTACAACATCTAAGAGGCGTACATTGGTTTAATAATGAAAATCCAACATCCCTTGATGATAAATTTAAAGTTTTTATCTTAGATAACACCATTTCAACAAGTTTTAGTAATTTTAAATACTCCCTAGATATTCATGCCCAAAGGTCTAGCCAACAACTTTTTTCAGTAAATCAAATAAGTATAGGTGGTCCTTATAGTGTTAGAGGATACAAAGAAGATGGATTAAGTGGTAATAGTGGATATTACTATAGAAATGAATTGACTTATATTATAAATAATGAAACTCTTAAAAAACTAAATCCAACACCTTATATAGCCTTAGATGGAGGGTGGATTAAAAAACAAGATGATACAGATGGTGGAACACTTTTAGGAAAAGCAATTGGATTGAAACTAAATTATAAATCACTTTACTATGATATGTACTACTCAAAAGCTATAAAAAAAGATGATGTTACTGCCAATAAGAATTTTCTTGGATTTAATGTAAGTTATAAATTTTAAAAGGATAAATGTGAATATGCAATTAGCAAAACAATCATTAAGTATATTTGTAAGTTTTAGTTTGTTTTTAAATCAATGTCTATATGCAGCAGATTTGCCAATAGAAGTTGATAAAACAGCAGCAGCTAAATATCAAGCAACATTAGATAAAGCACCAAATGGTGTACAAATAGTAAATATTGTAAATCCAAATTCAAAGGGAATGTCCCATAATAAATTTAAAGAGTATAATGTAAACCCAACTGGACTTATCTTAAATAACTCAAAAGCTGTTGTAAATACTCAGCTAGCAGGATATATCTCATTTAATCCAAATCTAACAAATAATGCAAGTGTTATTTTAAATGAAGTAACAGGAACAAATAAATCACTACTAAAAGGTTACTCTGAAGTAGCAGGTGTAAAAGCAGATGTAATAGTAGCAAACCCAAATGGAATAACAGTTAATGGTGGAGGTTTTATAAATACAAATAAAGCAACACTTACAACTGGAAGACCATCTTTTTTAAATGGTTTTGTAAATGGCTTTGATATTACACAAGGACAAATTCTTATCGAAGGTAATGGACTTAATACAACAAATATAAATAAAGTAGAACTATACTCAAAAGCTCTTCAAGTAAATGCAAAATTTTATGCCAATAATTTAAAAGTTGCTACAGGAGATAACTTTGTAGATTTAGCAGGAAATGTAACAAGTAAGGGAACAGTTGGTAGTGGAGTATCTATTGATTCCTCATTATTAGGTGGAATTTATGCAAACAGAATCGAACTTATAAGTTCAGATAAAGGAGTTGGAGTCAATTTACCTCCTGAAGTATTTGCTCAGGATAGTATAGTTTTAAATTCAGCTGGGGATATTGTTTTAGGAAAAGTTACTGATGATGAAGGTAACAATATCTCAAAAGTTACTGCAAATGATATAACAATGAGTGCAGATAAGATTGAAAATAATAGAGAAGTAACTGCAAAAAATACCATAAATGTAACAGCAAATAGTGTAACAAATAATGGATTTTTTAATAGTGAATCAGACTTAACTTTTAATGTAAATACCCTAGATAACTATGCCACACTTTTTAGTGGAAATGATATGTATTTGTACGTAAAAGATACTTTATATAACCATGAATTCTCAAATATCCTAGCAATAAATAATCTAATCATTGGAAAAGATACACAAAAAACAAATCTAATCATAAATAAAAAAGCAAAAATAGAGACAGAAAATGGGGATATGACTATTTATGCTAATGAGTTACAAAATATTACAGATACTCCTTTAAAAGAAGATGTTTATGTAGGGAGTGAAAGTCTTGACACAATTTCAGCACTTCCTATAAGATGGGCTGTTGGTGAATTAGCAAAAGAAGGGAAACTTCAAACTGGAATATCATCTGTTTTAGGAGAAAGAGTATGTGTACAAGGGAGTTCTCAGGAGTGTCAAGAAACAGTAGATACTATTGGTGGAATATATACTCCTTTAGTTTATAGTGCAAACAAAGTCTTTTTAGGGTATGTTACAGAGTGTAATGTACATGATTGTTTTCGAATTGCTAAATATGGATATGAAATAAAATATGCAAATGCAACAGATGTAGCTACAAAGTTAAATACTTATGTAAGTAAATTTGGAGTTGGCGTAGAAACAAGACCTCTAATATTTTTCTCTAGCATTGATATTAATACCTATCCTGGATTTAGATATATCCTTCCTGGAAATGAAGTAAGAAGAATAGCAACAATAACTACAAAAGATGAAAAGATAGATACTATTCCAAATCCTGCAACTATTCTTTCTCATGGAAAGATGAATTTGTATGTAAATAGTACAAGAAATTACTTATCTCAAATAGCATCAAATGATACTTTAAATATAGAAGGTAACTCTCTAAATAATTCAGGAGAAACCTTATATCGTAAAAGTACTTTAACTGGAAGATATGAGTATCAATCTGGTGGAGGAGGATGGCATCATAGTAGCTATGATTGGGCAGATTTACCATCAAGTACAACTTATCAAACTATAGGACAAAAATATTCTTCAATTTCATCAGCTAAAGATATAACAGGTGGATTAGCAAGTGTAAATAATATAGATATAAAAGATAAACAAGCACCACTTGGTTCAAGTGGAACTACACTAAAACTAGATGAAACTTTAGATAGTGTAAAAATAGACCCAGATACAGGAAAAGTAGAAATACAACTTCCAAAAAGTGAGTTTGGATTATATATCTATTCAAAAGATCAAAACTATCTTATAGAAAAGAATCCAGCATTTACTTCTTATAAAACTTTTGTAAGTAGTGATTATATGCTAGGAAAACTTAACTATAAACCTGAAAAGACTATAAAAAGGTTAGGGGATGGTTTGTATGAGAATAAACTTGTAAGAGATTCTGTATTTACTCAAAGTGGAAAAAGATATTTAGCTTCAAATATCACAAGTGATGCACAACAATTTACTTATCTTATGGATAATGCCTTAGCTTTACAAAAAGACTTACAACTAACACCTGGGATTTCTTTATCAAAAGAGCAAATAGCAAACCTCACAAAAGATATAGTTTGGATGGAAGAAAAAGTTGTAAATGGGCAAACAGTACTTGCACCAGTTGTATATTTAACAAATATAGATAATAAAAATGCTTCATTAATCTTGGCTAATGGGAATATAAAATTAAATACAACAAATCTAGTAAATGCAGGAACAATACAATCAGGAAATAACCTAATAGTAAATGCCCAAGGGGATATTTTAAACGCAGGAGGAAATTTACTTGCATCTAATGATTTAAATTTAGATGCAACAAATATAACAAACCTAAGTTCAACTATGCAAGGGAATAGTGTAAATATCACTTCTGATAAATTTACCTCTGATGTTGCAACTAAAGATATAATAAGAAATTTAGATAATGGAGTAGAAAAGAATACTTTAGTATCACAAGCTTCAAATATAATCTCAAATACAAATGTAAATATTCAAACAAAAGAAGATATAAACCTAATAGGTACAAATGTAAAAGCCAAAGAAGACGTAAACCTAAAAGCCAATGGTAATGTAAATATTGCTTCAAAAGAAGTAACAAATAGCTTTGATAATACAACAAAAACAGGCTACCTAAAACAATCAAAAACCCAACAATTAAGTTCAAATGTAGAAGCAAATAATGTAAATGTCAATGGTAATAATATAACTGTTCAAGCTTCAAATGTAACAGCAGAAAATGATATAAACCTTAATGCAAAAAATGATGTAAACGTAACGGCTTCAAATAATAGTAGTTATTATGACTTTAAACATGAATTAAAAGGTGGGTTTTTAGGTACCTCTGTAGCTCAACAAGATATGAAATACAAAGAAAGTGTAGTATCTTCAAATCTAAATGCCAAAAATATCTTAATAAATAGTGATAAAGATGTAACCTTAGAAGCAGCAAAATTAAAAGCTAATGAAAATATTATAGTTGATGCAAAAGAGGATATAAATGTTGTAGCTAAACAATATAAAGAAGGGGAGTTACATTATAGCTCAAAATCTTCTTTTGGTGGCTTAATAAGTAGTGCTTCTATGGATCAAAAAGAATCTCTAAAATTAAATAGTGCAGAGTTAGAAGCAGTTGGAAAAAATATTGTATTTAAATCAGGTGATTCAGTTAAAGTAATAGCCTCAAAACTTTCTGCTCAAAATGGTGGAATATCAATTGATGCAGCAAAAGACATTTTATTATCAGCTGGAAAAGAACAAAATTTTGAAGAAAAATGGAGTAAAAAATCAAGTTTGTTTCAAGGTGGAGAAATTATATCTTCTAAATTTGATTTAAAAGGAAAAGGTTCAACTACTGGGTTATCCACAGAACTTAATTCAAAAGATTTAACTTTAAACTCAGGTAATGATACGACTGTTTTAGGAAGTGATTTAAATACAAGTGGAAATACAGCTATTACAACAGGTGGAGAATTCTCTCAAGCTAGTATAGAAGAAGTATTTTATCAATATGAAGAACATAAAAAAACATCACTGAAATTTAATTTAAAAGCCGCACAACAATTTGCTAAAGATTTATTTAATCAAATGAAAAAAAACCATACTCTTAAAGGTTTGGTGCAAAGTAATAAAGATGCCTTTGGAACTATTGATCCAGGTATATCGATTATTGGAGGAAATACTTCAATAAACCTTTTTGAAGCTCAACTGCAAAAATCGGCATCAAATAATAAAGATACAATACAAAAATCATCAAATATAAATAGTGGTGGAACAGTTGATATAAATAGTAATAAAGGCATAAATGTAGCTTCTTCAAATATAAATGCCAATGGAGATATTAATCTAAAAGCAAATGATGATATAAATATTCATACCCTTAATAATCAAAATGAAACTAGTGATAAAAGTCTAAATTTAGACACCTTTATTGGACTTAGGTCTTCTGGTATAGACTTTGAAGCTAATTATAATAAAAGTGATTTTAGTAAGTTTTCTACAACTGCCCAAGGCTCAGAAGTTAATACAAACTCAAATTTAAATATTGATGCAAACAATACTTTGGTTGAAGGAAGTAATATTAATGTTGGTAAGAATCTAACTGTAAATGTACAAAATGACTTTAATGTTATAGCTTCAACAAATAGTACTGGAACATCTTCATATACATTTGATGCAAAAAGTCAATCAGATGATGAAAGTAAAATGAAAATAAAAGATGCAAAAATAGTTATGGATATGGGAGAGGCAACTGTAGATAAAGTAAAGAAAACTATTGATAAAACTACTAAAACATCATCTAATATCAATGTTGGAGAAAATATAAATGTAAATAGTGGAAATGATATTTTAGTAGAGGGGTCAAACCTTAAAGCAAATGAAGATATTAATTTAACAGCTAGTAATAATGTTGATATAAAAGAAGCAAAAGAGAGCACTTATACTAACTCCGAAGAGTTTCATGGGAAAGCAGCTGTAAGTGTAGAAGTAAAACATCAAGCAATAGAGATAGTAAAAGCTGTAAAAGCACTAAATGATGCAAAAAAGAAAGCTAAACAAGCAAAAAATGATTACAAACAATATAAATCAGACTTAGCAAACCTAGAACAACAACTTTCTACCTTAACAACAGAATATGATAATAAAACACCAGGTATCACAAAAGCAGACTTAGAAGAGCTGAAAAGTATTATTCAAGATGTAAGGTCAGATGAGAGTTGGTATAAAAAAAGTATAGTTTTAGCTGAAGCAAATTTGGCTATGCAAAGCCTTTTTTTAGCTCAACAAATAATGGGACTTTCAAAAAGTCTTTCTAGCTATGCTTGGGGATTTGATGCAGGGATAAACTTAAATATAGATACTATTTTACAAAAAGCAAATGCCTATGCAACTAGCTCTGTAGGCTCAAATATAAATGCAAATAATATTAATCTAACAGCTAATAATCAAGCCAATGTTCAAGGAAGTAATTTATACGCAAATAATGATATAAATGTAAATGCCAATGAAGTAAATCTATTAGCCTCAAGTGATAAAAGTTCACAAGAACAAAAAAATGAACATGCAAACTTTAATTATAACTATTCATTATTTGCAGGTTCAACATATACAGCAAGTTATGATAGAGCAAAATTTGATGAAGCGACTACTACTTTTACTAACTCAAATGTAAGTGGAAATAATATAAATATAACTTCCACTGAAGATACAAATGTAAAAGGAGCAAATGTAAATGCTCAAAATAAAGTTGATTTAAATGTAGGAAAAGATTTAAATGTAGTATCAGTACAAAATAGACAAAGAAGTGATAGTAAGTCTTTAGGATTAAACTTTTCTTACTCAAGGTCACAAGATGGAAATTCAAGTGGGTCATCTGGATTTACAACAGGGAAATCAAAATCAAATCAAAAACAAACAGTAGTAACTTCAATCACAGGAAAAGAAGTAAATGTAGATGTAAATAATGAAACTTATTTGCAAGGCTCAACAATAGCTTCCATAGATGAAAATGGAAATGATAATAATAACTTAAACCTAAAAACAAATACTTTAAAATATGATGACCTGTCAAATACAAGTTACGCAAGTAATAAGTCAATGGGAGCAAGTATATCTTGGAGTACAAAAGATAACTCAACAAGCTTAAATAAAACCTCAATCCAATACTCAAATAACTTATCCTTGAGTAAAGATAAAACTCTTTCAACAGTAGGTAAAGGAAATCTTGAAGTAGCAAATGTAGATGAATCATCAGATTTAGAAAGACTAAATAGAGATGTAAATAATACTACTAAAGAGATATATGATGTAAAAAGACAGATGGGGAATGTTGATGTTACTATTGATATGAGAGTATTTACTAAAAAAGGACAAGAAGAGATAAAAAATGATTTTAAAGAAGTACTTAATAATATAGATGATTTTTCGAGATATGTAAAAGATAAAACTGGTAATTATAAATTAAGTGATGAACAAAAACAAACTATAAAAGATAAAGGAATAAAAGAATCACTTATAGAAACATTACAAAAAAATAATATAAGTGATGAACAAATATCGCAAATCTTAGCAGATAAATCTATTCAAAATGTATTAAATGGAATTTCAGAACAAATACCAAATCCTGAAATAAAAACAGGAACAGTTGTTATTACTCTATCAAAAGAAGAAATTATAAAAAATAGATTAGTAGATTATATAGTTGATGGTGCAAAAGGAATAAATAAATTAGTTGATATAGTTGGAGAGAATAATGCAGCTGCTGCAATTTTAATATTACAAGTTGGTATGGAAGGACCAGTAAAAACTGCCACTAATCTTCTCGGAGATGAAGTAAAAGATAAAATATTTGGTGGAGTAAAAAGTGAATTTAGTAAATATATAGCAAATGATGTCTTTGGTGCAAATAGTGGAGAATGGAATAGTGAACAACAACAAGCATTAAATTCACTAGCAGATGGGACATCAGAATTTTCAATAGATTTATTTTTAAGTGGAGGAGTTTTTGGCACAATAAAAAGTGCTAAAAATCTTGGTACTAAAAGTGATGCGTTTGATTCTTTATGGAAACCAGCATCTCAGATTAGTAGTAAAGAAGCTAATACTCTTTTAGATAATACATTGCCATCTAATATAAAAGTAGATAAAATAAGTAGTTCAAATACACTTAATGAAAAAATAATAAGTGAAAAACCAAAATATCAAGCACCTTATGTTCCAGATACAAAAATTGTAGATTTTACAACTACAACCGAAACACAATGGGTAAGAGTATATAAAAATGGTACTGAGTCAAAACTAGAAGGAAACTGGGTAATGAAAAAAGAGGATATAGAAGGATTAAGCGCTCAACAAATTGCTCAAAAATATTCTCTACCACAAGTTCCTGATATGATTACAGATGTAACTGTACCAGCAGGGAATAAAATGCAAGCAAGTATTGCGAATAATATTTTTGAAGGTGAAGTAAATGGTGGAGGTGGAGTACAGTTTGAGATTAAATTGCCAAACAATGTAAAACCTCCTAAGACTTGGTTCCCAAGTCCTCCAAGACCACTTAACTAAGGAATAAATTATGGAAAAACCAGAATTAGAATATTTTAATCAGCAACCTATAAAAAGATTGAATATACCAAATGGAGATAGAATAGTTGTAACTTTTTCATGGGATGGTTCAGAGCCTAAAGAAGAACTTTATGATGCGAACCATAATGTCTATCGCCTAAACCCGCAAGGAGAGATTATCTGGCAAGTACAAAGGGATGATAGTATTTTACCCATTGACTTATGGAAAGTGCGTCATAAAATTGCAAAAGAAGATGGATATGATGGATATAGACAACCTTTTAGTTATATTGACCTTTTGTATCCAAATGGAAAACGAATAAGTAGTGATGGCAATGGAGATGGAACTGATATACTAACTTGGGAAGAAGGCTGCATCATTCGTCTTTCTGGACAACAAAACACTTATGTCCTAGACCCACATACAGGAATAGCAACTTGTGTTGCTAAAAGTAGTTTGAGATATTGGGATATAGAAAGAGTATATATGCCAAATGGTGATAAAATAATCTTAAAATACTCCAAATTTAAAGAAGAACCAAGAAAACCTTACTATGAATCAAACTTTAATCTTTATCGTTTAACTCCTAGTGGTGAAGCTGTATGGTATGTAAAAAAAGATGATGATTTTATGATGGATTGGTGGGAAGAACACCAACAACTTCAATATGATGAATACTCTAAAGAGCATGACCCCTCATATACTTATACGCCATTTGCTCATATTGCTTTGCAGTATAAAGATGGTTCACAAAGTGTTATGGATGAGCATAAAGATAAAACAAATATAGTAACTTGGAAAGAGGGATGTACTATTTATCTTAAGATTGTGGAAGATGTATATATTCTTGACCCAAATACAGGAGTAATTACAATGTGTTCTAACCCAAATATCCAAATAGATATGCTAATTAGAGATCATTGTAAATTTTAAACAAATAAAATAAAGCAAATGCCTATGCGACTAGTTCTGTAGGCTCAAATATAAATGCAAATAATATTAATCTAACAGCTAACAATCAAGGAAAAAGGGGACAGGTACAATTAAATATTAAACCCAAAAAAGATAAAATAACCTAATAAAATAAAAAAGAGTAGAATAAAATGCCAAGAGTAGCAAGAGGATTAGTAGATAATCAAATATATCATATAATAAATAGAGGAAATAGAAGAGAAGCTGTATTTCATGATAACTATGATTATGAAAGATTTTTAAAACTACTGCTAGATTCAAAAGAAAAATACTCTGTAGATATATACGCATATTGTCTTATGCCAAATCACTTTCATCTTGTAATATATACAAACTACTCAGATAACTTGTCAAAAGCATTGCATTGGATAAGTTCAAGCTATGTAAGATACTATAATAAAAGATATAAAATATCAGGACACCTTTGGCAAGGAAGATATAAAAGCTTTATAGTGGAACAAGATAGTTACCTGTTGGTATTATTAAAATATGTAGAAGCAAACCCCAAAAGAGCTAAAATAGTAAAAGAGTGTGAAGCTTATAAATATAGCTCAGCATATAATAGAGTAAATAATATACCTGATGAATTAATAAGTGATACGCCAATAGATTTGCCAAATGATTGGAGTAAATATATAAATGATAAAGAGGATAAAACAGATATAGACTATATAAGAAACTCTATAGAAAGACAATCTCCATTAGGAGATGAACTTTGGCAGTTGAATATGGCAAAAAAACATGGCTTAGAATCAACACTCAATCCAATTGGAAGACCAAGGAGGAAAGATGCAATATGAGTAGAATGAATTTAATTGTACCTGTCCCCTTTACTACAACATAATGCTTATCAAAATTCAATAGCACAAGATACAGTAGGAGATATATCTTTTATCTTAGAAAATAATGGTTATAATGTAATGGCAAGTACAAATAATCATGTGGGAAGTGTAAATCAAGTAACATCAACTCCTTCGGTGTTTAATAGCCAAACAGCTAACAATAATATTGAGTTTGCTGGGTTGGATAAGGAGAAAGGGGATAATTTTGTCAATTATCTTATTGGAGCAGGCGTTGGAGCAGGTCTAGATTTAGTTGTTCAAGGTATACAAATTTATAGAGGTAAACAAAACGAAATAAATTGGAAAAGTGTAGGTATTTCAGGAGTGGCTGGAGCTACTGGTGTTGGGCTTACTGGATTATTAGGTAAAGTGGGGACAACTATTGGAGGTAGTACGACTACAAAAATTTTAGGAGAAGTTACAGCTGATGCTGCTGTAAGTGTTGGAACAAATGTTGCAAAAGGACAGGATGTTACATTAAAAGGTACAATACAAGATGTAACATTTGGACAAGTAGGAGGAAAGTTGGCAAGTCAAGGGACTAAAGAAATAATTAAAAATACTCAAACTATTAAAAATCTTGATATTGATATAGCTAATAAACAAAAGCTTATTGATAGTAAAAAAACAACAAGAAAAGATGCAAGACAGCAACAAAAAGAACAGTTAGAAACCATAAAAGAGACTAAAATTAACTCTGTTTCAACAAAGGCGGGAATTATTGCTGGTTCGACAACAGCAACTGGAGCTAATGAAATAATGAATGATAAATAATCAGAGATTGAAATATGTTATTTATAGATAAAATAGTTTATCAAATTATAATAAATTTTAAAACTAAAAATAGAGAATTATATATTTATGGAATAATTGGTATTTTTGCATTAATCATAACATTATTTGAAGATGGGATGTATAGGGGTGTAATTTGGTTTATAGCTTTATTATATATGTTTGCTTTATGGTCCATGTTATTAATTGATACATTTTTTAATATTAAAAAATATGGAGCATCAAAAACATATAGTTTATTTGTATTTTTTACTCTAGGTTATTTTGCTTTTTTAATATATAAAGATTTAATAGATATTATTTTATATATTATAGTTATTGGAACTTTTATGTTTATTGTTACAATAGGATTAGCTTACTTTGTAAAGAGAAAATATTAATAAAAAACAATTATGTTATATATTAATCAAGCATTTGAAGATACAGTAAATAATATTAAAACTTTCAATGAAAAACTATATATATATCTATTTTTAGTATTATTGGCAGTTGTCTCTTTTTACTTTAAAGTAGGTTTAGAAGCTACAATAATATATTTCGTCAGTCTATTATATGCTTTTATGATTTTACCATTATTAATAGATGATACTATTCTTAATATTTGGAGGATAGGAGTTTCAAAAATTTATATTATTTTTTTATTTATATATGTTTTTTTATTAATTTTTATGATTAAAAATGAACTTGTGTATCTTATCTTTTATACTTTATTTATAGGAGTATTTTTATTTCTTTTGAGAATAGTTATTAGAGTATTTTTAAAATAAAAATATCTACTCATAAAATTCAAAGATACTCTTCCTAGAGGTTGAATCTCCACTTTTCAATCTCTACTTTCCACTTTTTTACTCCTAGCAGCAGGAAGTTATGATGGAAATGGAAACTTTATAGATAACAATAACCTAAACCTAACAACTAAAACCTTAACATACTCAAATACAACAGATTCTTTGTATCAATCAAGTAATAGCTTTAATGTAGGAGCAAGTGTAGGAATAGGAAGTACAAAAGATAAACAAGGAAATGAAAAGACAACATCAAAAGTAACATCTAGTTCTTTAGCATTCTCAAATTCTTTAGGATACCAAAGAGCAAAAACTTTAGCTACTTTAGGAAATGGAAATGTAACTATACAAGATAAAGAAAATTCTGAAAAAAGGGGACAGGTACAATTAAATATTAAACCCAAAAAAGATAAAATAACCTAATAAAATAAAAAAGAGTAGAATAAAATGCCAAGAGTAGCAAGAGGATTAGTAGATAATCAAATATATCATATAATAAATAGAGGAAATAGAAGAGAACCTGTATTTCATGATAACTATGATTATGAAAGATTTTTAAAACTACTGCTAGATTCAAAAGAAAAATACTCTGTAGATATAT
>NZ_JBNKXY010000004.1:0-178755 GCF_050300555.1 Arcobacter sp.
CAACAGTGATATCTAATTCATCTGAATTATCAACTGTTACATGTATAACTGCTGGAGTATTGTTTTTTGTATTTACTCTTTTTCCTGCAGGATCTGCAACAACTGAGTATCTTAATGTATTATCTGGGTCTGTATAACCTTTTGCAACCCCCTCATTTAATAAATCAACTAACTCTTTTTTTATGTCTAAGTTTGCATTTAAACCAACTTTAACAAAAATATTAACTGACCCTGTATCTTGACATAAAGGTCTATGACCCATTGCACACATCTTTGAATTAATTAATATTTGTCCTATTGCATTCTTTGCTGCTTCACTTTTTTCATTCTCATAAGCCTCTACCATTCCTTTTACAAAATCTTCTGGATGGTAAAACGATATATATTGACATGCGTCTGCTATACTATTGATTATATCTTCTTCGGTTATTTTTTTCATAATGTCCCCCTTAAGAACCTTTTACAGTTGCTAATTTTCTTCTCATATAAGCGATTTTATTTTGAAGAGGTAAGTGTTTTGGGCAAGTATCTTCACAACCAAGAAGTGTCATACATCCAAAAATACCATTATCATCACCAACTAATTCATAATAATCTTCAATTGTTCTTTCATCATGTGGGTCACACTCAAATCTTGCAATTCTATTTAGTCCAACAGCACCTACAAAATCTTCTTTAATAAGTTTTGTTCCACATCCAGCAACACAACAACCACACTCAATACATCTATCTAATTCAAATACTGCATCGGCAACTTCAGGTTCAATTGGCATTTCTATATTTGCAATATCAACTTTTTCAGAAGAGTGAATCCATGATTCAACTCTTTTACTCATAGCATCCATCCAAACTCCAGTATTTACAGTTAAGTCTTTAATGAGACTAAATGTAGGTAAGGGAAGTAAAATAATTTCATCTGGTAAATCTTTTGTCAAAGTTCTACAAGCAAGTTGTGGTCTTCCATTTATCATCATGGCACAAGAACCACAAATACCTGCTCGACAAACGAAGTCAAAACTTAATCCCGCATCTAAAGTCTCTCTTATTTGCGTAAGAGCAATGTAGATTGTCATACTTGGTGCCTCTTGAATTTTATAATCTTCAAAGTATGCTCTAATATTATTTTTATTTTGTGGATCATATCTAAGGACTTTTATAGTTAATTCTCGGCTCATTATATATCTCCTAATCTAATATTTTTTCTTTTGTATTCATCTTGAAGTGGAAATGGCATAAGTTTCTCTTGAATTTCATATCTGTCTTTTCCCTCTGATTCCATTTTTTCTACTATTTCATCAACTTGAGCTTGTCTTTGAGCACTCAATGGATTTTCTATTAAATTACCTTTTGCCCCATAACCTCTAAATCCAGGTGGTATTTCCATTTTCATAATATCAAGTGGTTCATATTCAACAGTTGGCATAGTAGCTCCAGATTCCCATGAAGTAAGAGTTCTTTTTAGCCAATTTACATCATCTCTTTTTGGATAATCTTCTCTTGTATGAGCACCTCTTGATTCTGTTCTATCAAGTGCACCTTTTGCTACACAAAGTGCTACTTTTAACATCATAGGAACTCTATATGCCTCTTCAAGTTCTGAATTGGCAGTCAGTTGTTTATTTTTAACAGCTACATTATTTGATTTAATATATAACTCTTCAAGCTCTTTTACTGCTTTTTCTAAACCTTCTCCATCTCTGAAAATTCCAACATACTCTTGCATAATTTTTTTCATTCTATTTTTGATTTTAAATACATTTTCTCCATTATTTTTAGAAACTAAGTTTATCATATAAGCTTTTTTTTCATGGACAAATTTTTCAATAATTTCTGTTTTAATATCTATTTGGTTATTGATACAATAATCAGCAAAATAGTTCCCAACAATCATACCTGCAACAACAGTTTCTGAAACAGAGTTTCCTCCAAGTCTATTAAATCCATGCATATCCCAACAAGCAGCTTCACCACAAGAGAAAAGTCCATTTAATGTTTGAGACTCTCCAGTTGGTTTAGTTCTAATACCACCCATAGAATAGTGTTGCATTGGATGAACTGGAGCCCATCCTTTTTGACCCTCATCAGCAGGATCAATACCTGCAAAATATTCACAAATCTCTTGTACATCTCTTAGATTTTTTTCAATGTGTTCTCGTCCTAAAATAGAGATATCTAACCAAAGGTGAGTTCCATAAGGTGATTTAACACCTTTCCCTTTTCTCATGTGTTCCATCATTCTTCTAGATACAACATCTCTAGATGCTAAATCTTTTTTTTCAGGCTCGTAATCAGGCATAAATCTATGTCCCTCAACATCTCTTAAAACTCCACCATCCCCTCTACAACCTTCTGTTAATAAAATACCAGATGGAAAAAGTGGAGTAGGGTGAAACTGTACAGCTTCCATATTTCCAAGTTTTGCAATTCCTGTTTCTAAGGCAATAGCAGTTCCTATACCTTCACAAATTACGGCATTTGTTGTAATTTCATAGATTCTTCCATACCCACCAGTTGCTATTAAAGTTCCTTTTGCAACATAAGCTACTATTTCACCCGTAATCAAATCCCTAACGATTGCTCCATAACATCTTTTATTATGGTGTATTAAAGCAATAGCTTCTTTTCTATCTTCTATATTTACATTTAATTTTAATGATTCATTTGCCACAGCAAATAACATGGTATGACCTGTTGCATCAGAGGTATAACAGGTTCTCCATTTTTTTGTACCACCGAAATCTCTTGAGTTAATTAATCCATGTTTTTCATCATCTTCAAAAATTGTAGTTCTTTTTGTGTTTATAACTGCTTCATGATTTCCTTTTTTAATTCTAGTCCAAGGTACTCCCCAAGATGCTAATTCTCTAATTGCTTTTGGTGCAGTTGTCACAAACATTCTTGCAACTTCTTGGTCACATCCCCAGTCACTACCTTTCACAGTATCTGAAAAGTGAACATCTTCGTTATCACCTTCACTCATTTTTGCATTACCAAGACTTGCTTGCATACCACCTTGAGCTGCTGCACTGTGAGATCTTTTAACTGGAACTAAACTTAAAACTGTAGTATTTAAACCTTTTTGTGCCGCAGCAACTGCTGAACGAAGACCTGCAAGACCTCCTCCAATTACTAAAGCATCACAATATTTAATTTTCATGTTATAACCTTTATTTATTAATTAGTTGTGTAGAGTTATTTGGATGATATTTACTAGGAGCAAGGTCAATTCTATCAAAACCTATTTTTGCATAAGCTAGAAGAGTGATTGTTCCTAAAGCTAAGAAGAAAAAGCTAACAACTTTTTTTGCTTTTAACATTGTTTTTCTTGTTTCTTTTGGATTTTTACCATCAAACCAACCCCATTTCATTGCTGCTCTATATAATCCAATTGAACCATGAAGTTCAACACAAATTAGTAAAACCATATACAAAAGCCACATATGCTGATTTACAACTCTATATGAACTTGCATAAGGACCAATATTTTGTGGTTGTGTAAACATAATATAAAGATGAATAGTCGCAATAAACATCATAATAAAACCACTAATCCATTGAAACATCCACATAGAAGTATCTGTGTGTTTCATCATTTTTGAATGTTCTTTGATTCTAAGATATGTACGATATGATGTTGGAAATTTTCTAATTCCTAGTATTGCATGTGTTATAAAAATAACTGTAATTATTCCTACAAATATACTTACAACAATTGGAAGTCCCTCATCAAAAATAAAGTTTAGCTCAAACATTTTTGTAACACTATACATTGCATTTTCACCAAATAAAATTGTAGAAACAAAAAACATATGTCCCATCATAAAAATTGCAAGTATAATTCCTGTTGCAGTTAATGCTTTATCAAGTTTTGCTGGCACTCTACTTTTATTGCCTTGTGGACTTATGCCAGTGTAGGCTTCAATAACTTCATTCATTTGTTCTCCTTATTTAAATTACTTATTCTAAAAATGAAGTTTATATGAGGAATATGTCTTTAATATGACTTTACAAATTTTTTAAAAAATCTTTTTCAAAGAGAAGATGAACTTATTTTGATTAACCTTATACTTAATATTTTTTAAGTATTATGTCGACTTTATTAAGCACTTTTAAGATGTATTACTATTTCTTTATTTTATAAAAATCTTGAAGAAAGTATAATGTGATACAAAAGAAGTTTTACAATAATACTATAGTAATTAATTATAATTTACTATAGTAAAAAGTAATTTTAGTAGCTAAAAGCTATTGTTAATATTATAAAACATTTAGGATAATAAAATATGATTAATGTAGGTATAGTAGGTAGTACGGGTAGAGTTGGTTCACTTTTAATTGATGATTTACAAAACGATGAGCAAGCTAAATTAGGAGCTTGTCATGTTTTTGAACAACTAAAAAAAAGTGTACCAGAAGGTACAGTAGTAACAAATGATATGAAAACATTATTAGAAAGTGTTGATGTTGTTATAGATTTTTCTGCACCCACTGCAACTGAGAGTCTGCTTACAGAAGTTATTGAGGGTAAAAATAAAAAGCCTTTAGTAATTGCAACAACAGGATTTTCAAAACATCAACAAAATTTACTTGTAGAAGCAAGTAAATTAGTTCCAGTTTTATACTCTACAAATATGAGTTTAGGAGTAGCAGTTTTAAATAAACTTGTTGCTATCGCTTCAAAAACTTTAAGAGAATTTGATATAGAAATTGTAGAACAACATCATAAACATAAAGTTGACTCACCTTCAGGTACTGCTTTAACACTTGCAGAACATGCAGCAAATGCTAGGGATTTGAATCTTGATGAGGTTAGAGTTTCAGGAAGAGATGGCATTATTGGTGCAAGATCTAAAGATGAAATTGCAGTTATGAGTTTAAGAGGTGGAGACATCGTTGGAAGGCATACAGTTGGATTGTATAATGATGGTGAATTTATTGAATTAAATCATACTGCAACAGCTAGAAATACTTTTTCAAAAGGTGCAATAAAAGCTGCTAAGTGGCTTGTAAATAAAGAACCTGGTTTATACTCAATAAATGATTGTTTAGGTCTATAAGGAAATAATATGTGCGCAATAGTTGGAATTTTTGGTAATGAAAAGGCTTCTAGATTAGCATCTTTAGCTTTGTTTTCTATGCAACATAGAGGGCAAGAAGCAACGGGAATATCTTCATCTTGTGATGGCAAAATCTATACAATTAAAAATAGAGGATTAGTTTCTGATGTTTTTACTAATGATGCATTGGAATATTTAAAAGGTAATATGGCTATAGGTCATAACAGATATTCAACTGCTGGGGGAGATTCTATTATGGATGCTCAACCAGTATTTGCTAAATATAAATTAGGTGAAATATCTATTGTACACAATGGAAATTTGATTAATAAAGATGAAGTTAGAGCTGAACTAATAGACAGAGGTGCAATTTTTCAAACAGGAATGGATACAGAAAATCTTATTCATCTAATTGCAAAAAATTCTAAAGATAGATTAAGAGATAGAATAAAAGAAGCTTTAGATAAAACAGTTGGTGCTTACTGTTTTATTATTCAATCACGATCAAAACAGTTTGTTATTAGAGATAGATATGGTATTAGACCATTATCTTTAGGAAAATTAAAATCTGGTGGTTATATAGTAGCAAGTGAAACGTGTGCTTTTGATTTAGTTGATGCAGATTTTATAAGAGATGTAGATCCAGGTGAAATGTTAATTTTTGATGAAGAGAATGAAGAACCAGAATCAATTCAACTTTATCAACCAGAGTTTAGACCTTGTGCTTTTGAATATGTATATTTTGCAAGACCTGATTCTGTAATTGATGGTAAAAATGTATATAGAACTAGAGAAAATATGGGTAAAGCTTTAGCTAGAAATGATAAAGGTAAATCTATAACTTATGATATGGTTGTACCTGTTCCAGATTCTGGAGTTCCTGCTGCACTTGGTTATGCTGTTGAGAGTGGAATTCCTTTTGAATATGGGATTATCAGAAATCATTATGTAGGAAGAACTTTTATAGAACCTACACAAGAGATGAGAAATCTAAAAGTTAGAATGAAATTATCTCCTATGAGATCTTTAATTGCAGGTAAATCATTACTTGTTATTGATGATTCAATTGTAAGAGGAACAACATCAAAAAGAATTGTTAAGATGTTAAAAGAAGCAGGAGCAAGAGAAGTTCACTTTAGAGTTGCAAGTCCAGAGATAAAATTTCCTTGTTATTATGGAATAGATACTCCAACAAAAGAGGAGTTAATCTCTCACAGAATGACTAAAGATGAGGTTTGTGAATATATTGAAGCAGATTCTTTAGAATATCTATCTGTAGAAGATTTAACTGAATCTATAGGTAATGATAGAAACTATGCTTTAGAAAGTTTTAATGGTGACTATTTCGTTACAAAATAGCAAAAACATAAAAAAAAATAGCCTAGAAAACCTACTTACTATTGGAAAATATTTCCGAAGTAAGTTTGGTGAAACCATTTACAAAGTTCCTGTATCTATTTCTGGATTTACTTGTCCAAATATTGATGGTACAGTGGCAAAGGGTGGATGTAGTTTTTGTGAAAATGACTCTTTCTCTCCCAATTTACAAGAAAAAAAACAAAAATTTAAACTGCATCCTTCAAATCCTTCAAATCCATATTTGCAACAGCAACTAAAACAATTGGAATTACAATTTAATGCCACAAAACAAAGACTTGGTAATAAGTTTGGAACAAAAAAATTTATAGTTTATTTTCAATCATTTACAAATACTTATGCACCACTTGAAACCCTTAAAGCTCTTTATACAAAAGCACTATCATTTGAAAATGTAATAGGCTTAAGTATTGGAACAAGAACTGATTGTATGACCGATGAGATTTTAGATTTTTTGCAAGAGTTATCAAAAGACAAAGAGATTTGGGTAGAGTATGGGATACAAAGTTTTTATGATGAAACTCTTGAAGAAATAAATAGAGGCGATAATGTCTCAAATATGAAAGAATGGATTATAAAAACTAAACAAAGAAATTTAAATGTTTGTGGACATTTAATTTATGGCTTACCGAATGAAACTCAAGAGATGATGTTAGAAACACTTGGTCAAACTATTGCACTAAAAGTTGATTCAATTAAATTTCATCCTTTATATGTTGTTAAAAATACACTTTTAACCGCTAAATATCTAAAAGGAAAATTTGAGCCAATAAGTGAAGAACTTTATATAGATACAGTTGTAAAATCTATAAAAATGCTTCCAAAAAATATCTCTATACAAAGAATAACCGCAGGAATTGATGATAACACACTTTTAGCACCTAATTGGTGTAAAAATAAACATGAGCAAATACAAAAAATAAAAAAAGCTTTAGTAAAAGAGGGATTGAGATATTAATTTGTATCTAAAAAGATACAAATTAAGTTTTGATTTTAAGAAGATAATCAACTACATTTTCTATAAAAGCATCATGTTTTCTATCTTTTCTATAAGCAATATATAGTTTTCTAGTCATTTTTGTATTACCAATTCTTGATTCATATAGTGCACCAGATTTAAGTAAAGAATCAATGGCATTTCTAGATACAATTGATACTGTTGGAGCTTGTGTAGTATCTGAGTGTAAAACAGTTTGTACAATAGTAGTAGCACTTGTTACTTCACTCGTAACATCAAATTGGTCACAATCAGGGAAATTAGCACGATCTAGATTTTCTTTAAATATCATTCTTGTATTAGAATCAGGATTTCTACAAACCCATTTATAAGATAATAAATCTTCAGGTTTAGCTCGTAAAGGAAGTTTTTGATTAGAAAATATTACAATCTCATCTTCCATCCACTCCCTATAGATGATATTTTCATCAGGAATATAGTTTTCAACTAAGGCTAAATCTATTTTTTTATCAAGTAAATCTTCTATAGTCTTGTGGGAAACAGATACATTAATAGATACATCATTATGAATATTTTCTTTTAGGTGATTTAAAAATCTAGGTAGTATATAATTACCAATGATAAATGAAGCACCAAACATAAAAGTTACGTTTTTATTCATAATTTTAAGTAACTCTTTTTCACCATTACTTACACATCTTTCAATTTTTTGAGCGATATTGTAAAGCATTTGACCCTCTTTTGTAAGTCTTATGCCATTTTTCTTTCTATCAACTACTTGAACTTCTAAATAGTCTTCGATGAATTTCATCTGTTGTGTTACAGCAGGTTGAGAAATACCAAGTTTAGCAGAAGCTTTTGAAAAAGATTTTTCTCTAACCACTGTTAAAAAAGTATTTACTTTTGCAAAATCATTAAGCATTTTTTCAAAACCTTTTATTATTAATTATGAGAATGATAACATTTATTTATATATATAAATATTAATTTTAATAGTTTTATTTTATTTTTGATATAATAGATAACTTATTGGAGTTAAAATGTCAGAAAAATTTTTAGCAAATTTAAATGAATCGCAACAAAAGGCTGCGAAACATATTGATGGTTCTTTATTAATCTTAGCGGGTGCTGGTTCTGGTAAAACTAAAACTATTACTACAAGATTGGCATATTTAATATCTATAGGTATTGACCCAACTTCAATTTTAACACTTACATTTACAAACAAAGCAGCTACTGAAATGAGAGAAAGAGCTTATTCAATGATTGGCTCAAATGTAAATACACCCCCAATTTTATGTACATTTCACAAGTTTGGTTTACTCTTTTTAAAGTTTTATATGAGTGAATTAAATAGAAAAAACAATTTTATAATTATAGATACAGATGACAAAAAAAGAATATTAAAAACCATAGAAAAAGATATACCTGTTGCCATGCTTGTATCAGAGATTTCAAAATATAAAAATACATTATTAGATCCTATTCAAGTAAAAGCAGGAGCTGAACTTAAGATTTATCAACAAGTTGCAGATGTATATGAAAAATATGAAAACTATTTATTGAAGAATAATTTAGTTGATTTTGATGATTTACTTTTACTTCCTTATAAAATATTATCAAATAATAAAGAGTTGGCAAAAGAAACAAGTAGCAAATATCAATATATAATGGTAGATGAGTATCAAGATACAAATGAACTTCAATATAAGCTTTTAAGGCTTCTTTGCATGACTCACAGTAACCTATGTGTAGTTGGTGATGATGACCAATCAATTTATGGTTGGAGGGGAGCAACTATTAAAAATATTTTAAATTTTAGTGAGCATTTTGAAAATACTTTAATAGTAAAACTTGAAGAAAATTATAGATCAACTGATACAATACTTGACCACGCAAATCAGCTAATTGAACACAATCGTGATAGATTAGGTAAAAAGTTAATTGGTACAAGAGCCAAAGGTGATAGTGTAAAAGTTTATGAATCCCATGATGAAAATGAAGAGACAAGAAAAATTGTTCAAGATATTAGAAAGCTATTAGATAGTGGTGTAAGAGGGCGTGATATTGCTATCTTATTTAGGGTAAATGCACTTTCAAGATCACTTGAAGAGGGCTTTAATAAAGCAGGATTAAACTATAAACTTGTGGGTGGAATGAAGTTTTATGAGAGAGCTGAAATCAAAGATTTAATTGCATATTTTAGAATAATTACAAATTCATATGATAATTTTTCTTTAAAAAGAATTATAAATAAACCCAAAAGAGGTATAGGAAAAACAACAATTGATAAGCTTGAAGAGAAATCAATTGAATTAAAAAAACCAATTTTTGAAATAATTGAAGAGTTTTCTCCTGAAGAGTTAAGTGTAATAGTAGGAAAGAAAAACTCTAGAACTTTAAAAGTATTTTTAGCTTCAATATTGGATTTAAAAGATACATTAGAAGAGTCAAAAATGAGATTCCTTGATACTTTTGAGGATACTTTTGATTTTAGAGCATCATTTGAAAATCTACCTGATGGTTTTGAAAGACAAGCAAATATTGATGAGTTTTATGGATATGTTAGGGATTATTTTATTCAAAATCCACTATTAGAGTTAGATAATTTTCTAAATGAAATTGCTTTAGGGACAGAAGATACTGAATTAGAAAATGAAGCAATTTCAATGATGAGTATTCACGCATCAAAGGGTTTAGAGTATAAACATCTATTTATAATAGGTATGGAAGAGGGATTTTTCCCTATAATTGGTGATGGAAGTGACGCAGAAGAAGAAAGACGTCTTGGATATGTTGCATTTACAAGGGCTATGGATAATTTAACTTGTAGTTTTGTTCATTCAAGATTTTATAAGGGGAAAAGAACAACTTTATTAAAAAGTAGATTTTTAACTGAATCAGGTTTAATAAAAGGTTGTTTAACAATTCAACAACAATCATCATCATACAAAAAAGGTGATTTAGTTCAACATAAGATTTTTGGTATGGGAAGGGTTCAAAAAGCTGTTAAAGCTGGAAAAGACTTTAAACTTACAATAAATTTTGGTGGAACAAAAAGAGATATTCTTTCATCATTTGTAGAAAAAGCATAAAAATTTCATGCAAAAAAGAGTTTATAATAAAGAGCCATTAAATAAGTTAATTGTAGTAAATAAACCCATGTTTATTAGTTCAAATTCTTATTTAAATAAAATAAAAAGAAAATACAAAAACAAAAAAGCAGGATTTTCTGGGACACTTGACCCTTTTGCAAAGGGTTGTTTAATAGTTGCTTTTGGACAGTATTCTAAGCTTTTTCAATTTTTGAAGAAGACTCCAAAAACTTATAGGGCAGTTATTTGGTTAGGTGCAATTTCTGATTCCCTTGACATAGAAAATATCATGTCTATCAATGAAGAAAATAAATTAGATATTAATGATATAAAAAATGAGTTAAAAAATTTAGAAAAAGAAATAGAGTATTATCCACCAAAATTTTCTGCTAAAAAGATTGATGGTGAACGGGCTTATAATTTAGCCCGTGAGGGTAAAGCAGTTGAGCTTAAAAAAAGTAAAATGAATATTTACGCAACAAAGTTTATCTCTTATAGCCATCCTTTTATAACTTTTGAAGCAAGTGTGAGTGAAGGAAGTTACATAAGAAGTTTAGCTCAAATTTTACTTGAAAAATTAAATAGAGTTGGTACTTTATCATATTTAAATAGGCTAAATGAAGGAGAGTTTTTTTATGAGAATGAAAAAGATTTAAATCCTTTAGATTATTTGGATATAAAACAGATAAATTATAGTGGTGACAAATCATATTTTGAGCAAGGTAAAAAAATCTTGATTGAATATCTTGATGAAAAAAATGATGGTAAATATTTAGTAAAATTTAATGATTTCTTTTCAATTATTGAAATAGATAATGGAGAAGTAAAATACATATTAAATAAGGTAATGATATAAATGAATATAAGTGCAAAATCATATGCAAAAGTAAATACTTTTCTTAAAATTGCAGGAAAAAGAGATAATTATCATGAATTAGTTTCTAGGTTTGTAAGGGTAAAAAATTTATATGATACAATCACTATTATTCCAGAAAACCCAAAGGGTGAATTTACTTTAATAGGTGATTTTGGATGTCCTTTAGAAAAAAATACAATATATAAAGCATTTTTAGAATTAAGAAAAAATTGTCCTAAAATTGATGCTTACTTTAGAATATATAGTATAAAAGTTGATAAAAAAATCCCAGAATTTGCAGGACTTGGTGGTGGAAGTTCAAATGCTGCTACTTTTTTAATAATGGCAAATAAGCTTTTTGATTTATATTATTCTAAAGAAAAATTGGCAAAGATAGGTGCAAAAATAGGTGCTGATGTTCCTTTTTTTATATATGAGTATGATAGTGCAAATGTAACAGGTATTGGTGAAATTGTTGAAAAGTATGAGGAAGAAGCGCTTGATATTGAAGTTGTAACTCCTAAAATAGAGTGTAATACTGGTAAAATATTTACTTCTTTTAGGGAAAAATTTTATAAAGAAGTTTCCCTTGAAGAAAAAGATAAACTTTTAAATATGAATTCAAAAGACATACTAAAAGAACTTAATATATCAAGTGCAAATGACCTATATGAACCAGCACTGGATACTTATCCTTTGTTAAAAGAGTATGAAAAAGAGAATTGGTTTTTTAGTGGTAGTGGAAGTAGTTTTTTTAAGGTAAAAAATAATGGCTAAAAAAGAAAAAAATATTAATTTATCATTTAAGAATAAAAAGGCATTTCATGATTATTTTATACTTGAAAGCTTTGAAGCGGGTATAGAACTTCTTGGAAGTGAAGTAAAATCCATAAGAGATGGAAGAGTAAATTTGAAAGATTCTTATGTAAGAATTATAAAAAATGAAGTCTTTATTTTGAACATGCATATTTCACATTTAGAGACTACTCATGCCACATATAGAGCAGATGAAAGTAGAGCAAGAAAATTACTTCTTCACAGGAAACAAATAGATAAACTTTTTGAAAAAGTAACAAAAGATGGAATAACAATAGTTCCCTTAAAACTGTACTTCAATGACAAAAACTTTGCAAAATTACAAATAGCAACTGCACAAGGTAAAAAGCTATATGACAAAAGAGCAGATCTAAAAGAAAAGAGTTTAAAAAGAGAATCAGAACAAGCAATTAAAAACTGGTAAAATTACTCTATTTTTTATTAAAAAAGTCAATAAAAAATAGAAATAATTTTATTAGTTACCTTTCGTAATATTAAATTTATCTTAAAAAAAAAACATAAAAAAAAAACTAATAATTAAGCTTAGATTTATTCCGAATTCGTTAACATCCTATCATAAGTGACAGAACTGTGACTTGTATAAAAAAATTAGTAGGAGGAGATTGATGCAAAACGGTGCACAAATCGAGTATGATTACTCAATTGCAAAAGCCTTTACATTTGCAACAATTCTGTTTGGTATCATTGGTATGTTAGTTGGTGTTATTCTAGCATTCCAAATGGCGTTCCCTAGCTTAAATAATTTAGCTGGTGAATATGGTACTTTTAGTAGATTAAGACCTTTACATACAAATGGTGTTGCTTTTGGTTTTACTCTTAGTGGTATTTTTGCTTCATGGTATTACATCTCTCAAAGAGTTTTAAAAGTTTCTTTGAAAGAATCACCATTTTTAATGGCCATTGGTAAATTACATTTCTTGCTTTATTTCATTACGATTCTTTTAGCAGTTGTTACACTATTAGCTGGTATTACAACTTCTAAAGAGTATGCTGAATTAGAGTGGCCAATAGATATCCTTATCACTTTATGGTGGGTTTTATGGGGTGTTGGTATTTTTGGAATGATCGGAATTAGAAGAGAGAGAACATTATATATCTCTATTTGGTACTTTATTGCATCTTTCTTAGCAGTTGCAATGTTACACCTTTTTAACTCTATGGAAGTTCCAACAGCGTTAGTATCTGGATATGGTAACTGGTATCACTCAGTTTCTATGTATGCAGGAACAAATGATGCTTTAGTTGAGTGGTGGTATGGACACAACGCAGTTGGTTTCGTATTTACTGTTCCATTAATTGCTATGATTTATTACTTCTTGCCAAAAGAATCAGGACAAAATGTTTACTCATATAAGTTATCTATATTAGCTTTCTGGGGATTATTATTTGTTTATTTATGGGCTGGAGGACACCACTTAGTTTATTCAACTGTTCCAGATTGGATGCAAACTATGGGTTCTGTAATGTCAGTTGTTTTAATTTTACCATCATGGGGATCTGCTATTAATATGCTTTTAACAATGAAGGGTGAGTGGCAACAGTTACAATCTAATACATTAATTAAATTTATGATATTAGCATCAACATTCTATATGTTATCAACAATTGAAGGTCCAATTCAATCAATTAAATCAGTTAATGCTATTGCACACTTTACTGACTGGATTCCAGGACACGTACATGATGGTACTTTAGGTTGGCTAGTATTTATGATTATGGCTGCTTTATATCATATGGCACCAAGAATGTATGGTAGAGAAATTTATTCTAAATCTTTAATGGATACACAATTCTGGTTACAAACTACTGCGATTGTATTATATTTTACATCAATGTGGATTGCGGGAATTACTCAAGGTATGATGTGGAGAGCATATGATGAATATGGTTCATTAGTTTATTCTTTCATTGATACAGTAAATGTATTACAACCTTACTATACAATTAGAGCTGTTGGTGGATTAATGTACTTAATTGGTTTCTTTATGTTTGCATATAATATGTATAAAACGGCAACAGCAGGTAGAGTTCTTGATAAAGAACCAACTAACGCAACGCCAGTAGCTGCATAAGAAGGAGGGATTATTATGTTTCATTGGTTCGAACAAAGACCGTTTTTCTTTGCGGTATTAGTATTTATATTTATTGCATTTGCAGGTATTATTGAAGTTATACCTGATTTTGCAAAACAAAGTAGACCAACAGTTGGTACAAAACCATATTCAATTTTAGAGTTAACAGGTAGACATGTTTATATTAAAGATTCATGTAATGCTTGTCACTCTCAATTGATTAGACCATTTAAATCAGAAACTGATAGATATGGTATGTATTCATTATCTGGTGAATATGCTTATGATAGACCATTTTTATGGGGATCAAAAAGAACTGGTCCAGATTTAATGAGAGTTGGAAATTATAGAACTACAGATTGGCATGAAAATCATATGATGGCTCCTGCTTCTGTTGTTCCAGGTTCAATTATGCCATCTTATGCACATCAATTTTCAAATATTGCTGATGTTGAGACTGCATATGGAGAAGCTGTTACAGTTAAAAATGTATTTAATACACCATATGATGTTGATTTAAACGGAGATGGTAAAGTAGATGTTCCATTAGGAACTTTTGAAGAAGCAAAAGCTGAAGCTTTAAGAGAAGCAAAAGTTATAGCTGCAGATATGAAAAATCAAGCTGTAAAAGATGCCGTAGCGAACGGTCAGATTCCTGAGATTGTAGCGCTTATCGCGTATATGAATTCTTTAAAATAAGAGGTTAAGACATGAGTCATCAAGAATTGGTTGATTTACAAGGATATATGAAATTTTTTCTTATCCTTGTAGTATTTATTATATTTTACTCTTATGCTTACTCAATATACAAAAGAGATAAAAAGGGTGAGAGAAATTTTGAAAAATATTCAAACTTGGTACATGATGACTCAATTGAGTCTAAACCTCTTGAAGATAGAAACAACAATTTAGACGAAAAAGAGAAGGAGAAATAGTATGAAATCTATGGTAATAGGTGGAATTATTCTTATCGTCGCTTTAATAGCAGGAACTTACTTCGTTGCTGGTGATGCTTTTAATAGTGATGATTATATTAATAGTTTAACTATGCTTGGGGCAGTTGCAATTATTACAATTACTGTATTTGTTGCCTTAAAGTATGTTAATCAAATGAAAAATGATACTGCTGGTGGTGAATTAGCAGAAGAGAAATGGGATGGTATTGGTGAGTATAAAAATCCTATCCCAACTGGTTGGGGATTAGCTTTTATTGGAACTATTGTTTGGTTATTATGGTACTGGACAGTTGGTTATCCAACAAATGGATTCTCTCAAATTGGTCAATGGAATGAAGAGACTATTGAATTCAATAAAAAATTTGAGTCAAAATGGGAAAACCCATCAAATGAAACTTTATCTGCAATGGGTGAGTCTGTATTCTTAGTACAATGTTCACCTTGTCATGGTGTTGATGCAGAAGGTATCAATGGTAAAGCTCAAAATTTAAGAAAAAGAATGTCACAAGCTTCTGTTGAGAATGTGATTAGAAATGGTGCTAATAACCTTAAAACTGTATATCCAGGTGGTATGCCTCCAATGATGTTAACAGATGAAAATGATATTAAAGTAGTATCTACATATGTTGCTGGTGGGTTTAAAGGTGAACAACCAGCTGCATTTGGTGTGTGTGCTGGATGTCATGGTGCTGATGGTAAAGGTATGCCTTATGTTGCTCCAAACATTTTAGAATATGATGATGCTTTAGTTTCAGCAGTATTAGAAAATGGTAAAAAAGGTGCAATTGGTGCAATGCCAATTTTTAAAGGTAGATTAAACCCTACTCAAGAAAAAGCAGTAGCTGCATATATTAGAAGTTTAGGAGAGTGATATGGCTGGAAATTCTCAAATGAACGATAGTGAAAGAGGTATATTTGCTCTTAATGGTATCACTGGAATGTTAATTGCTACAGTACTATTATTATCGATTTTAGGTGGTTTAACATTTTTTGGTATCATGACACAAGCAAATGAAGCTCAAAATTTTTATAAAATTAATCAAGATCTAACTGGTCTTAAAGCTAACAGTTCAGATAATGCAAGTCATTATGAACTTGTTGGTAAAACAAAGTAAGGGGTAGATTATGGATAAAATTATCGGACTACTATTATTAGTATCAGCTGTAGTATCAGCTTACTTAGCTTATTTTGATTCTTCAAAAGTATTTGTTGGATAAATGAGAGCTTTAAAAACTTTAAAAATAGCAGTGTTTTCACTGCTATTTTTTTTAATCCCATTAAATGCAAGTATAAACAAATATGTTATATCTGATGATGTTGTTATTGATACAAGAACAGCTCAAAAGATATTAGAAATTGGCTCAGAAGTTAAGAGTAAAACAAATGTAAATATATATGTTAATGCCAAAACAACTTTAGGCATTGATAAAGAAATTCCAACAAAAGAAAAATTAGAATTTATTAAAAATTATGAAACACAATTAGTTTCAAAATTAGAAAAACCTTATGTACTTTTAAATATTGCTTTAGAACAAACTCATGTTAATATACTTATGTCGAAAGATATAGAAAAAATAATTGATAAAAATGATATTTTAAATGGTTATGTTGTACCATTACTTGCTTCAAAAGATAAAAATACACTTTTTACAAAAGTAAGCGCTGCTGTATTGAATGGCTATGATGAAATTGCTGATCAAATTGCCAAGGCGAACGGTGTAGAAAAACTTGAAACAGGAATTCCAGATTCTGGGAAAACTGCTGGAACTATTTGGAAAGTTTTTATGTACACAATTGTTTTAGGTGGTATTATACTTTATACTTTTGCAGTATTAAGAACAAAAAAGAAATAGGTAATAAATGAAAAAAAGAAATTTTTGGCCACTTCTTTTTATAGCTATATTTGGTTTTACTTTCTCTATGATTGTATGGACTATTGTTTCAGCTGTAAATACGCCAGTACATGAAGATAAATCATTTTTAAGTACATATCATAATGTTGATGGTGACTTTAATGATATCGTTGCTTCAAATGAAAAATTTAGTGACAAATATAACATAAAAATTAAAATTAATGAAAAAGTATTTGATAAACTACTAATAAATGATGTATTCTTATCTCAAAGAGTAATTGATGATAAGTCCACACATAAAGATATTTTTAACAAAGGTTCAAATAGTGTTAAATTTGAATTAAGTGATAAAAATGGATTAGTAGTTAATAATGCAAAAATTAATTTTAAAGTTACTAGAACAACAAATAGTTATTCTGATATTGACATTAATAATAATGAAAATGGAAATTACTCTTTTAATTTTGACTTAGCTAAAGAGGGTAATTGGAATATAACTGGAACTATTGATACAAATGATGGAGAAAAAGGTTACTTTTATATAAAGTCAAATGCTACATCAAAGTAACAAACTTATCGTATATCCCACTTCAAGAGCTATTAGGGAAGTAATAAAGAATAGAAGTAATGAAAATACATTACTTCCATCTTATTTAACTATTGATGAACTTTTTAAAAAATCTATTTCTATAGCGAACAAAAAATACATTGATGAAGAACAAAGGTTTTTATTCTTAAAAGCTGCCTCTGATGTAAAAAGACTTGAAAAACTTGGTTTATCAAATAATTTTACCTCTTTTTTAAAACAATCGGATTATTTATTTAGATTTTTTGCAGAATTAGCAGCTGAAAAAGTCTCAATTGATTCTATTGAACTTGCTGATACATATGAATATTATAAAGAGCACATAGAAATTTTAAAAGAAATTTATAATAATTATATTGAAATATTAAATGATAATAATGCGGTGGACAAAATAAATATTGCATATTTTTATGAAATAAATGAAAATTTTTTGGATAGATATGATGAAATAGAAATATTTTTTGAAGGTTATTTTACTAATTTTGAATTGGAAATAATATCAAATATTGCTAAAAGAAAAAAAACTATTATTAATCTCTATTCAAATAAGTATAATCAAAAATCCATGCAAAGTTTTATAGAAATGGGATTTGATTTAGAAAGTGGTTTTGAATATAAAATTGATTTGACTAATAGATTAGTTTTAAAAAAAGAAGAAGAATATTCAGAATTATCAGATATAAAAGTTAATGCTTTTACAAGTAGGATAAATCAAATTGCATTTATAAAAGATTCAGTTGTAAATGCTGTTAATAGTGGCATAGAAGCTCATAAAATAGTCTTAGTAGTACCAGATGAAAAATTTACAGCTATCATAGAACAATTTGATGATGAAGGTTATTTTAACTATGCGATGGGAAAGAGTATAACTAATAGCAAATTATATAAGGTTATAAGTTCCATATACAATTATTTAAGTGAAGAAGAAAGAAAAACAAAAGAGTCAATAGAGTTTTATAGTATTGATATAGAAATAATAAATAATCTAAAAACTGTATGGAATAAAAGATTAAATAAAAGCAATTTTGATTTGTTATTAGATTATTTAAAATCCATAGAAACAAATAAAGAGATAATAGAGAAGTTTGATGAGCTTATATATAAATTGAATCATCTATTTTTTAATAATACACAAAATATAGTTTATAAAGAAGCTATTAAAATACTTATACAAAAAATATCAAAAATCAGTTTGGATGATGTTAATTCTGGGCTTATTACAGTAATGGGCTTATTAGAAACAAGGGCAGTAAAATTTGATGCTGTGATTATTTGTGATTTCAATGAAAATTATATTCCAAAATCAAGTATCAAAGATAAGTTTCTATCTTCAGTAATTAAAAAAAGAGTTAATTTACCAACACAAAAGGATAGAGAAAACTTACAAAAGTATTACTACTATAAGCTAATAAATAGTGCCCAAAAAGTTTATATTTCATATACACAAAATGAAACTATGCAAATAAGTAGATTTACAGATGAACTCTTTAAAGATAAAATTGATACAAAAACAAAAGACAAAGAGTATAAACAAATTTTATATAAAAACAAAAATATAAATCATTTTGATAGTGAGATAATACATAATATTGATTTATCAAAACAAGAATGGTCTGCAACTTCACTTAAAAAGTTTTTAGAGTGTAAAAGAAAATATTATTTAGAGTATATTCACAAAATCAAAGACCATGATATAAGTTTAAAACCAAAAGGTTTTGAACTTGGTAGTATTGTTCACAAAACCCTTGAGTTTGCATTTCAAAATTATGATATAGCTGATATTACTTTTGAAAAGTTAAAAGAATTATTTGAAAAACATTTGATTGATAATCCATTTTTACTTTTGGATAAAGAGGTATATTTAAAAAAGCTAGAACAATTTGTTAATGTAGAGAAAAAAAGATTTGAAGATAATAACTTAGCATTACTTGAAGTAGAAAAAAGTTTTAACTTTGATTATGAGGGAATAAGAATAAAGGGAAGTATAGATAGAATTGATAAGTTAGATGATACATTTTTACTTATAGATTATAAAACATCTTCTTCTCTTAGTATTGATAGTTTAAAGACCTATGAAAATAGCGTTGATTTTCAATTAGAGTTTTATTACCTTGCTTGTAAAGAGTTATTTGGATATGAAAAAATAAAAGCATATTATTATGATTTAAATAGCTCAAAACTCCTTGAAGAGGTTGTTTTAAATGAAAAACTAGATTTGCTAAAAAATATACTAAGTGAACTTAAAACTACAGAAGTAAATTTTGAAAAGTGTGAAAAAACATCAACTTGTCAGTATTGTGAGTTTAAAACTATTTGCAATAGATAAAATAGTGTAAATATTAATTTACACTATTTTGAAGTAGCGATTAAGACATCCTCAATCATTTTTGTAATGTCCCCATCAAGTATTGCTTCAACATTTGAGTAACCAATATTACTTCTGGTATCTTTTACTTGTTGATATGGTTGCATAACATAGGACCTTATTTGATGTCCCCATCCATTTTCACTTTTTTCTACACCATCTTTTGTAGCTTGTTGTTTTTCAAGTTCATATTCATAAAGTCGTGATTTAAGCATCTTCAATGCACTTGCTTTATTTTTATGCTGAGATCTATCATTTTGACATTGTACAACTATATTTGTTGCAATATGTGTAATTCTAATGGCACTTTCAGTTTTGTTTACATGTTGCCCACCTGCACCACTTGCTCTATATGTATCGATTCTAATATCTTTATCTTCAATTACTATATCGATATTATCATCAATTTCAGGACTTACCATAACTGAAGCAAATGAGGTATGTCTTTTGGCATTTGAATCAAAAGGTGATATTCTTACAAGTCTATGAATACCATTTTCTGCTTTTAGATATCCATAAGCATTTTCACCTTTTATAATAAAAGAGACATCTTTTATCCCAGCTTCTTCGCCATCTTGATAATCTAAAACTTCAATTTTAAAGTCCATTCTTTCAGCCCATCTTAGATACATACGATAAAGTATACTTGCCCAATCTTGAGACTCTGTACCTCCAGCACCAGGATGAATAGATATAATTGCATTAAGTGTATCATCAGGATTTGATAACATAACTGATATTTCAGTTGATTTGATTAGATTTTCTAAATCTTCAGCTTCATCATATAACAATTCAAAGGTATCTTCATCTTTTTCTTCTGTTGCTAATTGATAAAGTTCATTTGTTCCACTTAATGAGTCATTAGCTTTATTAAATTTAGACAATTTACTTAAAATTCTATTTTTTTCTATACCAATTTTAGTAGCGTTGTCAACATCATTCCAAAAATCTTGACTTGATTCAAGTTCTTCAATCTCTTTTAGTCTAGAAGTCAATTCTTCTGGCTTCAAAATGCTTTTTATATTACTAAGTTTTTTATTTAATAGTTTTAATAATTCAGAGTATTCGTAATTATCCACTTATTTATCTGTCTCTTCTTTATTGATTGATTGTAAATATACATAGATATTTTTAATATCATCTGTGCTAGATATAGTTGCAAATGGCATCATAACAAAAGCTTGTCCTCTATTGTAAGTTCCAAGATTGTAGTCTCTCATTGTCATTATAAAATCATCTAAACTTAAATCTTTTATTGGTCTTGATGTACCACTTGATTCTATTTCACCTTTTTCACCATGACATCTTTGACATTTCGCTATATATCTTTGTTTTCCTGAAATAGACATTGCATAATTTCTTTTAACTATTGCTTGTCGTTTAGCTTCTTTATCTTTGTCTTCAAGTCTTGCAATAATTTGTTTTTCTAATTTATCTATATCAAAATTACTTACATTTTCATTTTTTTTAAAGACATAGATATAGTTGTATCCATTTTTTGTTTCTGTTATTTTGATGTCGTTGACATTCCAACCTTCTTCTTTCATTTGAGAAGGAGATTTTTCACCTGAACAAAGTCCACCATCTAGTTTTGTTTTTTCAATAGTTGACATTGATTTATGATTTTCTTTAAAGCACATAGTTGTTTGTGCAAAAAGAGACATTGTAGTTAGGGTTGCAAAAGTAAATGCTGAGATTAGTTTTATCATTTTTGATATCCTTTATAAAAAGGATATTTTATCATAAAGTTTCTTGAGATTTTATTTATAAAAAAAGGCTAGAAGCTTTAGCTTCTAGCCTTTAGGTTTTGTAGTTAACTATATTTTTCTAATATTAGAAAGAATATACAATGTTAAGTCTACCTCTTTTACCTGAATCAGTATCACCATCTTTGTCAACTTGACCAAGTCTTACATAGTAAGAGAAGTTTTTAGCCACTTTATGTGTTGCTTGGAATACCCACTCACTTTCATCTGAATTAGCAGCAGAATCTACAGATAAGTCATTGTAGTTAACAGAAAGGTTAATATTAGATGTAACATCTACATTAACATTTAATTTATACATATCAGCATCATCTCTGTTACCTAAATCTACACCCCAACCTTGGAACCCAACGTCAGCATCAGAGTCACCAGTGATATTTACACCTGAAGTTGTATTAACATCATTAGTCATACCATAATCAACACCGAATCCTACGATACCAATTTTAGCTTTTGCACCAAGTTTGAATAATTTAGCAGTGTCAACATTAGCAACATCTGGATTTAATGCAGAATATCTAGCATAGAAAGAAACAACACTAACTTTTCCACTTACACCAAGAGTATATGCTTTTGCTCCATCATCAGAGTTATCATGTATTTCTGAAACATCTAAATACCACGCATCTAAAGCAACTGGACCAGCGTTACCCATTACACCTAAACCTGCAACTGCTTGACCAGTAGTAGCTAAGTTAGTGTTTTGTAAGTATGTACCAGCAATTGTAACAGGACCTGCATTAACAACTGCAGTTAAACCGTTACCTGTATCTTCATCACCTGTTGCGTCAGCTTGTACTGCAAATGGAGAAGGAACAGCTTGTTTACCAGCAATAAATGTAGTATTAGCAATACCAGTATATACAAAGTTAGCTTGGCTTAATCCAAAAGAAGCTTGTGCATCAGAACCACCTGCAGAAATTGTAGCCATATCATTTGTTGAACCAGTAGCACCAACAGAATTATTACTAGGATTGTTTGCTAGTGTATTTCCACCACCAATAATTGTTTTTGTTACAACAGTAATATCATCAGTAGCATTAGCTTTTAATGTAATAGCTGCTTTATAACTATGGCTAGTTACATTTGGGTGAAGGTTCTTACCATTAGCATCTAATGTAGTATTATCAGAACTTCTATCATTATATTGATATGCAACTGTACCAGATACATCTACACCTTTAATTGCTTCTTCTAATGGTTTTGCATTAGCAGTAGTTAAACCAGCTACTGCAACAGCAGCAACTAAACTTAATTTTACGAATTTTTTCATTTGATCTCCTGAAAGGGTTATTTAAATCAGATCCTCGGACGCGCGAACAATCTTCTTACACGAAGTGTTTGAAAGATACTTTCCGATTCACCGTTGCGAAAATTTTACTTGGATTAAAATTAAAGTTTTCTTAATTTGTGGGTTTTTTAGTAATTTAATCTATTATTTTAAGTTTTACCTATAAAAATCGTATAAATTATAGTGTTACACTTACTTTACACTTAGGTAAAATATCTGGTTTTTGGATAGTTAGTTTGAGTTTTTTTATATTGTATTTATTCTTTAAAAATGTGTTTAATTGGATAAGTGCATCTTCCAAAAGTTCAAACTTTTTTTCTAACATGATATTTTCTATATCCAAGGCTACTTTTGAGTAATCTACAAAGTTTGAATTTTGGTATTTATATTTAAAAGAGCAATTTATTACTACTTTTTGCTCTTTTTCTCTTTCAAATGGCAAAATACCAATAATACAATTAAAAGTAAGGTTTTTTATTTTAACCTTCATTTATACAGCTTTTAACTCTTCTTTTTTTATAAGTCTAATTATATTTGGAATATGTTTATAAAAAATTATAAAAGCTATTAAATACATTGGAGCATTTGAATTTACAGCAAGTCCATTATTAAATATTAGTGCTGAAATAACAACTGCAACTAAACCTAAAAGTGATGAAAGTGATGATATTTTTAAAACCTTTGCACAAAATCCCCAAACAACAGCACCTATAAGTGTTGGGATTGGAATAAGCACTAAAAAAACACCAAGTCCTGTTGCAACACCTTTTCCGCCCTCTAAGGCTAAATAAATACTGTAGCAGTGTCCAATGATAGCCAAAACAGCAATAGTCCAAAGCGTAGCTTCACTAACACCATATGCCATCGCAATAAGTAAAACAACAGTTCCTTTTACAGCATCAAGAATAACAGTTGCAAGACCTAGTTTTTTTGCTAAACTTGGATTTGTTTCTTTTACTACTCGTAGAACATTTGTTGCACCAATACTTTTACTACCATGCTCTTTTATATTTACCCCCGCAAAACTTTTTGCAAGTAATAACCCAAATGGAATAGAACCAATTAAATATGCTAAAATATAGAAAATCAGATTTGTATTTAAGAAATCCATTAATAACCTCAATTATCATTTTAAAATATGTTTAAATGGATTATAACTAAAAATTTGTTATATTCCCGTTAATTAATAAATATTAAAACCTAAGGGTAAGTTTTGAATTTAAAAGATGAAATAATAAAATTAAAAGAAGAGTTAGATGTTACGTTAGTTGCACACTTTTATCAAAGAGATGAAGTGTTTGAACTAGCTGATATCACAGGAGACTCTTTAGAATTAGCTAAAAAAGCTATGCAAACAGATAGTAAATATATAGTTTTTTGTGGTGTTGGATTTATGGGGGAGAGTGTTAAAGTAATGAGCCCTCAAAAAAGAGTTCTAATGCCTAAAATTGCCTGTTGTGCAATGGCTAGAATGATTGATGTGGATTATTTTGATGAATCATTAGCCAAATTAAATGCTATGGGAGTATCAAGTGATGAACTTCTTCCTATTACATATATTAACTCTAGTGCAGCAGTAAAAGCTAGAGTTGGAGAAATGGGTGGGATGGTTTGTACCTCTTCAAATGCTTATAAAATTATTGAAAAAGGTTTAAAGTCTGGTAAAAAAATCTTTTTTGTACCAGATCGTTGTTTGGGACAAAATTTTGCAAAAAGTCTTAATCTTAAATCAACTGTAATAGGTGATGGAACTGACCCAAAAGAAGCAGATATTATATGTTATGATGGTTTTTGTTCTGTTCATCAACTTTTTTCTACTGATGATATTGAGTTTTATAGAAATAAATATCCAGATATTTTAATTGCAGTTCATCCTGAATGTGACCCAAAAATTTGTGATATGGCTGATTTTGTTGGTTCTACTTCACAATTAATTACATATATAAAAGAGTTACCAGTTGAGCAAAAAGTTGCAGTTGGAACAGAATATAATATGGTAAATAGATTAAGAGAAAAAAATACATACATATTAAGTTCAACAAAACCAGAGTGTCCAACAATGAATGAGACAACATTGGAAGATGTATATAATTGTCTAAAAGAGATAAAAGATAAAAAAGAAGTATTTTCTAATGAAATTTTTGTAGATGAAAATGTAACAAAATGGGCACAAGTGGCGCTACAAAGGATGTTTGAAGTATGATTAATATAAAAAAATTCGTAAAAAATGCCATAATTGAAGATAATGGTAGGGGTGATTTATTTTTTGATGTTGCTCCAAAGGGTAGATTTACAGCAAAGGTTATTTCAAAAGATGATGGTATTTTTGCTGGTGAAATATATGCAAAAGCTTTATCCAAAACAGAAAAATTTGAGTGTAAATTTTTAAAACATGACGGTGACAAGATTAAAAAAGGTGATGTTATAGCAAATCTTGAAGGTAAAGCAGCAGTTTTACTTTCAAGTGAGCGAACTTTTTTAAATATACTTCAACATGCCTCCGGAATAGCAACAATGGCAAATTCTTATGCTTCTTTGATTGAAGACTTAGATGTTGTTTTACTTGATACTAGAAAAACAAGACCACAACTTAGAGATTTTGAAAAATATGCAAGTAGAATAGGTGGTGCTATTAATCACCGATTGGGACTTGATGATTGTTTGATGTTAAAAGATACTCACCTAAGAACAATTACAAATCTAAAAGAGTTTGTTAAAAAAGCTAGAAAAAGAATCTCTTGGGTTACTAAAATAGAAATAGAGTGTGAAACTTTTGAGCAAGTAAAAGATGCTATGGAAGCAGGCGGAGATATCATAATGTGTGACAATATGACTCCTACTCAAATACGAGATGTGGTAAAGTTTAGAAATGAAGTCCATCCTCACGTTCTTTTAGAAGCAAGTGGAAATATAAATTTAGATACGGTAAGGGATTATGCACTAACTGGTGTTGATGCACTTAGTTCAGGAAGTATTATTCACCAAGCAACATGGTTAGATTTTTCTATGAAATTTGATTAGTGGTTAACTTTTGATTAGTAATTATATGTTAGTCTAAAAAATATTTTAATAAAGGAGAGTATTTGACAAAAGATTTTATAACAAATAACAAAGTAAATACTGCCTCTTTTGTAAGTGCGTTAAAATTAATTGAGAATTCAAAATATATTTTGATAATCACCCATATAAATCCAGACCCTGATACTATATGTTCAGGGCTTGCTCTTTCAAACTATTTATATGAAAATAGAATAAAACATAAAGTTTTTAATAAGGGGAAAAATCTTCCTGAAAAATGTGACTTTATAAATAGGTATGAAAAAATTACTGACCAAATCCCTAAATTTTATGATTTAGTTATTTCAGTTGATTGTGGTACTTCAAATAGATTTGGTATAGATATTCCCCAAGGAATGCCATTAATTAATTTTGATCATCATAAATCAAATGATAATTTTGGAACAGTTAATATTGTTGATATTAATAAATCATCAACTTCTGAAATTGTATATGATTTTTTTAGATTCAATGGTTTATATATTACAAAAAATACAGCAGAAGCACTTTATGTTGGTATTTACGATGATTCATTAGCTTTTACAACTCCAAGATGTGATGAGTTTACCTATGAAAAAATTAACTTTTTAGTTAAATGTGGCGCTAGTCCAGTTTATATTGCTGATAAGTTTATAAAAAGAGACTCTTTGGCTAAATATAGAATTTTACCCAAGATATTTAATAGTTTAGAACTTTTAGATGAAGGTAAAGTTGCAACTATTTATGCCACAAAAGAGTGGTTTGAAGAAAGTGGTGCAACAACTCTTGAAACAGAAGTTGCGCTAGATATGGTATTAAATATTGCAATTGTAAAAATAGCAATATATTTTAGAATAGTAAATGACAAAGTTAGAGTATCTCTTAGATCAAAAGAGAAAATAGATGTTTCAAAAATCGCTTCCGTTTTTGGTGGAGGAGGGCATTTAAATGCTGCAGGTTGTGTAATACAAACTGATGATGTTTTTGAAGCAAAAAAGATTATATTAAAGGAAATTCTTGAGAAATAAAAGTAGTTTTGGAAAAATATTGTTTTTTATCTTTTTAGTAGCTGGAATTGCAGCAGGTGGATTTGTATATTTATCACCAATGTTTGAAAAAAATCCTCCAAAAATTGAGTTTAAAGATAATATATATTGGAATTTAAAAAGTAAATTAAATTTAAGTATTAGTGATGATAGTGGTATAAAATTTTATAAAGTAATTTTTAAAGATGGAAATAAAGAGATTGTATTAGATACACAAGTTTTAGTTGAAGCTAAAAAAAGAGTTGATTTAGAATTAAAATCACCAGAGCTTGATATGTTCTTTAAAAGTACAGATGTTCAAATAATAGTAGAAGCAATAGATAGTAGTAAATGGAATTTTTTAGAAGGTAATAAAGTAATTGAAAGTTTTAATCTTAAAATAGATAGAAAAAAACCTTTGGCTTCTGTTATATCAAATTCGTTTGCAATAAAAAGAGGTGGTAGTGCCTTAGTTATTGTAAAAGTAGAAGATGAAAATTTAAAAGATAGTTATATTTCATTTAATAATGAGCAAAAATTTGAGTTGATACCATTTTACAAAGATAATTATTATGCTTCGTTAATCGCATGGCCTATTTTAACAGAAAATTTTAGCATAGTAAATTTAATTGCCATAGATAAAGCAGATAATAAATCTATAATAAAAGTACCTTTATATATTAGAAATATAAAAGAAAAAGCATCAAAAATTAAAATTAGTGATAGTTTTATTCAAAATGTAAGTACAAAAGTTCTAGATCAAAGTGGAAAAGAGATACCAAATGATTTAGTTGAAATATTTATTAAACAAAATGAATTATTAAGGTCTCAAAATGTTGCTAAGATAGAAGAAGTTTCTAAAAAGTATATGGATAAGGAACTTGTAAATGAGTTTAATATTATACCTTTTAAAAGACTAACAAATGCTGCAACTGCAGGTCAATTTGGACAAAGAAGATCTTATTATCATAACAATATAAAAATTGATGAAGCTTGGCATTTGGGAGTTGATTGGGCAAGTGTTAAAAAAGCAGATATCTTTACTACAAATAAAGGAAGAGTTATTTTTAATGACTATTTAGGAATATATGGGAATACTATTATTCTAGATCATGGATTTGGTTTACAAACACTTTATGCCCATACTAGTTCTTCAAATGTAACTGTAGGTGAGAAAGTTGAAGCTAATCAAAAAATTGGAAATACTGGTGTTAGTGGGGCAGTTTTAGGTGATCACTTACATTTTGGGGTTTTGATACAAGGTATAGAAGTTGATCCTTTAGAATGGATGGATAAAAACTGGATAAAAACAAGAATTACTGATATTATTGATGAAGCAAAAAAGGTAATTGACAATAAATGAAACAAAGAACAATAGCAAAACCTGTAGAAATTGTAGGAATAGGACTTCATAAAGGCGTTCCTGTAAAAATGAGATTAGAACCTCTTGAAGCAAATCAAGGAATAATATTTTATCGTTCAGATGAGGGTTTATCAATTCCACTTAAAATAGAAAATGTAGTAGATACAAAAATGGCAACAGTTATTGGTAAAGATGGAGTTGTTATTTCGACAATTGAACATCTATTATCAGCTGTTTACGCATATGGAATTGATAATCTAAGAGTCGTACTTGATAATGATGAGGTTCCAGTACTTGATGGAAGTTCATCAGGGTATTGTATGTTAATTGATGAAGTTGGAATAAAAGAGTTAAATGAATCAAAAAAGGTAATTAAGATTAAAAAAGAGGTTGAAGTTACAACTGATGATGGGAAAAGAGTGTCATTAAAACCATCTAATCATATTGTATATGATTTTTCAATTGATTTTGAAAGTCCAGTAATTGGTCAGCAAAATTACCATTTTGATTATAGTATTGAAGAGTATAAAGAAAATATTAGTAAAGCTAGAACTTTTGGATTTTTACATGAAGTACAATATTTAAGAAGTATAGGACTTGCACAAGGTGGAAGTTTAGAAAATGCAATTGTTGTAGATGGAGATAAAATACTAAATCCTGAAGGCTTACGATATGAAAATGAGTTTGTAAGACATAAAATTCTTGATGCAATAGGTGATATGGCACTACTAGGTTATACACTTATTGGAGAATATGATGCACATGCAGGAAGTCATCACTTAAATCATTTATTAACAAAAAAACTTTATGAGTCTGAAGAAAATTATGAAATTATAGATTTAGAAGTAGCTCAAAAAGAGAGTTATGTATTTCAAAAAGCATATGCAATGGTAGATGCAAATTAAGGTTTTATTTGATTGATATTTTAGTTATTTCAATTTCTACTCCAATTAAAATAGGGGTATATGAAAATAGTGTTTTAATTGAAGAGATAGAAAAAGATGGCATGACATCAAATCTTTTGCCTATAATATTTAAAGATTTATTAAAAAAATACAAGATAGACTCTATTACATATGTAAATACTCCAGGTTCATATATGGCAATAAAAGTTGCATATGTGTTTTTAAAAACAGTGTGTATAGTTAATAATATTAAGTTAAATGCTGTAAGTGGATTTTTATTTAATGAGAATTCTCCTATTAAAGCTTTGGGTAAAAAATATTTTTTTAATAAAAATGACAAAATAATAATAGATTTTTTAGAAGAAAAGAGTATAATTTCGGATTTTAAATTACCAAAATATTTAGATAAAACAAAATTTTCATCTAATACTTTACCAATTTACAATTTACCAGCAGTATAAAAGGAAAATAATTGAGAGTTAGTGTACCAGCTACGAGTGCAAATCTAGGGCCAGGTTTTGATACCCTTGGATTAGCTTTAAAAATAAAAAATCAAGTAACAATAAGACCAGCAAAATTTCATAGTGTATCTTTAAAAGGTGAAGGAGCAAATAATCCTATCTTAAAAGATAACAATATGTTTATCGCTATTTTTAATGATTTTTATAATAATTTATCACAAAAGAAAAGAGCATTTAGATTTGAATTTGAAAATCAAATTCCATTATCTAGAGGTTTAGGAAGTTCTTCTGCTGTAATTGTTAGTGCAATTGCATCAGCATATGCAATAGAAGAGATTGAATTACCAAAAAGTAAGTTACTTAATTTGGCACTTGCATATGAATCACATCCAGATAATATTACTCCTGCAGTAATGGGTGGTTTTACTGTTTCATCTGTTGAAGATAATGAAGTAAAATATATAAATAAATCTATTCCAAAAAGTTTAAGTGCTGTGGTTGTTGTTCCAAATAGACCAATTTCTACACAACTTTCAAGAAAAACTTTACCATTTAAGTATTCTAAAGAGGATGCGGTATTTAATATTTCACATTCATCTTTATTAACAGCTGCTTTTATGAGTGAAAATTGGGATATGTTAAAAATTGCTTCACAAGATAAGTTTCATCAAAATTATAGAATGAAACAGATGCCTGAACTTTTTGAAGTACAAAAATGTGCTTTAAATAGTGGTGCTTTAATGAGTACATTATCTGGTTCTGGTTCTACACTTTTTTCAATATGTTATTTTGAAGATGCTAAGAAAATAGAGAAAGATTTGAGAACAAAATTTCCTCATTTTAAAGTATTTATTTCAGGTTTTGATAACTATGGTGTAAGAGTAGAAGCATAAAATTGGAAATTTAGTAAGTTTTGGATATAATAATTGGCTAAATTAGAAAAACCTATAAGAACTTGTGTGGTTTGTCGTAATAAACTAACTAAAGAAAATCTAATTAGATTACAGTGTAAAGATTACAAACTTATCAGTTTTGATGGTATAGGTAGGAGTTTCTATATTTGTAATGAGTGTCAAGAGAAGGCTCTTACAGATATGGAAACAAAAAAAATAGAAAAAGCACTTTTTAGACAGTGCAAAAAAAAAGACGAGTACTTGGTACAACTTAAGGAGATAATAACGCATGTCAGATAACGTAAGAGTATATGAAATTGCAGAAGAAGCTGGGGCTAGCAGCAACGATGTTATAAAAAAAGCAAAAGATTTAGGAATAGAACTTAAATCACCTCAAAGTCAAACTTCTGTTGAAGATGCAGAAGAGATAGTAAACTATATAATGACTGGAAAAAGTAAAAGACTTCAGCCAAAGAAAAAAGCAGTTAAAAAAGTAGAACCTGCAAAAGTTATTGAAGAAGTATCAGTGACTGAAGAAAAGAAACCTGAAGAAGTTAATATTGAAAAGCCAGTTGAAATTGAGAAACCAAAAGAAAAAATAAAGCCAGTAATTACAAAACCTAAGAAAGTTGAAGAGACTAGCCAAGAAGAAACTGATGATACTCAAGAAGTTAATGACAATTTATCTGTTAAAAAAGTAGTACCTAAAAGAAGAGGTTTAAAGATTGTTAAAAAGAAAAAACCTGAAGAAGAAGAGAAAATAGTTAAAACTATTCAAGAGCCTGTAGCTCAAGATGTTGTAAAAAAACCTATGAAATCTTTAAGTGAAATTTTAGGTGGGAATAATCAAGAACCATCTATAGAAGATAATAATCAACCTAAACCAAAAGTAAAAACTCAAAAGAAAAAAGCACTTCCAAAAGCACATGAACATGGAAAAGTGTTGGAAATTGAAAAAGAAGATTTTAAAGAATCAGATGACTCTTTATTAGGTGAAGAAGTTGTTTTACTTGATATGGGATTAACTGATACTTCAAAACTTTTTGATGAACCAAATACTAATCCTTCGAAAAATGATAAACAATCTAGAAGTTCTAAACCTGCTGCATTTGGAAATAGACCTCAAGGATTAAAAAGAGGGAAAAGAAAGAAAAGAATTAAAAAAGAAGTTGAAGCTGCTGAAATTACAGAAATTACAATTCCTGAAGATATTAGAGTTTATGAGTTTGCTGAAGCTTGTGGAAAAAGTGCAGCTGAAGTAATTACTGTATTATTCTCATTGGGGATGATGGTTACAAAAAATGACTTCTTAAAACAAGATGAATTAGAAATTCTTGGAGAAGAGTTTGGTATAGAAGTAACTGTAAAAGATGCCTTAGAAGACGTAAATTATATTGAAGACCATGAAGAAGAAATTGATAAAACAAATTTTGTAACTAGACCTCCAGTTGTAACTATTATGGGTCACGTTGACCATGGTAAAACTTCTTTATTAGATAAAATTAGAAGTGCAAAAGTTGCAAAAAGTGAAGCAGGTGGAATTACACAACATATCTCAGCTTATACGGTTGAACAAAGTGGTAAAAAAATTACATTTGTAGATACTCCAGGACATGCTGCCTTTAGTGAAATGAGAGCAAGAGGTGCAAATGTAACTGATATTATTATCATTGTTGTTGCAGCTGATGATGGAGTTAAACCACAAACAGAAGAAGTAATCGCTCATGCAAAAGCAAGTGGTTGTCCAATTATTGTTGCTATGAATAAAATGGATAAAGAAACTGCAAACCCAGATATGGTTAAATCTCAAATGGCAGAAAAAGAGATGCTTCCTGTTGATTGGGGTGGAGATATTGAGTTTATTGGTGTATCAGCTCATACAGGAGATGGTATTGATGAACTATTAGAAAATATTTTACTTCAAGCTGAAATATTAGAGTTACAAGCAGATCCTACATCTAAAGCAAAAGCTACTGTTGTTGAAGCTACATTAGAAAAAGGAAGAGGACCAGTTGCTACTGTTATTGTTCAAAGTGGTACTTTAAGAGTTGGAGATAATATTGTAAGTGATACAACTTATGGTAGAGTAAAAGCAATCACAAATGATATGGGTAAACCTGTTAAAGAGTTGGGACTTTCAGAAACTGGAAATGTTTTAGGATTAAATGATATTCCAACATCTGGTTCAATTATGATTGTACAAGATAGTGAAAAAGAAGCTAGAGATATTGCAACAACAAGAGCTGAACATGCTAGAGCAAAAGAGCTATCTAAATCTACAAAAGTATCTTTAGAAGAGATGAGTGGATTAATTGCTGAAGGTAAAATTAAACAATTACCAGTAATTATTAAAACTGATGTTGGTGGATCATTAGAAGCAATCAAAGGTTCATTAGAAAAAATCCAAAATGATGAAGTAAAAGTTAAAATTTTACATGCTGCAGTTGGTGGAATCACTGAGTCTGATTTAGTTTTAGCAGGAGCTAGTGAAGGTTGTATAATTTTAGGATTTAATGTAAGACCAACAGGTGCTATTAAACAAAAAGCAAAAGCTGATGGAATTACTATTAATACATATACAATTATTTATGACTTGATTGATGATATCAAAGCAACTTTATCTGGAATGATTAGTGCAGTTATAAGAGAAGAAAACACAGGTCAAGCAGAAGTTAGAGATACCTTTGTTGTGCCAAAAGTTGGAACTGTTGCTGGTTGTTTAGTAACTGATGGTAAAGTTATTAAAGGTGGACATGCAAGAATCATTAGAGATGGTGTGGTTACTTATACTGGTAAAATTTCATCATTAAAAAGATTTAAAGATGATGCAAAAGAAGTTGTTAATGGATTTGAATGTGGTATTATGTTTGAAAAATTTAATGACATAAAAGTTGGAGATTTCATCGAAACATTTATTCAAATTGAAGAAAAAGTAGAAATAGATTTATAATATGAAAAGTGTAAATTTACAAAGAACAGAGTCTTTATTAATGGAGTTAATTCCAGAGGCTCTAGCTACTTTAAATGATACTAGAATTAAATCATTAGCAATTACAGAAGTAAATTGTAGAAATGGTAAATATGATGCAATAGTTTATTATGATGGAAGTGATTATGATAAAAAAGAGCATCAAATTTTAAATAATCTTTTAAGTAAAGCAAATGGACATATAAAATCATACTGTTTAAATGCCACAGGTTGGTATAAATGTCCTAATTTTAAATTTCAAGCTGATGATAAGTTGGAAAAAGATTTAAAAATAGAGTCTTTATTTGAACAAATTAAAAAAAATAAAAAAGAGGACTAATGACTTTAGAAGAATCAATAGAAATGACTGTAAAAGGTTGTGGAGTTGAATTATACGACATTATAACAACTAAAGAAAATGATAGAGATATCTTTAGAATATATATAACTTCAAAAGATGGTATTTCTTTAGATAAATGTGCTGAAGTATCTAGATTGATTTCTCCTATTTTAGACATTGATGAACCAATGTATGGCAAATATAATCTTGAAGTAAGCTCTCCTGGAATTGAGCGAAAATTAAAAAAACCAAGACATTTTATGGCATCAATTGGTGAAAAAGTAAAAGTAAAAGATTTTGAAAAAAATGTACTAAGTGGTGAATTGATTTTTGCAGATGAAAATGAAATAAAAATAAATACTGAACATGGTGATGAAATTATTACTTATGATGAAGTATCTTCTGCATCTACATATTTTGAATGGTAAAATAAGGAGATAATATGAGTCTTGAAAGCTCATTAACTTTCTTTTTTGCCATTTTTATTTTTGGTATTACCCCTGGACCTGGAGTTTTTGCTTTATTAGGTAGATCAATGACTTTAGGTGCAAAACAATGTATTTCACTTGCACTTGGCATGACTATCAGTGATGTAATATATTTAATTTTTGCTTGTCTTGGATTATCTACTATTGCACAAAACTACGCATTATTATTTGATATTATAAGAGTTGTTGGAGCATTATATCTATTTTTCTTAGGTTATAAAATGATTACTGCCCCAATTGAAGTAGAATCTACAGATAAAAGTGTTACAAGAAAAAAAGATTTCTATTTTGGTTTTATGCAAGGATTTTTAATCTCTGCATCTAATCCTAAAGTTATACTATTTTATATTGCTTTTCTACCAACATTTTTAGATATAAAATCATTAACAAATCATGACATAATATTAGCTGCATTTTTAACAATCATTGCTTTGATGTTAGGATTAATGAGTATATCAATTATGGCAAATAAGGCTAAACAAGTTCTAAAGTCAAAGAAGTCATTAAAAAGAGTAAATTATACAGCTGGTTCAATAATGATAGCAGCTGGAACATTTTTATTATTTAATAAGCAAACATAATGAAAATTGATGACAATTTTTATATGAAACTTGCCATTGATGAGGCATGGAAATATCAACTTATAACTTATCCAAATCCAGCTGTTGGTTGTGTTGTTGTAAAAAATGGAGAAATACTTTCTATAGAGGCTCACAAAGAAGCAGGGCAAGCTCATGCAGAGGTAAATGCCCTGAAAGCTGCATACTTAAAAAAATACCCAAATGATGTTTTAAAAACAAAAAAATCTTCCCATGATATACATGAGTATTTAATTAAAAATCACAACAATTTTTTTGCTGACTGTGAAATATATGTAACACTTGAACCATGTAATCATATAGGAAAAACTCCCTCATGTGCAAACTTACTTAAAGAGTTAAAACCAAAAAGAGTAATCATAGCCCATGAAGATACAAATAAACAAGCTTCAGGAGGCATACAAACCTTAGAAAGTGTAAATATAGATGTTAGTCTTGGATGTATGAAAAAAGAAGCCTATGACCTTTTATATCCATTTATCAAATGGAGTAGTGGAACATTTGTATTTTATAAAATGGCACAAACATTAAATGGCTGTATAGATGGACAAGTTTCATCAAAAATGACTCAACTTTATGTACATACCCTAAGAGATAAAATAGACTTGATGTTAATTGGTGGAAATACTGTAAGAACAGACAAACCAACTTTGGATGCTAGATACATAGCAGGACGTGCTCCAAATGTAATGATTTATAGTAAAAACAAAATCTTCGATAATAATATCCCACTTTTTAAAGTACCAAATAGAGAAGTAATCATAAGTGATGATTTATTTAAACTACTAGATTACAAGTTTGTAATGGTAGAGGGAATTTATAATCTAATGGACATACTAAAAGAAAGAATTGATTATATGATACTTTTAGTTAGTCCAAAAATCAGAAATGGAATCAATGCACTTAATGAAATAGACATGGACTTCGAAATAGTTCACGAGAATTTTATAGGTGAAGAAAAAATAGTCTATTTAAAGAAAAAGCCATCTTTTGAATGATTTTAGTGTTGAAAATATAATTTAAAAAAGGTTAAGATTTATCGTCGAAATAAGATAGAGTTTTATTTGAAGAGGGAGCTTACAAATGTAAGTGACCGAAGAAAAGAAAGCTATATCGCAGTATTTCCACGATAAAGCTTTGACTTTTTATTTTACTTTTTCTATGTACTCACCAGTTCTTGTGTCACATTTTATAATGTCACCTTCTACTAAGTGAAATGGAATTTGTACCACTGCACCTGATTCAAGTGTAGCTGGTTTTTTACCACCTTGAGAGTCACCTTTGAAGTTAGGTGGAGTATCTACAATTTTAAGTTCAACTGTCATTGGTGGTTCAACTGTGATTGCATTTCCATTGAAGAACATCATATCACAACTCATACCATCAATAATCCAATCAAATGCTTCACCAACTTGGTCATATGTTAAACCAATTTGTTCATAAGTATTGTTATCCATAAATTGTAATAACTCGCCATCATCATATAAAAACTGCATAGTTTTTTGTTGTAAGTTTGGAGTTTCACACTTATCACCAGCATGGAAAGTCTTTTCAATAACTTTACCATTTAAAAAAGACTTAATTTTACATCTAACAAATGCTGCACCTTTTCCTGGTTTTACATGTTGATATTCTGTAATTTTATAAGGGATACCATCTAATTCGATTTTTAATCCCTTTTTTAATTCACTCATTCCTATACTTGCCAAAAGAACTCCTTATTAAATTTCTGCATATGAAACTGCTATTGCAGCTTCTATATTACTTATTTCTTTTAAAATATCACTTTTAATTGATTCATCAATTAAAATAATAGCTAGGGCATCATTATTTTTGCCTCGTGCTAATCTAAAATCTGAGATGTTAATCCCTCTATCTCCAAGAAGTTTTCCAACAGTTCCAATTACACCAGGAACATCATTGTTTCTCATCATAATCATTTTACCTTTTGGCTCAATATCAAAATCAAAACCATCAAGGTTTACTATTCTTTGTACATTTTCATCAAAAACAGTACCTGAAATAGAATTTACTCTTTTTTCAGTTGTAATTTTTACACTTACTTTATTGCTATATCCTGCAGTATGTTTCATCTCACAAGTTTCAAAAGTAATACCTTTTTCTTCTGCTAAAAAACTAGCATTTACATAATTAACTTCATCTCCTGCAGAAACGCTTAACGCACCTACAGTTGCAAAAGTTACTAAAGAATCAAGATATTCAGCAATATCACCTTGAGCACATACTGAAATTGATCTAATTGAAGATTTATCCAATTGAGCTGCAAGAAATGCCATTTTTTGAGTTAATTCAATATATGGTTTTACAAAAGAAGGAATTTTGCTTTCATCTATTGGAAGATTTAGTGCATTTGGATATGCAATACCTCTTGCTGATTCAATTGCATTTTCTGCAGCTTGAATAGCTATCTCTTTTTGTGATTCTTTTGTGTTTGCACCTAAGTGCGCAGTTACAGTGATATTTGGTAAATCTAATAATGGGTTATTAATTGCAGGTTCTTTTATAAATACGTCAATTCCTGCCATTGCAATTTTACCAGATTTTAGGTTGTTATATAATGCTTCTTCATTATATAAACCACCTCTAGCACAGTTTATTAAAATTACACCATCTTTCATTTTTGCAATTTCTGCTTCACCAATCATATTGATTGTTTCTTGATTTTTTGGTGTATGAATAGTAATAATATCACAAGCTAAAATATCTTCAAAATTTGTTGTGTATTTAATACCTAAATCAGTTGCTTTTGTTGAAGGAATATAAGGGTCATACGTAATTACATCCATCTCAAATGATTTTGCTCTTAAAGCCACTCTATGTCCAATATTTCCAAAACCAATTACACCTAGTTTTTTACCATATAGTTCATTTCCATACCAATCTTCTCTTTTCCATACTCTTTCATTTTTTAATTGATTATGAGCATAAGGAAATTTTCTCATACAAGATAGCATATGAGTCATAGTAAGCTCAACTGCAGCAATAGTGTTAGCAGTTGGAACGTTCATAGCAATAATACCTCTTTTGCTACAACCAGCCATATCAACGTTGTCATAACCAACGCCAGCTCTAATAATTGCTTTTAAATTAACTGCTGCATCTAAAAACTTTTCATCAACATCAGTTGAAGATCTTGTAATTGCAACATCAGCATCTTTAATTACATCTAATAAAGTAGTTTTATCAATATCTGCAGCAAAAACATAATTTATGTCTTCTGCAGATTTAAGAATATTTAGTCCATCTTCATGGATATGATCACAAACTACAATCGTATGTTTACTCATTCTACTAAATCCTTGAATTATTTAATTTGGTCTTTTAATAAATCACCTAAAGTCATTGATGAATCATCATTTACAGATTTTAAGATTTCTCTTTCTTGTTGTTGCTCTAATCTTTTAATAGATAATCTAACTCTATTTCTATTTGTGTCAATATTTACAACAACTGCTTCAATTTCTTTTCCAATTTCAATATCTTCTGGTTTTAAAGGACCAAAATCTTCATTTCTAACTAGTCCATCTAAATTGTCTTCAATTTTGATGAATAGACCGAAATCTTTAAGATCTTTGATAGTTCCTTTTACAATGTCACCAATTTTATGAGTAGATTGGAATCTTTTTGCAGGAGAGTCTGTAATATCTTTGATTGATAAAGAGATATTCTCTTTTTCTCTATCAATTTTGATAATTTTAACTTCAACTTCATCACCTTTTTTATAAAGGTTTTTGCATTTTACATTACCTTCCCAAGATGCTTCTTCATTGTGTAATAAACCATCAACATCACCTAAAGTAACAAATGCACCAAATTCAGTTAAAGTTGCAACTTTACCTTTAATTATGTCGCCTACTTTGTGCTCTTTTGTGAATTTTGCAAAAGGTTTTTCTTGAAGATTTTTTAAAGATACTCTTAATCTTTTTTTATCAACGTCTAATTCAATAACTTCAACATTAACTTCATCACCTAATGTTAATAAGTCTTTTGGATTTTTAAGATTTTTATTCCATGAAATTTCAGAGATATGTAATAATCCTTCAATATCATTTCCTAAATCAACAAATGCACCATAAGATTCAAAGTTAGAAATAGTTACAGTAATTGTATCACCAACTTCTAATTCGTCTCTAATCTCTTCCCAAGGGTTAGAAAGTGCAGCTTTAACTGATAATGATAAATGTTGTTTAGTTTTGTCATAAGATAGAACTTTAACAGTAACTTCATCACCTTCATTATAATAATTAGATGGATTAACTGGACCTTTGTAAGAGATTTCATTGTAGTTTACTAAACCATCAATTCCGCCTAAATCTACAAACATTCCATAAGATGTAATTTTTTTGATTGTTCCATTGATTGGACCATCAGTATTTAAAAATTCTGCAACTTTTGAATCTTTTTCTACTTTTGATTCTTCAATAAGTTTTTTTCTTGAAACTATAATAGAGTTTTGAGCTTCATTTATTTTTAGAACTTTTGCTTTTACTTTTTTACCAAGTGCACCTTGAGCTTTTAAGTAAGATTGAGCCATTGGCATAAAATATTCACAACCATTGTCATCTTCAATAATAAACCCACCTCTAGGTTTAATAGAAACAATTTTACCTTCGATTGTAACATTTTCTAAATCTTCTGCATGTTCTTTTACAAAAGAATCAAATTTTTCTTTTTGTAAAACTTTTTTGTGAGAGATTGAAGGTTTTTCACCTCTTGTACCTGTTAATACAACAGGGATAGTATCACCCACTTTGTATTTAACTACTCCACCAATAGTAATTTCAGAGATATGTAGTCTTCCTTCAACTTTTTGACCAACATCTACAGAAACGTTTTCACCAGAAATCTCAACAATAACACCATCAACTACAGAGTTGTTCTCTGCATTTTCGAAAGACTCATTAAGCATTTGCTCAAAGTCAAAGTCTTCACCAATTTCAATATCTTCGATACCCATATTTTTCCTTCGTATAACCATTATTTATAAAATGCGATGATTATATCGAAGATTGGCTTAAACTACTAAATTTTAAAAATTGATTAATATTTTTCTATTTTATCTACTATTTTTTGTATAACCCAATCAGGGGTAGAAGCACCAGCTGTGATACCACAAAGTTTTTTGTTTTTAAACCATGAAGCATCTAATTCTCTTTCATCTTCAACTAAGAAACTATCTTTACAATTCTCTTGAGCAATACTTAGAAGTTGTTTTGTATTTGAAGAGTTTTTACCCCCAATTACAATCATAATATCCACTTCTTTTGACAATTCTCTTGCAGCATCTTGATTTTCAAAAGTGGCATCACAAATTGTATTGAATACTCTTACTTCTTTATTTTTTAAAATTAAAGAGTTAACTATTTCAAGATATTTTTCTTTTTTCTTTGTGGTTTGTGCAATGGTAGCAATTTTTTGGTATTTAAAATTAATCTTATCTAAATCACTAGGTTCTAAAATAACAAATACATCATCTTGGTCTTGTGCATATGATTGTACTCCCAAAACTTCTGGATGGTCTTTATCTCCAAAAATTATTATAGAATATTGCTCAGCAGACATTTTTTTTACTATTTGTTGAGGAGTAGTAACAAAAGGGCAAGTTGCATTTATAACTTTTGCATTTTTAGCTTTTAGATTTTTTAAATCAAATTTTGGAATTCCATGGGTTCTAATAATAATTGTATCATTATCTTTTACTTCATCTAAGCTATTATATAGACCTACATTGTAATCATTTTTAAGTCTATCTATCTCATTTGTATTATGAATCAAAGGACCCATTGTTGCTGAATTTTTATAATCTTCAGCGATTTTAATAGCTCTTTTTACACCAAAACAAAATCCATAAGATGATGCTAATTTTACTTTCATAAATTATTTTCCTAAAGTATCTAGTATCTCTTTAAAGTTTGGAAATGATGTCAAAATACAATCAACATCTTCAATTTCCATACCTGAATTTAAACCAGCTATTGCAAAACTCATTGCAATTCTATGGTCACCATGGGAGTTAATAGTTGCTTTTTTTAGCTCTCCACCAGTAATCTCATATCCATCTTCAAATTCTGTGTAGTTTACTCCACAAAGTTTTAAGTTATTTACAACAGAGCTTATTCTATCACTCTCTTTTACTCTTAGTTCTTTTGCATTTGATACTTTTGATTTTCCATTTGCTAAACTCATAGCAATACTTAATGCTGGAAGTTCATCAATTAACCAAGAGATATTTTCACTAACTTCTACACCATTTAATTTATCATTTGCTACTATAATATCACCTATTGGTTCATAGATATTTTCATTTTCAACAAATTCAACACTTGCACCCATTCTTTTTAAAACCTGATAGGCTTCAACTCTTGTTGGGTTTAAAGTTACATTTTTAATTGTCACTTTTGCATTTGGTGTAATAGCAGCAGCAACTGCAAAGAAAAATGCAGAACTAGGATCAGTTGGAACTGTTATATTTAAAGGTTTTAATGGTGCTGTTAAAGGATAAATATTAATATATCCTTCACTATCATTTTCAAGTTTTGCACCCATTCCTTTTAACATTCGTTCAGTATGGTCTCGTGTTAGTTCATTTTCTTTATATTTTGAAACACCATTTGCTCTAAGTGCTGCAAGTATCATTGCTGATTTAACTTGTGCAGAATCAACTGGTGAGTTATAAACAAAAGGTTTTAACTCTTTTACACCTCTTATAAAAAGCGGCGCTTTATTTCCATCTTCTCTACCATCAATTTTTGCACCAATACTTCTAAGTGGATCAGCAACTCTTTTCATAGGTCTTGAGTGTAAGTATTTATCTCCTACAAGTGTAAAAGCACCATCAATAGAAGCTAAAAAACCACAAAAAAGTCTCATTGCAGTTCCAGAGTTTCCACAATCAAGTACATCATTAGGCTCACTTAAAGTGCCTTTTGGCGTAATTGTAACTGTCGAACCATCTCTTGTAATTTCTGCACCTAGCTGTTCTACAATTGAAAGTGTATTTAGTGTATCTTCCGCTGTTAAAAAGTTTTTGATATGCGATGTTTTATCACTTAAAAGTGAAAACATTGCACATCTATGAGAGATAGATTTATCACTTGCAATATTATCAATAACAATATTAAATGGGTTTTTTAAAGCATCTATACTAAAGCTTTGCATTTATCTTATTCCTATTCCTAATACAGAGTTTAATTTTTCTAAAATATTGTTCATAGTAGTATTAATTTCATCTTCTTCAAGTGTTTTATCAAAACTTTGTAAAACAAATCTTATTGTTAAACTCTCTTTATCACCTAGTTTTTCATCACTATACGTATCTACTAAATTGAATTGTTGGATTGTATCATCTTCAATACTTGTAATAACATTTCTAATTTTTGAGTATGAAATATCTTTAGGTACAATTAAGCTTAAATCTCTTTTTGAAGCTTGGAATTTAGAATACTCTTTTGCTTTTATTAAATTATTTCCAATTTTATCAAAATCAATTTCTGCAATAAAAGTATCAGGTAAATCAAAATCATTTGCAACATTTGGATGAAGTTTAGATATAAATCCAATAATTTTACCTTCAACAATTACATTTGCATTTTGGTATGGATGAATTAAAGAATTTTTTATTTCATTCATTGGTTCTAAATCAAATTTACCAATACTATTTGCAATTTTTTTAGCAAATGTAAAAAAGTCAATAACTTTTGGTTTTCCATTATTTAAAAATGATTCGTGTTCACTATCCCCACTAAATATAAATGCAATTTTTCTTGATTCTTCCCTTTGACAATTAAAAATTGTACCAATTTCAAAAAATGCAACTTTTTTAAACCCTTGTTTAAAGTTATTTGAACAAGCTTCTATTAGATTTGTTAGCATAGTTGTTCTATATGTATTTAATTCATTTACAATAGGATTTAAAATATCAAGTTTTTCATCTACTATTTCAAGATTGTATTTTTCTAAAGTCTCTTTGTTTGTAAAAACATAAGTTAAAGTCTCAAAAAACCCATCTTCAATAGCTTTTGCTCTAATTTTATTTTTTTTCATTATTTTTTTAGAAGCATCATTTACTCTGTTTACTTCTTCTATTTGTAAAGGAGTTGATTCAATATTATCAATACCAACTATTCTTACAACTTCTTCAGTAATATCTGCTATATTTTTGATATCATGTCTATATAATGGAACTTGAACTGATAAAACACCAGAACCACCATCTCTTACAGTAAATCCTAAATCACTCAATATTTTTTCAATTTTAACTTTTGTAAATGATTTTCCAACAATTGAGCTAACTCTTTTGATACTCACGTCAATAGATAGTTTTTCTTTATCCTCTGTAAAAACTTCAAAACCTCTGTATAGTTTTGCTCCAAATTTAGAAATCAATGTTGTAAAATATTCCATACCAGATTCAATATTTGGTTCAGACCCTCTTGATGTTTTATAATAAACTTCGCCAGTTTTTATCTTTTTTTCAAATACATTTTTTGATAATTCTTCAGGATTATTATATGAAGCTTCTAAGATATATGTTGTGTCATCTTTATTAATTGCTTCATTTTTTATGCTTATAGTACTTAATTTTTCTTTTCCATAAACTTCATCAAATCCATCATTAGATTTTTTGATATGAAGTACAGATAAATCATTTAAGGTATCACAATCAGTTTTTGCATATGCGTGTAGTGTTACGCCAGTAGTATGTGTTGCATAAGTTAAAATATTTTCAATATCACAATCTTTATATAATCCTAAGGTTGCAACTCTTAATTTATATAGTAGAGGAACTTTTAGTTCATTGAAGTCTCCAGCTTTATAAATTAAAGATGAATTAATTGAACTATCGCACTCTATTTCAAGAAGTTGTCCTATTCCAATGTCGTTGTATTCTAAATTTTTTTCTTGTTCAGCTAAAGAGATTCCATAACAAGCACTTAACTCTCTTGCAACTCCATTGATACTTAAACAATCACCTCTGTTTGCAGTTAATTCGATTTCAATAATATCATCATTTAAAAGTCTATATCCGTTTAGCTCTTTTCCAATAATTAATTCACCGATAGAATCATCAAGTTCCATTATTCCATCATTTAATTTAGGAAGTCCAATTTCAGTTGAAGAACAGATCATTCCATTTGATTCCATTCCTCTTAATTTAGCTTTTTTGATTTTAAAATCTTCACCTAATTCACAACCTACTGTTGCAACTGGCACATATTGTCCTGCTGCCACATTTTTAGCCCCACAAACTATTTGGCTAACTTCACTTCCAATATTAACCTGACAAACAGATAATTTATCTGCATCTGGATGTTTTTCTTTTGATTCAACATATCCAATTACAACACCAGAAGGTATCCTAACTTTTTCTAAAGAATCAACTTCTAAACCAATAGAGTTTAATTTTTTGCAAATATCATTTGTATCAATTTTAGAGATATCTATAAAATCTTCTAACCATCTTTTTGTAACTATCATTTAAATTGTCCTAATAATCTTAAATCACTTTCAAATAGAGATCTTAAATCTCCAATATTATGAATTAACATTGCAAATCGCTCAACTCCTAATCCAAAAGCATAACCTGATACATTTTCATATCCAACAGCTTTAAATACATTTTCATCTACAATTCCACAACCTAAAACTTCAAGCCATCCCGTATGTGAACAAACTCTACATCCTTCACCTTTACAAAATACACATGAAATATCTACTTCAGCTGAAGGCTCAGTAAATGGGAAAAATGAAGGTCTAAATCTTACTTCAACATCACCAAACATATGTTTTAAAAATTCTTCAAGTACATGTTTTAAATTTGAAAATGAAATTTTATCAGAACTATCAACAACTAATCCCTCGATTTGGTGGAACATTGGAGTATGAGTGATATCAAAATCTCTTCTAAATACTGTTCCTGGTGCTATCATTCTAATTGGGGGTTTTTGAGAAAGCATTGTTCTAATTTGTACAGGAGAAGTATGAGTTCTTAAAAGCGTGTAATCTTTATTGTAAAAAGTGTCTTGCATATCTCTTGCTGGATGATACTTAGGAAGATTTAATGCTTCAAAATTATGAAAATCATCTTCTACTAACGGACCTTCTTCAACTGCAAAATTTAAATTTTGGAAATAAGCAATAATTTTGTCCATAGTATCTATTACTGGATGAACTGCACCACAAGTCAAGTTATTGTTGAATCTTGTTACATCAATTTTTTCTTCTTCAAGTTTTTTATTTAATTCTATTTTTTCTAAAACTTCTTTTTTTAACTCAAGTGCATTTGTTATTTCTACTTTATTATTATTTAGATTTTGTGCAAATGCTTTTTTTTCTTCATTTGGAATATCTTTTAATCTTGCAAACTCTTTAGTTAAAAAACCTTTTTTACCTAGTATTTCAATTCTTAGATTTTCTAACACTTCTATAGAATCAGCAGATTCTATTTTTTCGATCCACTCTTTCAATTATTTCCCCTGTTTTCATTTATATAAAAGGTGATTATTGTACTTAAGTTTTTATTAGAGTTTGGTTATAATAAAAATTAATACTATTAAAAGGAAATATAGATGTGCATTTTTTGTAAAATTGTAAATGGGGAAATTCCAAATAAGACTATTTTAGAAGATGAAAAATTTTTAGCTTTTGAGGATATTAGTCCAGCAACTAAAGTACATGTTTTAGTTATTCCAAAAGATCACTATACTTCATTTGATGTTGTTCCACCAAAAATAATGGCAGGTATGACTGAGTTTATTCAAAAAGTAGCTTCAAAATTAAATTTAAGAGAAGATGGTTATAGATTGATTACAAATATTGGTGAACATGGTGGGCAAGTTGTACATCACTTACACTTTCATATATTAGGTGGAGAATATGTTGGAAGATTAGTTGGAGATAAAATAAAAGAGTAAAAAAGAGATTTTCTTTTTTACTGTTTTTGAGAAAAACTACCTAAAGACATCAGTTTTTGATATCTTTTTTCATATCTCTCTTCTTGTGACATATTTCTTAATTCATTTACAGATTCAATAAAATAATCACCTAAAGCTTTTATAGCTTCATCTTTTGATCTATGTGCTCCAATTAATGGCTCATTGATTACATCATCAATTAGATTAAGACTTTTTAGTGATTCTGCTGTAATTTTTAGTGAATTAGCAGCAGTTTCCGCCTGTGCTGGGTCATTCCATAAAATTGCAGCACAACCCTCTGGTGAAATAACCGCATAAACAGAATATCTCATCATTGCTAGTTTATCAGCAACTGAAATAGCCAAGGCACCACCTGAACCACCTTCTCCAATAACAACAGAAATTGTTATTGCATTTAAATCAGAAAATTCATATAAATTTCTAGCGATTGCTTCAGATTGATTTCTCTCTTCCGCACCAATTCCAGGATATGCACCCGGAGTGTCCACTAACATAAGTATTGGTAAATTGAATTTTTCAGCTAATTTAGCTGCTCTTAGGGCTTTTCTGTAGCCTTCAGGGTTTGGCATACCAAAATTTCTTTTTAATTTATTTTTAGTACCTCTACCTTTTTGTTCACCAATAACTACTACTTTTTCATTGCCAATTTTACCTAAGTAACAAACAATAGCACTATCATCAGTATAGTGTCTATCACCATGGATTTCATAAGCATCTGTTAAAAGACCTCTTATATAATCTAAGGCATAAGGTCTATCAGGATGACGAGCTAGTTGAAGTTTTTGATAGTCAGTTAAGTTTTTAAATGTTTTTTCAACTTCTTTTTCTAACTTTTTTTCTAGTATTTCAACTGCATGCTCATCAGATTTAGTTTTTGCAACTATTATATCTTCTTCTATAGCTTTTATTTTTTCTTCAAATGTCAAATAAGTTGGCAATTTATTCCTTTTATTAAAAAGATGTATATCTTCTAATATAAATTATTTTGTATATTTTTTAAATATAACTGAACCGTTAGTTCCACCAAAACCAAAATTGTTACTCATAACAGTAGTTAATTCAACTTTTCTTGCAACATTAGGAACATAATCTAAATCACACTCTTCATCTTGGTTGATAATATTAATTGTTGGAGGAATAATACCTTCATTTAATGCTTTGATTGTAAAAATAGCTTCAATAGCCCCTGCTGCACCTAAACAGTGACCAACTTGACCTTTTGTAGATGTTACAGGAGGACAATTTTCTTTTCCACCAAATAACTCTTTAATTGCTTTAGTTTCATTAACATCACCAACAGGAGTTGAAGTACCATGAGTATTAATATAATCAATTTTTGGATATTCTCCATTATTTGCTTTTACCATTTCAAAAGCTGCTTGCATAGCTCTTAATGGTCCATCCATTACAGGTGAAGTAATGTGATTTGCATCACCACTTTCTCCAAATCCAATAATTTCTGCATAAATTTTAGCACCTCTTGCAAGCGCAGAGTCTAAAGATTCTACAACTAAAGCTCCAGAACCTTCTCCCATAACGAATCCATCTCTATCTTTATCAAATGGTCTTGAAGCTGTTTGTGGGTCATCATTTCTAGTTGATAGTGCTTTCATTGCAGCAAATCCACCTATACCAGCCCCACAAATTGCAGATTCAGCACCTACTACTAAGATATTATCAGCTCCACCTGCTAAAATAGTTTTTACAGCATCAGCTAAAGCATGAGTTGATGCAGCACAAGCTGTTACGTGTGATAAACTAGGACCTCTTAATCCATGTTCAATTGAGATAAATCCACTTAGCATATTTACTAAAGATGAAGGGATGAAAAATGGAGAAATTCTTCTAGGACCTTTTAATTCTAATGTTCTAGAATTACTTTCAATTGTTGAAAGTCCTCCAATTCCAGATGCAGAAATTACTCCAAATCTATTTGAAAGATTATCTGCAACTTTATTATTATCATCACTTATAAAACCAGAATCAATCATAGCTTCTTTTGCAGCTTTTATACCTAATTGGATGAATCTATCAGCTTTTTTTACTTCTTTTTTATCCATAACTGTTGATGGGTCAAAATCTTTTACTTCTCCAGCAATTTTTACAGAATACTCTGATGGATCAAATAAAGTAATTTCTCTAATCCCACATTTTCCTGCAACTACTGCGTCAAATGAATCATTTACATTATGTCCTAAAGAATTTATAGTACCTAATCCAGTTATTACAACTCTTTTCATCTATTTAAGCTCCATTGTGATTATAATTTATTTTATTTAAATTGCTCAATTTTTTTACAAAAATTCAAAAATTTAAATAAAGAGTTATTGTTAACTCTTTATTTGGTCAAGAAAATATATCTCTTGATTATTTATTATCTTCGATGTATTTGATAGCATCTGAAACAGTTAAGATCTTTTCAGCATCTTCATCAGGGATTTCGATGTCAAATTTTTCTTCTAAAGCCATTACTAGCTCAACAACGTCTAATGAATCTGCACCTAAGTCTTCAATGAATTTTGAATCTTCTTTAACTTCGGCTGGATCGCAATCTAATTGCTCAACTACTACTTCTTTTACATCATCTAATAATGCCATTTTCTTTCCTTTTTTAAAATTGTCCAAGTATTATACCCAAAAGCCTTTAAATATTCTTTTAAGTAGATATTTTTAGCTTATACGTATAAGCCACCATTAACTTTTAGTATCTCTCCTGTGATATAAGAAGAGTGATCACTTAATAAAAATGCAACTGCTTCTGCTATTTCACTTGGTTGCCCAAATCTGCTTAGTGGAATATTTTTTATATACTCTTCTTTTACTTCATCTTTTAGTTCATGTGTCATGTCTGTTTGAATAAATCCAGGAGTAACTGCATTGTATCTAATGCTTCTAGCTGCTGCTTCTTTTGCAAAAGATTTAGTCATGGCATTTAATCCACCTTTTGAAGCAGAGTAGTTAGTTTGACCAGGATTTCCCATTTCTCCAACAATTGAAGAGATATTAACAACAGAACCAAATCTTTTTTTACCCATAACTTTTAATACAGCTTTACAACCAATAAAGGCAGATGTTAAGTTTGCACTTATTACATCAGTAAAATCTTCAACTGACATTCTAAGGGCTAGTTTATCTTTTGTAATACCAGCATTATTAACTAAGTATGATAACTCTCCATCAGAGTCAATAATAGTATTAATTGCACTTACAAACTCTTCTTCATTTGTAACATCTGCTTTTATTATTGCAGCTTTTCCACCAGAAGCTTCAATCTCTTCTTGAATTTTAGAAGCAGCTTCAGCTCCACTTCTATAATTAATCCATACTTTTAGTCCATAACTTGCAAGAGTTTTTGCAATCTCTGCTCCAATTCCTCTACTTGCACCTGTAACTAATACATTTGAACCTGTAAATTTCATCTTTATCCTTTAAATTAGTCCCTAAAATAAGGTTCCTAATAAAATAAATATTTTTTTAGGGTACCTTTAAAGGGACCTATATTTTATGACTTCTTTTAACAAGAGAAATGAATTCTCTTTAAAGAAGCAAATCCTGAAGCGAACAACGAGTTGTTCTTTATAGATAGACTTCTTTTGAGAATGACATTATATCTATAAATAATTAAACACCTCTTTTGTTATCCCAAACACGTATGTGTAATCTATCACAATATTTATAACCAGACTCTATTGCCATGTTTATAACACTTTCACTATGTTTATTTATTTCATCAGCACTATCACCCATAGGCATAAGGTAAATTTCACAATTTGGAATAATTGAAGAAATAGATTCTATCTCTTCTTTTGCTTTTGATATAAACTCTTTACTTATCACAAACTTCAAATACGACTCTTTTGTATTCGTTATGATTTTTTTTAAGGTATTTTTATTTACTCTTTTTTTAAGTGGTTCAAGTGAGTTAGAGAGTTTTACACTCATAGAAAATATAAGCTCTTTTTGATACTCTTTTGTAAAATCAATATTCAATGAAGCATTTGTTTCTATTGTAACTTTGTATCCATTTGAAATATAGTATTCTAAAATCTCTTGAAACTCTTCATTGTTCCAATAAAGTAGTGGTTCACCACCAGTTATAACGATATCAGTTTTATAAGAGGGCTCTAATTTTTTAACTTCATTTATGATTTCATCTTTAGTCATTTTATGCCATTGATCTTTAAAAGCCGGATCAACTGCATAAAAGGAGTCACATGAACACTTTTTTATACCACTTGGTGTTTCATACTCAACAGCAAAACCTTCACATCTAAAATTGCATTTACCAAATCTTATAAAAATAGATGGATTACCAACAAATTTACCTTCACCTTGAATTGTTGGGCCAAATATTTCATTTACTTCAAGCATATACAGTACTTTTACTTTTTGGAGTTTCTAAAAATTCTACGTGTGATACTTTTATGGATATTTCATCCATTTTCTTTTGAACAATTTTTAAAAGCCAAGCTGAAAGATTTTCACTTGTGGGAACAAAGTCAACAAGTACATATCCTTCATACATTTCATGTATATAAAGTGGTTCATCTTTTAAAGTAGTTAAATCAAGGGTATAAAATCCTTCATCATGAGAAATTAACTCTTTTTTATCTTTAAAATGTGGTAATAAAGTTTTAAAAAGTGGGTCATTTAAATCTAAAATAAATTTGTGATCTAAGGTTAAATCTAAAAACTGTTTAAACCAATTTAAATGTTTGAAATCAGTTACCATACCATTTTGTAAATTGGAGCTTTCTAGATGAACTATTACTTTCCCTTGATGTCCATGTAGATGTCTGCATACCAAACAAGAATCTAGTGAAAAGTCAAAATTTAATTCTTGTGACCAAACCCTATGTCCATAACAAAAATCAAACTCTTTTGAGATATTCCATTTCATCAAGAACCTTTATATGGTATTGGATCTTTTGAATTTGCTTTTTCAAATCCATTTAATCTTAATCTACAAGAATCACAAACACCACAAGCTTCGTGCTCTTCTTTATAACAAGACCAAGTGAGTTCTAATGGTACATTTAACTCCAATGCTTTTTTTACAATCTCATTTTTATGAAGTTTTACCAATGGAGTTTTGATATTTATATGTGTTGACTCTTTTGTACCTTCATTAATTGCATTTTTAATTTGATTAATAAATGAATCTGTACAATCAGGATATCCACTACTATCTTCTTCAACTACTCCTATAAACATTGCTTCTGCATTCTCTTTTTCTGCAATTGCAGCTGCGATTGAAAGAAAAATACCATTTCTAAATGGCACATAAGTAACAGGAACACCAGGTTTAACACCATCAATTGGAACATCAATATTTGCATCAGTTAATGCACTTGCACCAATTTGTGTAAAAAATGGTATATCAATTTCATATTTATTTTTAACATTTAAACTTTCACAAACATCTCTAAATGCTTTTAGTTCTCTATTTTGTGTTCTTTGACCATAATTAAAATGTACAGCAATTATTTCATAGCCTTCATTTTTAGCAATATAAGAGGCTAAAGTGGAATCCATACCTCCACTTAAAATACAAATAGCTTTTTTATTCATAAGTTATATAATCCTTTTTCTTATCACAAAAGAATTTCCAATTAATTGGTAATACTTTTACAATATGATTTTCATTTAATTTTGTTATATCTTCATTTAATACTATAAATGAGTTACATTCACTTAAGATTGATATCATTCCAGGGCTTTTTTTATCAGATGGATTAAACTTTTCTCCATCAAAAAAACCGGGAACTAAAGTCAATCTTCCTTTTTTATTTAATAGATTTTTACCAAGTTTTGTTGTAATAAAATTGTGGTAAAAGTTTTTTGAGCCAATCATTTTTTGAATAATGATTTTTCCAACCATTTCAAAAACCATAGCAGAAGCCAAAGGATTTCCTGGAAGGTTTAAGATATATGTATCTTTTATTTTCCCAAAAATTGTTGGTTTACCTGGTTTTACAATTATTCCATCAAATAAAGTATTTAGTCCAACTTGTTTAAATGATTCCCTAGTAAAATCTGCTTCACCAACAGATACGCCACCAGAAGTAATTATTAAATCAGCATTTAAAGAGTTGTTAATATACTCTTTTATTGATTCAATTGAATCATGAGCTTGACCAATAAAACTTACATCACATCCTAACTCTTGAGCTCTTGAGATAAAAGTAGGGGTATTGGAATTATATATTTGATAATCTTTTATTGGCTGATAGTGAAGTTTTAACTCTTCACCTGAAGCAAAAACTACAATTTTAGGTTTTTTATATACTTTAATATGAGATATTCCTTGTGAAGCTAAAAGCGTAACTTTTGAAAAGTTTATTTCATCACCAATATCAATTAAAAGTTCGCCTTTTTGTATATCTTCACCCACAAATCTTATGTGTTGCATCTTTTTTACATCATAATTTATTTTAATTTTATTACCAGTAATTTCCACGTCTTCTTGGGCAATAACAGCTTCACAATTTTGGGGAACTCTTGCTCCTGTCATAACTTTTATTGTTGTACCTGCTTTTAGAATATCTTGATTATCATCACCTGCAAATATTTTATTTGTAACAATAAGTTCATTATCCTTATCATCAAATAATATTGCATATCCATCCATGGCAGAGTTGTTAAATTTAGGTAAAGAGCTTGTTGCATATATTTTTTCGGCACTTATTCTTGATGTTACATTTTCAATTGGAACTATTTCAAAATCTTTTATTTCAATAGAGTTTATAATAATATTTAAAGCTTCTTCAACTGAAACACTCATTTCAAATCCTTTTACTTGTACCTATGCTTAAGTCTGATATAATACCAAAATTTTTTAAAAGTGAGATAAACACATGGCTTTAATGCAAGATTCAATAGATACGCATGTCTTTTTTATATACCTTTTTTTAGCGGTTATGATTGTAAATTTTTATAGCGTATATAATTTAGATAATTTTATTAAATTAGCTAAAAGATTAAAATTTTTAACTCCTTTATATCATACTTTAAATGCAATTATTATCTATACTGGAACTATTGTTGCTTTTTATGAAAAAATATTTAGTTTTACAATCTTTATTATGATTGCTGCTTCAATTGCCGTTATGGTATTAGAGATTAAACGATTTAAGAAAATGAGAGTTATTAAAGTTGCAGATGTAGCTTTACAAGAAGAGTTTTTAAAATTTTCTAAAAAAATATATCTTATAGAGATTATTATAGTAGTTTCTACATATATTATAAGTAAGATTTTCTAATGCAATTTGTTTATTCAGCTGATGCCTCACAAGATATTTTAAAAGTTGATGGAGATATTTATAAATATCTTTTTAAAGCAAGACGTGAAAAAATTGGTGCACAAATATTTTTTAGAAATTTGAGGGATAGTTATCTTTATTGTTATGAAATATTTGATATAAGCAAAAAAGATGCAACACTTAGATTAATTGAAAGAGATGAAAAAATAGTTGAAGCAAATAAGAAATTTCATCTTATTTGGTCAATTGTTGATCCTAAAACCATAGAAAAACAACTTCCATATTTAAATGAAATAGGTGTTGATAAAATTACATTTTTTTATGGTGAGTATTCTCAAAAGAATTTTAAATTAAATCTTGAAAAATTTGAAAAAATATTGATTAATTCTTCTCAACAGTGTGGAAGAAGTTCGATTATAAAATTAGAAATATTAAAAAATCTTGATGAGGTATTAAGCTATTATCATGATAGTTTTATATTTAATTTTTCAAATAATTATATTAAAAATAATGATGAGATAAAAAGTGTAATTGTAGGATGCGAAGGGGGATTTTCTCCTAAAGAGTTAGATAAATTTAAACAAGAAAAAATTGTAGGAATAGATTCAAATTTGATTTTAAGAAGTGAAACAGCAGTTACAGTGATAGCATCAAAATTGATTGTTTAATAATCTAACAAATAATTAACACTAATATTTTATAGTTCTATTGTTTAAACAATGAATTAGGTAATCTCCTACTAAATTTTATCAATTCACAATTATAAGCAAAGCCACTAAACACCAATCGGCTTTAGCTTATATCCTCTGTTTTTTTGTGATTCAATTAATTCTACACCAAGTATTTTTCGTAAATTCCAAATATGATAACGTATTACATCTGATTTTGAATCACTATTTGATGGATAAACATTTGATTCTAAAATATCTTTAGAAACAAATTCTCCTCTTTTTTTGATTAGATAATTTAAAATCAAAAGGGGTTGTGCCTCTATTTCAACTCTTTTTTTATCATAATATAGCTCTTTTGAAAAAATATTATAAATTAGATTTTTACTTATTTGAATATTTGAGTGGTAAGTTCTATATGTTCTTTTAATTAATGATTTTATTCTTAGAATCAATTCAATATTATTACCAGTTTTATTTAAAAATCCATCACAGCCACTTTTGAAAGATTTGATAGTACTATTGGGAATAGAGGTTAAAACTAATCTTATAGTTTCATCTTTATATTCTGTTAATATTTTCATAATCTCATATCCATCAATCTGAGGTACATTAATATCTAAAATATATAAATCATAAATATTGTTGTAAATCTTATTTAGAAACTCTTCTCCATCATTACACGTATCAACATAAAATTTTTCTTCTTCAAGTAAGTCTTTTATGGTTTCTTGATATAGTTTATCATCTTCTAAAAAGAGTATTTTTGTTCCAAACATATTATTACTCCCGTAATAAAAAATGCTAAAGGGAAATAACCCTTTAGCATTTTTAGTATTTAACAACTTTAAAGAATATTATTAAATAGTATAAACATTCCCCAAGTAAAATAAATTACCATCCATAATATCATTATTCCAAGTGTATAATTACCTAATTTTGTAACTGCTACATCTTTTGAACCATCAAATATACCTTGGTTTTTACCAACTTTCCATGCCATAGTTAAAAGCCAAGCTACTCCTACTCCTCCTAAAATTAAAAAAGTAAGTAAGAACATAGCAATTGTAGGAATTTCTAAATTAACTGGATATTCATAAATACTATATCCTAGGTTACTCATAATATTAAATCTAATAAGTTCTCTCATTCCAGAAATTAATAAAGCTACAATAACTAATACTATAGTTGTTAGGTAACTATTATTATTTTTTCCAACCATTAATAATAAAATAGCAACACCTGCAATAATTGCTAAAGAAAGAGGAGTAAATAAATAATCTATTTGTACCATCCATGCTACAAAACAAAGGGCACTAATAACCAATCCAATAACCCCCATTTTTGTTCCAAGTCCAGCTGTATATTTTATAAATTCAGAGCTAAAGTCTTTTCTTGTACTTAAAAATCTACTATAGTTTTGTAAAAATATACCAACAACGGGTATTGCTAAACTTACCATAAAAACTAATCTTACGATATCCATGTTAAATGTCCAACCACTGTTATCCACAATGCCATTTGGAGCATACATATTCATCCATTCATTTGGCATGATTGAAGTAACTGCAAAGTTGTGCATTAATAATCCAGCAAATACTAAAATTCCGAAGGATATAATACCAATAAGTTTCCCTCCACCCTCATGTTTTTTATTTGCATAGTAATACCAATAATACATAATATAACCAACAATTAAAGTATAAATAAATATAAATACCCACATACCTGAAAGGGTGTTTGCCACATACCAGTTTGGATCATAGATTACTTGTGTAAAAAGTAATGGAGCTACTCCTAAAACAATAAGTATTGAAATACTTATTTTGCCTGTTTGGATTAAATGTGGTGTTAATATTTTCCAATTTGAATCACTTTTTTGACTAAATGTTCCATAAATTGATAATCCCATGGAACCTAAAGCCAATAAAACAAAAGCTGCATGTAATGCCCATGTTAAAACATATAGTACTTGAAATACTACAGGATAAAAAGGTACCCCTGCTGGGTCTCTTAGTGCTAATAATACTGATGCGTCCATAAATCCTCCTTAATATTTCAATGATGCAAGATATTGGGCAATTGCATCTGTTTCTTGTTCTGGTAGTTTTAGTTTTGGCATATATGGCATTCCTCCATCACCTATTGCATATAAAATTGATTTAATAGCTTCTTTATCCATAGCTGTTAGTCTATCTTTCAGTGGTCTATATTTCCCAGTTTTTTCCAATGAGTGACAATTTGAACATGACATTTTTGCAAGGAGTTCTCCTGCTTCTAGTTTATTTTCTTCTGTTATAACTTTTAGATTTTCTGGAACAAAAGGGTTTACTTGTAAAAGACCTTTTTGGGCAATTATTGGTAGTTCACTTTTGATTCCTTTTCCTGGAACATCCCTACTAATAATTTGATTTGAATAGATATATTGTCCAGCTACATACGGTTTTCTCATGGATTCTCTTAGTTTTTCTCCAGGCCAAATACCTGCAATAAGAATTACAAAAATCATTACACCAGCTATTGGTGTGCTTATATATTTTGGTTTAATAATTGCAATTAAAAAGTAAACTGAAAAAATAATTGTAAGAATAATTCTACTTTGAATAACATCTGCTTTTGTTATGTTAAATACAGCATGGGCATTATCTGGAAGTGTTCCCATATACCACATAAAAAAGAATATAACTAAAAACCCACCAAGCATACTTATATAACCCATTTTTTTAGTTAGTTCATTTGATAATTCTAAATTATCTTTTTTCATTGCACTTGAAATAAGAAGACCAATTACCCCTGAACACATAATCATAAATCCTATTCTTAAAAACATATGCGGAAAGATATTAGTTCCAAAAAAAGCATCACTTGCACTTCCTGTTGTATAAAAGCTTTGTGTTCCTGGCCACATCATAAAACTAATTATTCCAATAATAAGTGCTAATGTTCCTACGGATGCTAAAGCAAATGAAAAGGTTAGTTTTAAGTGAGTTTTTTTATCAATTTTATCAATAAAATAAACAAGGACAAATACCCCAATTACTTCATAAACAAAAAAGACCCATTCTGTTGCCCAAACCCAAACAAAGTTATGTATTAGAGCACTTATTCCCCTTGGACTTGCTGCTGTTGCAGTATACCAAATACCAGGCCCTGTAATTGAACCAATTACATAAGAAAAAATTAGTAAAAACATTCCGTATCTTTTCATATACGGATATAAATCACTTCTATTTTCTTTATATGCTTTGTAAGCTAAAAATGCAAATAGCATTGCAGCACCAACAGAAGTATGTGACGCTAAGATGTGAATTGTTCCTGTCATACCCATCATCCATGCACTTCCATATTCTGGAAAATAAAACAATGGAAATTGTCCTATAATATCCATGAAGCCTCCTTATTTAAATTAATGGAAAATGATAGCTACACTGTGTTAATTAATTGTTAGATTTAAGAAAAATATTAGTTTATTGGAAGAAAGAGTATGAAGTTAAACTTCATACCCATAAAGAAATTACCACTCTCTAATAATTGAGTGACATCTTGAACATGCGTTCAGCATATCTGAATATGCGTTAGAAGCATTTATATAAGCTTTGTCATCTAAGTTAAGATTTAATACATTTAAGTCTAAATTGATTCTTTTTGAAGCATTTTCTGCTACGTTTAGCATATGTTTTTTATCTTTTGGTAAATACTCTTTAATAACTTTTTTATCAGAAAAAAGTGCATTACCTTCATTTACTAACTTCGCTCCTTCTTTAATTAAAGCGATATTACTGTTAATAAATCCTTTTTGAATTTTAGTCATACCTTGATCCATTAAGTCCATAGATTTTTGCATAACATTATCTGCATTTGCAACACCAAAAGATAGAGTTGCAATTAGTGCTAATTTGATTAATTTCATTTTTTTTTCCTTGTAATGGAGAAGATGCACTTAGTGCATCTCTCTCCATTGTTTAGATTTCCATAACCAAGCAAAAATTGCAAAGATTACTAAGTAAATTAAGAATTTAGGTCCCAATTCTTCTCTTTCTGCTTTTTTAGAATCACCAACTTCTTCTAAATAAGCTATAACTTGAGTTTCAGCTTCTTCTGTTAAACCAACTCTTGGCATAGCCGTACCTTCAAGGTGTTTTTGTGGATTATTTACAAATTCATGTAAATATTGATGACCTCTTGATCTAATAAATTGAGATAAATCTGGTGGATTTTTCCCCATATATGCTTTGATATTTGCATCAGGTGTAAATGATTGCATTGTACCACCTTTCATATCTCCATATTTAATAGAGTGACATCTTTGACAAGCATTTGTAAATACTTCTTTGTTTGTCATCTCTTTTGGAGCAATTGATTGTAAATAAGCAACTATATCAGCGATTTCTTGTGGTTGCATCCAGTCATAACCTGGCATTGGATGAACTTTTCCATCAACATATTTATGCTCAACTTTAGAAGCTTTTGCTGGATTTTTTACGAAAGCAGCTATATAATCAGCATTATAAAGTTTTCCAGCAGTACTTAAATCTGGTGGAACAACTCCATATGCTGCAGCACTGCTAGCATTATCCATCACTGCAGGGAAACCTGCTTTTTCAATACCATGACATGCTGTACAGTTAGATTGAACTAAGATTGCACCATTGTCAGCATTACCTTTAAGACCATTTAAACCATCTACATCTTTAAACTCATAATCAGGAGCTTCAACGTGAGGGTGCATTTGAGAATGAGCAAATGGCTCAACTCCCCAGTAAGTAATAAGTGTTAAAGCTACTACTACTGCTAATATTTTCAATTCTCTCATACGTCACCCCTTTTCTTAGCATCAGACTTCGTAACCATAGGTAAAGCTAAGAATATTAAAATAAATGCCATAGCAGCTACAAATCCAATATAAGCATTTGTTCCTGTAGGAGGTAATTTACCCCAAATTGTTAATACAATTAAATCTACCATTAAAATCCAGAACCAAATAAAGAATTTAGGTCTTTTGTGTGCTGGTAAGATTTTAGGATCTCTATCTAGGAATGGTAATACTAAGAAAATAGCATTAGCAAATCCAAATGCTGCAAGACCAATATCAAATGCTTTAACAGGACCAACATCAAAGAAGAAACCTCTTAGTACTTCATATGACCATAGGAAATACCACTCAGGATAAATATGAGCAGGTGTAACCATATTATTTGCTGGATCAAAGTTAACTGGGTCCATTGCAAAGTTATAATGGAAGAATACTAAGTAAAAATAGAATAATAAGAAAATACCAAGTACTGCTAAATCTTTAGAAATAAATATAGGCCAGAAAGGAATAACTTTTGCTTCTTTTTTATTTCCACTTAAATATTTTTCAGCTTCAGCATCAAAATCAAGCTCTTCTGAAGTTTGGTTATTAACGTGAGGAATTCTTAATGTATAAAAGTGTAATCCAATAATACCCATGATTGTAATAGGTAATAAGAAAACGTGTAACATAAAAAATCTTGTTAATGTAGCATCAGCAACGTTAAAGTCACCTCTAATCCATACAACTAAATCAGGACCAATGAAAGGAATACCACCAAATAAGTTTGTAATAACCATCGCAGCCCAGTAAGACATTTGTCCCCATGGTAACATATATCCAGAGAATCCAGCAGCAGAGAATGTCATAAATAATAACATACCAGAAATCCAAATCATCTCTCTACCTTGTTTATAAGAACCATAATAAATACCTGTAAACATGTGAATATAGATAATTAAGAATACAACTGATGCTGCAACACCATGCATATGTCTAAATAACCAACCATATGCAACTTCTTGCATAATTGTATAGTTAACAGAGTCAAATGCTAAATTAATATCTGGTTTGTAGTACATCATTAAAAAAATTCCAGAGATAACTAAAATCCCAAAAGTTGTAGCTAAAAGTACACCCATAGCCCATAAAAAGTTAATATCTTTTGGAATCCAATATTCAGTCATCATAACTTTATTGAATGTAGTAAGATTTAATCTTTGGTCTAACCACTCACCAACAGAGTTTGCTTTTTCAAATTTCGCCATTTTACTCTCCTAAGCTTGTGTTGCTAAATAAGCAGCAATTTTTTCAGATTCAGGACCGGTATTACCTAAAACAATAGTAGTTCCTTTTACTTCAAATGGAGGTAAATCAAGAGGTCTTGGAGGAGGTCCAAAAACTTGTTTAGCGCTTGGGTTAAATTCCCCACCGTGACATGCACATTTCCATTTTGTTTTTTTCCATGCAGGAATACACCCTAAGTGTGTACAAAGACCAATAGCAACAGTATATCTATCACTACCTATAACTAAATCTCTTTCTGAAGATTCCATTTCAGCTGTTTTTTTAAGAACAAAAATTGGCTTTCCTCTCCACGTAAATGTTTCTGGCTCACCTGCTTTAAGTGGGGCTAAGTCGATTGTTGTAAATCCACCAGCTAATACACTTGGAAGTGGATCCCACGTTTGTTTCATACCAACAAGCGACGCAGCACCACCTACAGCTGCAACAGCTGCAAATGAGTAACCAATAAAATCTCGTCTATTAGTTTTGTTAGACATATTTGGCTTCCTTTTTTTAAAATAAAATCTTCCCATTATATTTAATAGTATCTTAAATATAATTGACTATAGTCAAAATAAAGCAAGAAATTAGTAAAACGTGTCTAAATTACACAAAAAAGGACATCTTGAGAGCTCCTAAGGTTAAGAATAACCTTAGAATTATAATTTTAAGTTATATTACTTTGAAATAAATTGAATAATTTTTGATTCAATTTCTTCTTTATTTACAATATCATTATGTAAAATAGTTGAATTAAAAAGTTGTGAAATTGAGTTTGGAATTTCTACGTTACAAATTTTTGAGATATTTTCTAGAGCAGTTTTATCATCATATTTTTCATTATTTTGTGATATTGCATTTAATACTGTTGGAGAAAATTTTGTCCATTCAGCAGTTGAATACATAACTGTTTTTAGATTTTTTTCTTTTAAATTATCGTATGCTTTAATACAAGTGGCTGTGTGTGGATCCATTATATAATTTTTATCTGCATATTTTTTAATTATTTTTACTCCATATTCATCATCTGAATTAATGGCAGAAAAATACTCTTGAAGTTTTTTAGTCTCTTCTTCAGTCATCTTAAAATAAGAATTTTCATTTAATGAATCTAATAATTCTTTTGTTCTTTTATCTCCATAAAGACTAAAAATAACTCTTTCTATATTTGAAGATTTTAAAATATCCATTGCAGGAGATTTTGTAAGTTTTAACTCTTTCCCTCGAATATCATAAACCCCTGTGTTAATCCATTCAGTTAAGATATTATTTTGATTTGATGCAACAAGAAGTTTTTCTATTGGAACACCCATATTAAGGGCATAAAATCCACCTAAAACATTCCCAAAGTTTCCACTAGGAACAATTAAATAAATTTTTTCTCCAAATGTTATTTCATTTTGTTTAAGTAATTGAATATATGACCAGAAGTGGTAAATGATTTGGAATATAATTCTTCCAAAATTAACTGAATTTGCAGCACTAAGTTTAATACCATCTTTTTCCAATTCATCTTTAAAAGATGAAGAAGCAAGTAGGTTCTTAAGTGCAGTTTGTGCATCATCAAAGTTACCTTTAATTCCTATTACTTTAAGATTTTTACCATCTTCACAAACCATTTGAAGTCTTTGAACATCACTTGTACCACCACTTGGATATAAACAAGCTACTTGAATATTCTCTTTATTTTTAAAAGTATTAAGTGCTGCTGGTCCTGTATCTCCAGAAGTTGCAGCTAGAATTAGATATTTTTCATTTTTCTTTTTTGCAATTGAACTTAAAATCGAACCAAAAGGTTGAAGAGCCATATCTTTAAACGCTCGTGTTGGACCATGATATTGCTCATGTACAAAAAGGTCATCTTCTATTTTAACTACTGGACATGGATTTGAGGCATCATCAAAATTATCATATAAATCTAAAGCTTTATTGATTTCACTTTCATCAATATCAATTTCAAAGGCTTTTAAAATATCATATGCAACTTCTTTATAACTTGAGTTAATATGATTTTGTAAAAAGTTATCTTCTAATTTTGGCAATTCTTTTGGCACATAAAGTCCACCAAAAGAAGCACTTGGGCTTAAAATTGCTTCACTAAAACTTACTTCTTTAGCTTTAATTCCATCATTTCCACGTGTTTCTATAAAATTCATTTTAATTTTTACCTTTTTAGTCGTTTAATAATTTTTCTAAGTCTATTCCATTATTTGGGTTGTCTTTCCTAACAAATTGTGTACCAATCCCATCACTTGTAAATAATTCAAGAATAATTGAATGTTCAACTCTTCCATCAATTATATGAGCTTTATTTACACCGTTATAAATAGCATCAATACAAGAATCAACTTTTGGAATCATACCACCAGCGATAGTTCCATCATTTTTATAAGATGAAACATCTTCTTTATCCAATGAATTTAGTAGCTTTCCTTCTTTATCTAAAACACCAATTGTATCAGTTAAAAATAAAACTTTTTGTGCACTAAGTGCTTGTGCAATTTTACTTGCAGCAACATCAGCATTTATATTAAATCCTGGATGTCCTGGTTCTTTTGCATCTGCAATTGGTGCAATAACAGGGATAAATCCTTCATTTATAAGATTAATAATCATTTTTCCATTAATATCAGTTATAACACCTGTATAACCAAATTTTCCACCATCTTTTGGCTCTGCTTTAATTATTGATGAATCTTTACCTGAAATTCCTATAGCTTTTGCTCCATGGTGGTTAAGTAGTGAAGTGATATTTTTATTTATTTCTCCACTTAATACCATTTCTACAACTCTCATACTATCACCACAAGTAACCCTATGACCATCAACAAATTCAGAATGAATTTCAAGTTTTTTTAATAACTCAGAAATTCTAGCTCCTCCTCCATGAACAATTACTGGTTTGATTCCTACAAGTGAAAGAAGTGCAATATCTTGTGCAAATTTTTCTTGAAGCTCTGGAGAAGTTTGTGCACTTCCTCCATATTTAATAACAATTATTTTTCCATAAAACTTTTTGATGTATGGAATGGCATCAAGTAGGGTTTCTACTGTTGTATGTTTTTTTTGCATAATTTAAAAACCTTATTTAAAAGTTCGGCATTATACAACAAATTTACTTTTTGTAATATAATGCAATATTTGGCAGATTTTTAGTATCATTTTTTTATGAAAAAATATTTAGCATTAAAAGCAAGTGCAGGAAGTGGAAAAACTTTTGCACTAACTGTAAGATACATATCGTTGTTATTAAAAGGAGCCAATCCTACAGAAATTTTGGCTTTGACATTTACAAACAAAGCTGCAAATGAGATGAGTGAGAGAGTTTTTAAAACTTTAAAGAATCTTGGTAATGATGAAATTTACCTTGAACAAATCTCAAAAGTATCAGAACTTTCAGTAGAGCAAATACTAAATAAAAAAGAAAATCTCATAAATCTATATTTAAATTCAGAACTCTCCATTTATACAATTGATAAATTTGTAAATAAAATCTTAAGGGAGTTTAGTGGTTATATAGGAGTTGATGATGATTTTTCAATTAGACAAGACAATGTTGAAAATTTAAGTTATAAATTTTTACAAACACTTAGTTTAGAAAACTTTGATAAGTTGATAACTTTTTCATATTATGAGTCTAAAAAATTTAACTCTATCTTTGATATTTTTCAAAATTTAAATGAAAAAAACGAAGAGTTTGAAGTAGTAAATGTTGAAGAAAATTTAATCCCATTACAAAAAAACTTAGCCCTTGAAATTGCACTCAAATTAAAAAAACATATTTTATCATGTGAGGGTGCTTCAAATGCTTCTTTAAAAGCTGTAGATTTTGATAACTTTGAAGAGCTTTTAGATAGGGGTAAAACGTGGCTTACCAAAGATGTAGCTAGTGATTCTAGGGATTTTAAAAAATGGGCAAATGAAGAGTTTGAAAAAAATTTCCAAGAGCTAAAAATTGAAATTAGTAACTACTATAAACTTAGATCTGCATACTCTTTAAGTTCACTATATGAGTTATATAATTTATTTAAAGAGTTTAAAAAATCTTACAACAAAAATAAAAACTATTTTACATTTAATGATATATCAAATTATGTTTATGAACTGTTAAGTAGTAAGATTGATAAAGATTTTTTATATTTTAGGCTTGATAGTAAGTATAATCATATTTTAATAGATGAGTTTCAAGATACTTCGCTTTTACAGTATAAAATATTAGAACCACTTATTGAAGAGACACTTTCAGGAAGTAATGAGAAGTTTAAAAGCTTTTTTTATGTGGGAGATACAAAACAATCTATTTATAGATTTAGAGGTGGGAAAAGAGAACTTTTTGATTTTGTAAGTAAAAAACATAATCAAATAGAAACAGAGATTTTAAATACAAACTTTAGAAGTGCCAAAAATATAGTTGAGTTCGTAAATAGGGCATTTATTAATTTAAACAATTATGAGTACTATGAGCAGTTGAGTAATATTGAAAATGGATATGTTGAAGTAATAAGTGATGATAAGCTAAAAGAAGATGAAAAATATCAAACAATTGCAAGTATAATTGCAGGGCTTATAAGAAAAAATATTGACCCCAATTCAATCGCAATACTTACATATACAAATGATGATGTTTTAGAGTTATACTCATATTTAAGTAAGGTTTTTCCAACCCTTAAAATCTCTACAGAAATGACCTCAAAATTAATAAATCAAGAGAATGTAAAAGCTTGTATCAATGCCATAAAATATCTTTATTATAAAGAAAAAATTTATAAAGAAAATTTGAATGCAATTATTGGCAATGCACCAAATACAAATATAGAGTTTGAGTTTGATTTACAAGAGAATAGGGTGTTTGAACTTATATTAAAAGTAGCAAAACATTTTAATATCTTAGATGACAATGTCATTAGATTTATTGAAGAATCAAAAAGTTTTACAGATATAGTTGATTTTGTTTATGAAGTTGATTTAATGGAAACTCCAATTGAAAATAAAGAGCAAATGGGGTTACAAATTTTGACTATTTTTAAATCAAAGGGATTAGAGTTTGATACTGTAATTTTACTTGATAGAATCAAAAATAAAAATATAGATAGAAGCTCACTACTTTTTGAATATAGTGGAGTTTATTTAGATAATGTTTATTATAAAATATCCAATTTAGATAAATTTGATGAAAACTATGAAAGAGCATTAAACAAGGAAAAAGCTCTACAACAAGAGGATGAATTAAATATTTTATATGTGGCACTTACAAGGGCAAAAAATAACCTTTTTATTTTTAAGAAAGAGGAAAAATCAGTATTTGACTTAATTGGACTAACACCATGTAAGATAGGTGAATTGATTATAAATGAAGTTAAAAAACATAGCAATGAAAAAATAGTAAAAGTAGAATACAAACCATTATCTTTAGGAAGACAAACAAATAAATCTTCAAAAGATTATGGTGATGAATTTGAATTAAAATCAAGATATTTTGGAATCGCAACACACTACTGTCTTGAGATGATGAATAGTTTTACAATAGATCAATTGGAATACTCTTTAAATCTTACAAAAAGTAGATATTCAGTCTATTTGGAAGATAAAGATTTTGATGATATAAAACAAAGAATTATATTATTGATTCAAAATGCTGAATTTAATTCATTTTTAGAAAATGCAAACTTTTTAAGGGAACAATCTTTAATTTATAATGGTGAAATTAAAGTTATTGATTTACTTATAGAAAAAGAGAATAAATATTATATTTTTGATTATAAAACTACTACAAGTGAAAATCCAGAGCATGAAAAACAGGTCTCTTTTTATAAAAAGGCAATTAAAGAGATAAGTGACAGTAGTGAGGTTTACGCTTATTTGATTTATTTAACAAATAAAAAAGTTTATTTAAAAGCTATTTAAACAAAGTATCTAATAGAGGCAAATCCATAGTTTTTTGAAGCTTTTATTTGCTCTATTTGTAAGTCATTTATAATTCCACCTAATGCAATTATTTTTATAGTATATTTTTTATTTATCTCTTCTAATTTTGCAAGCCCTTTTGCTTCACCTTTATTTGGAGTGTCAAATATAGGTGAATAGGTAATAACATCTGCTTTAGATAAAATAGCTTTTTTTATATCTTCTTCATTGTGACAAGATATTATTGTAAATAAGTTTGCTTCTTTTGCAAATTTTATTTTGTCAAATTGTTTTGAAGTTAAATGAATACCACAATTTAGTTTTTGGGCTAATTTTATATTTTCATTTAAAAGTATTTGTTTAATATTAAATTTTTTACAAGTGTTAAAAAATAGTTCTGCTAGTTCTTCATAATTTGAAGATTCTTTATCCCTAAAACAAGCCATATCAACTCTTTTTGTTTTTAGAGTTTTTTCTAGTTTTTCTTTGAAAATTTTTTTATTATTTGTATAATATTTAGGATCAGTAATTAAATAGTAGTTAAAAGTATCTTCCATTTTTATCCATTTTATAGATATAAAAAAAGGGGAAAGAAAATTTTCTTTCCCCTTTTAGATTTTAAACATCTAGTTTTTAGTGATGGTCTTCCTCGTGCATCATAACAGAACCAGCAATATAAACGTATGTTAAAATACTAAAAATAAATGCTTGTAATACACCAAATGCAGTTAATAAAAAGAAACCTGGTAATGGTAATAACCAAGGAACTAACATTAAAAGTACCATTAAGAACATATCATCCCCTCTAATTGAACCAAAAAGTCTGAATGATAATGAAATAATTCTTGATACATGAGAAATAATTTCAATAGGGAACATTAATGGTGCAAGTACTGGCATAGGCCCCATGAAATGTTTAAAATAGTTAACAAAACCATTTAATTTAATCCCCACATAGTTATAGTAAATAAATACTATTAATGCTAAACTCAAAGTAAAGTTAATATTACTTGTTGGAGCTTCAAATCCTGGAATAACTCCAATCATATTGCTTACAAAGATAACTAAAGCTAATGTACCAATTAATGGTAAATATCTTCTTGCGTTTGTTTCACCCATAGTGTCAGCACCCATTGCAACAACACCACCGATAAATGCTTCTAAAACATTTTGTGCACCAGTTGGAACTAGTTGCATTTTAGTTGTAGCAGCTCTTGCTATTAAAAAAACAATCGCAATTGTTAAAATAAAATGCGACAAAATAATCCATTCTTGGCTATGACCACCAATAGCTCCGAAGAATGTAAATAATCTTCCTTCCATCGTTTTCCTTCTTTATGATTTCTTTACTTGTTATGGCGCTTATTATATACTCTCATTTCTAAATATTTTATAAATAGTATATAAAATGATCAGATTTGTTTAAATCTATATCCGTTATGTTTCAAATTTTCACGTATTAATTTTTGATGTTCTTCACCTTTTGTTTCAAGAGAAACAGTAAGATATGCTTCACCAAACTCCAAGTTTATAGAGCTTCTATCGTAATCTATTTGTACTATATTTGCATCACTTGATTGGAAAATTGATGTTAAATGCATCAATGAACCTGGTTTATCAATTAGTGTTACCATAAGATTCATTTTTCTAAATGATTTTACTAAACCTTTTTCAATAATTTGAGATAACATTGTTACATCAATATTTCCACCACTAATAATTGCACAAACTTTTGAGTTTTCAATATCGATTTTTTTGTGCATAAGTGCAGCAACAGAAACAGCACCAGCTCCTTCAACTACAAGCTTATGTTTTTCAAGTAAAAATAAAATTGCATTTGCTATTTCTTGTTCTTCAACTTCTACTATTTCATCAACAAATTCTAAAGCATAATCCAACATTTTAGGAGTTACAACTCTTACTGCAATTCCATCAGCAATAGTTTTTACATAAGCTGAGTCAATTGGTAATCTTGATTCATGTGACTCTTTCATTCCTCTTGCACCACTTGCAACAACACCTATTACTTTTATATTAGGATTTACAGATTTAGCAGCAACAGCAGCACCAGCTATTAAACCACCTCCGCCTATAGGAATAACCAATATATCTAAATCTTTTAGTTCTTCAATTATTTCTAATCCAATAGTCCCTTGACCAGCAATTACTTTATCATCTGCAAAAGGGTGAATAAAAGTCTTATTATTTTCTTCCGCATATTTTATTGCAGCACTATAAGCATCATCATAGTTTTGTCCACCTAAAACTACTTTTGCACCATATTGTTTTACACCACTAACTTTTGTAAGTGGTGTAGCTTCTGGCATAAAAATAGTTGCTTCACAACCAAAATAATTTCCTGCATATGCTATACCTTGTGCATGATTTCCCGCACTTGCTGCTACTATTCCAATATCTCTTGTTTCTTTATCCAATGAGGCAACTTTATTAAAAGCACCTCTTATTTTGAAACTTCCTGTTAATTGAAGATTCTCTTTTTTTAAGTAAATATTACTATTAAACTCTTTACTTAAAAATGGTGCATAAGTAAGAGGTGTTTGTAATATGATACCTTCTAACTTTGTTTTTGCTTCTTTTATATCTTTTAATGTTATCATTTCATACTTCTCTAAATAATTTAAACGTGATAATATCAAAATATTTATTAAAGGCTTAAAAGATTGAAATTTACATTCGTGACACTATTTCCCAATTTAATAGAACCTTATTTTTATGACTCAATATTAAAAAGAGCAATAGAGGCTAACTTTATATCATATGAGTTTTATAATCCAAGGGATTATACAATTGATAAACATAAAAAGACAGATAAACAAATGGTAGGTGGAGGAGCAGGAATGTTGATGACTCCTCAACCATTATTTGATTGTTTAGATGATATTAAAAGTAAAAATCCTGAGGCTTATTTTATTTTCCCATTAGCTGCTGCTAAACCTTTTAATCAAAAAGATGCAAAAAGATTAGCAAATAAAAAAAATATAGTTATAGTAAGTGGAAGATATGAAGGAATAGATGAAAGAGTTATAGAAAAATATGCAAATGAAGTTTTTAGTATAGGGGAATATATACTAACAGGTGGTGAATTACCTTCATTAGTTATGGCAGATGCAATTTCAAGAAATGTTGAAAATGTACTTGGAAATGCAGAATCTTTAGACGTTGAGAGCTATGAAAACAACCTTTTAGAAGCGCCATCTTTTACAAAACCTGAAAATTTTCAGAACTTAAGTGTAATTAAAGAATTCTTAAAGGGAAATCATAGTAAAATTGCCGACTTAAAAAATAATCTGTCTATTTGCAAAACAAAATATTTTAGACCAGGTTTAGTTACGAAGAAAAAAACAAAATAGAAATGTGATACCCCGCAACTTGCAAATGCGGGCACTTTCACTAAAGGGAAATACAATGAAAAATAGATACATTGCGAGCTTTGAAGCAGCGCAAATTGCAGAAAAAGAGATTCCTCAATTCAGAGCAGGTGATACTGTTAGACTTGGTATTGAGATTAAAGAGGGTGACAAAAAGAGAGTTCAAACTTTCGAAGGTATTGTTATTGCTAGAAGTGCTGAAGGTGTAAGCGCTACATTTACAGTAAGAAAACTTGGGGCTAACTCTGTTGGTGTTGAGAGAATCTTCCCATTATATTCAGATTCAATCAAATCTTTTGAAGTATTAAGAAGAGGAAGAGTTAGACGTGCTAAACTTCACTACTTAAGAGGATTAACTGGTAAAAAAGCTAGAATTAAAGAGCTTAAAAAGTAATCTTTTAAGAGTCGAAGTTTTTACTTCGACTTTTTATTCTTATGCTTGACTTTAAAGTCTTAATTCATACAGCCCTTCAACCAGAAGCACAATACTTAATCAACTTTTACAAACTTAAACAAGATATTTCTATTCAAAATTTCAAACTTTTTTTCAATGATAATATTATTTTAATAGTATCAGGTATGGGTAAAAAAAATACTATTGATTCTTTAACTTTTGTGTTTGAAAACTATCAAATATCAAAAGCAATCAATATAGGAATTGCTGGATGTTGTGATGAGTCTATCAAAATAGGAACTCTATTTTGTACAAATAGATTATTACCAAATATAAATTTTGCTCCAATTACCACTGTTGATACTCCCCTTGATAGTGATGAAAATTTAGAGACTTTATTAGTAGATATGGAGAGTTTATATTTTAAAGAAACATGTTTAAAATATATAAAAGATATATATATTTTTAAGGTGGTTTCTGATTATTTGGATATAACTATTCCTAAAAAATCATTTGTAATTGAACTTATACAAAATAGTTTTAAATCTTGGGAAAAATATATATGAGTATAGAAAAATTTAATGAACATATTTTAAAAACAAATTATGAAAATCTAAAAGAAGAAAATAAAAAGTTTATAAAAAAAATATATTTAAAATATCAGTTTTCATATCAAGAGTTAAAACAACTTATTGATTTTACAATTGATTTTACAATGTGGAATGAAAAAGAGCTTTTTGAAGTTTTTGAAGAAGAATATCCTTCAAGAAAAAATGCTTTTAATCATATTAGAAAAATTTGGGAAGATTTAAAGAAATCATCAAATTCATATAACTCTTTTGATGAAAAAGCTTATGAAAAACCTAGACGTTTTTCTTTTCAAGAGATAAAAAAAGATAGTGTAGGCTTAGGTTCTTGCCCAGTTGCTAGTGAAAGTACAAGATGTTGTAATTTACTTACTTTAGATGCTGTGCAGTCTTGTGGCTTTGATTGTTCCTATTGCTCCATTCAATCTTTTTATAATCAAGATAAAATAGGTTTTGATGTTAATTTTAAAGATAATCTTAAAAAGCTAAAATTGGATCCTAACTACACCTATCATATAGGAACAGGGCAGAGTTCTGATTCTTTAATGTGGGGAAATAAAGGGGGTCTTTTAGATGCACTTTTTGATTTTGCTAGGGAAAACCAAAATGTTATTTTAGAATTTAAAACAAAATCAAACAACATAAAATATTTTTTGGAAAATGATGTACCTGCAAATATAATTTGTACATGGTCATTAAATACTCCTACAATCATAAAAAATGAAGAGCATCTAACAGCTACCTTAGAACAAAGAGTTGATGCTGCAAAAGCTTTAGCAAATAAAGGTGTAATTGTAGGATTTCACTTTCATCCAATTGTTCATTATGAGAATTATTTAGATGAGTACAAAGAGGTATTTGATAATTTAATAAGTGAGTTTAATCCTGATGATGTGGCTTTAGTCTCTTTTGGAACACTTACTTTTATAAAACCAGTTATAAATAAAATAAAAAGCAGAGATTTTAAATCAAAAATTTTACAAATGCCCTTTGAAGAGATAAACAAAAAACAATCATATCCATATGAAATAAAAAAAGAGATGTTTAAATTTGCCTATGACTCTTTTAAACCTTGGCACAATAAGGTATACTTCTATTTATGTATGGAAGACCACAAACTTTGGAAAGATTGTTTTGGTTTTGAGTACTTTTCAAATAATCAAATGGAAGATATGATGAAAATGTCATATTTAAGTAAAATAGATAAAAGAAGATAGATGAATATATTAGAAATCAAGAATTTAACTTTTTCATATGACAAACAAATCATATTAGAAGATATAAATTTGTCTATAAAAGAGAATGATTTTTTAGCAATAATTGGTCCAAATGGTGGTGGTAAATCAACTCTACTTAAGACTATTTTAGGGATAAACAGAGTTAAAAAAGGAAAAATCAAACTTTTTGGCTCAAAGATTGAAAAAAATATTTCAAAAATAGGTTATGTTCCTCAAAACACAAATGTAAATGTTAATTTTCCTATAAAAGTTATTGAAGTAGTTATGATGGGACATGTGGGACATAAAAGACCACTTATTGGATATAAAAAAGAAGAGATAGCTTGTGCAATGGGTGCATTAGCACAAGTTGGAATGCAAGATTTTGCAGATGTAAAAATTGGAACTTTATCAGGTGGACAGCGACAAAGGGTGATGATAGCACGTGCTTTATGTGCACATCCTAAAATCCTACTTTTAGATGAACCAACTGCTAGTATTGATGTGGATGGTCAAAAGCAAATTTATGATTTATTAAAATTTTTAAATAAAACTATCACTATAGTTGTAGTTAGTCATGATATTTCTGTAATTTTAGGTTATGCTTCAAAGGTTGCACATATAAATAAAAAACTGACTTTTCATGATATTTCAGATAAACAAAATAGTATTCCAAATGCTGATAATCACTTTTGCGAAGTTGAAATGCTTCAGCTTTTGGGTACAAAAAAGAGTTGCGAATGTTAGAAGCTTTAAATTATACTTTTGTACAAAATGCAATTATTGCAGGGCTTTTAGTTAGTATTGCTTCGGGAATTATTGGTTCACTTATTGTTGTAAATAGAATGGTTTTTCTTGCAGGTGGAATAGCTCATACTTCTTATGGTGGAATTGGAATTGCCATTTATTTTGGATTGCCAATATTTTTTGGGGCTTCAGCTTTTGCAATAGGTGCTGCACTTTTGATGGCATATTTAACCCTTTATCAAAGGGATAGAATAGATACATTTATAGGTCTTATTTGGGCTTGTGGAATGGCTATTGGAATTATCTTGGTGGATTTAACACCTGGTTATAATGTTGATTTAATGAGTTATTTATTTGGTTCAATTTTAGCAGTAAGTGGTGATGATTTGATATATATGGGTATTTTATTGGCTGTTATAATATCAACTGTGACATTTTTTTATAGGGATATTTTAGCAGTTTCATATGATAGTGAATATGCCTCTTTAAGGGGAATAAATGTTAAACTTTTTTATACACTAATTTTAGTATTATCAGCACTTACTGTTGTAATTGCAATAAAAGTTGTGGGTTTGATTTTAGTAATTGCACTTTTAACAATTCCTATATATATTGCTGAAAAAGTATCAAATTCATTATATGGGATGATGATAATTTCTGGAATTTTATCTTCATTTTTCACGTTAATTGGTCTATATGTTTCATATACTTTTGATTTAACTTCTGGTGCTACAATTATAATTGTAAGCGCTTTGTCACTGTTTATGTTTATAATATATAAAAATTTAAAAGTTAGGTTCTAAATGTTACATGAAATAGTTAATTTTATAGTTCAAACAGTTGGTTCATTAGGATATGTTGGAATATTTATAATGATGTTTTTAGAAAGCTCTTTTTTCCCTTTCCCAAGTGAAGTTGTTATGGTTCCAGCTGGTTATTTAGCCTTTAAAGGTGAAATGAATATGACTATAGCAATTCTTTTTGGAGTGTTAGGAAGTTTAGCAGGTGCATTGTTTAACTACTATTTAGCAATAAAATTTGGTAGAAAATTTTTAATTAAATACGGAAAATATTTTTTTATAAATGAAGAGACTATAAATAAAATGGAAAATTTTTTTAAAGAGCATGGGCATATTTCAACTTTTTCAGGAAGGTTAATTCCTGCTGTTAGACAATATATCTCTTTTCCTGCAGGACTTGCAAAAATGAATATATTTTTGTTTTCATTATATACAAGTTTAGGTGCTGCCATTTGGGTTATAATCTTAGCTTTAGTTGGATATTTTATTGGTGATAATGAACTACTAATAAAAGAGTATTTAAGATATATTGTAATAGTTATTTTAATTACTTTGTCTTTAGTTGCATATCTTTATTATAAAAACTATAAAAGAAAAAGCTTAAAAGTATGAAAGCAATAGTTACTGGATATAGTTCAGGCATAGGTAAAGCAATTTCAGATATTCTAGAAAAACACGGCTTTCAAATAATAAAACTAAAAAGTAGGGTTGATGATTTTGATTCTTTAGAAAAAGAGGTAAAATCATTACTTAAAGTAGACGATATCGATGTTTTAGTAAATTGTGCTGGAGTTGGTATTTTTAAACCCCATGAAGAGATTTCATTATCAAAAATAAAAGAGTTGATTGATGTTAATTTAACAGCACCAATAATTTTATCCAATTTACTTCTTAGAAGTTTAAAAAAAACAAAGGGGCATATTATAAATATTGCTTCTGTGGAGGCTACAAGGCACTCTAAGTTTTCAGCGCTTTATACTGCAACAAAATCAGGACTTAGGGATTTTGGTTTGGCTTTATTTGAAGAACTTAGACGAAGTGATGTAAAAGTTACTACAATAAACCCAGATCTTACAAAAACAAATTTTTTTGATGAGTTTAATTTTGAGCCAGGAGATAGTAAAGATTCTCATCTTTTAGCTGAAGATATTGCAAAAAGTGTTTTAGATATAATAAATTTTAATGGTGTTATTACTGATATAACAATTAGGCCTCAAAAGTTAGAGATAAAAAAGAAGAGTTAATATGAATGATAAAAACATAGAACAAATTGAACAATTAGTTCAAATTCTTAATAATGAAATAATAGAATTTAAAACAGATAATAACAATAGTGTTCACCCTTATGATATCTCTGAACAACTTCTAAAACTTAGAGATTTAGATGAGGATGAGTACTCTAAAATACTTAAAAAAATCCCAAGTTTACTCCTTGCTGAAGTTTTATCTGAAATGCCAGATGTTGTGCAAGAAGAGATTAGTGACCATATTAGTACTAAAAAACTTGTTGCTGTTACTTCTAACATGGACACCGATGATGCTGCTGACTTTATTCAAAATATTTCTGAAGAAAATGAAGAACTTGCCCAAGAGATTTTAGAGAGTTTTGATGAAGAAGATAAAGAGTTACTTGAACAGCTTATATCATACGATGATAATGAAGCTGGTGCATATATGCAAACAGAGCTTTTTAGTGCAAAAAATGATGAAAAAATTGGTGATGCAATAAAAAGATTAAAAAAGCTAAAGGAAATAGGAGAGGTTGATAATATTTGGCACTGTCATATTACTAATAACAGAGGTGAGTATATTGGAAGTGTTGGACTTGAAGAGTTAATAATTTTTGAACACAATTTAAAATTTTCTGATATTCCAAGTGATAAATTAAGAAATTATAATATCTCACATAAAGCTGACATAAAAGATGTTGTTGATATGGTTACAAATTATAACTTATCAAGTCTTCCTGTTGTAGATAATAGAAATAGATTACTTGGAAGAATTACTTCAGATGACGTTTATGATATTATCCAAGATAGTGCAACTGAACAAATCTACCACATGGCAGGGGTTAATGACGAAGCTGAGCAAGAAGAAAGTATGTATCAAATTGGAAAGAGTAGGGCAATTTGGTTAGCTATAAATTTACTAACTGCAATTGCAGCTTCTATTGTAATTGGAATATTTGATGCAACTATTCAATCATTAGTTGCATTAGCTGTTCTTATGCCAATAGTAGCTTCTATGGGTGGAAATGCTGGAACACAAACATTAACTGTAACAGTTAGACAGTTAGCTCTTGGGGATATTGAAAACGAAGATGCTAAAAAAACCATATATAAAGAAGTTGTAATATCTTTGGTAAATGGTTTAATGTTTGCTGGAGTAATAGGTATAATTGCCTATTTTTGGTTTAAATTACCTCTATTGGGTCTTGTTATTGCCCTATCAATGGTAATAAATCTTTTAAGTGCAGGTTTTTTTGGGGCAGTTATTCCTTTGACATTACAAAAGCTAAAAATAGATCCAGCAATTGGAAGTACAGTTTTACTTACAACTGTTACTGATGTGGTTGGCTTTTTTAGCTTTTTAGGACTTGCAACTTTAATTCTTTTATGATTAAATGATTGGTCTTTTATATCTCATAAAATATAATGATGGGATAGCTAGACCAAAGCTAATAGCACCTAGAATTGAAATTGATTTTAAACCATTTTCGATAAAGGCTGCTATTAGCTCTGTACTTACTCCATGACTATTCATATCAACCAAACTAATCATTGCAGAAAAAGCATATGTTCCTGGAATCAAAGGAATAATAGATGCTACTGTATAAATTGGTCTTGGTACTAGATTTTTTCTTGACCAATATAAAGCAATTAATCCAATAATCATTGATGCTAAAAAGGTTGCAAGTTCAATTGTCAAATTTAAATCAATAAAAACTTCTCGTAATGTATAAACAATAGCTCCACCAAAAGCACAATATATTAGTGCAGATTTTGGTACATTAAAAAGCATGGCAAATCCAACTGCAGGAATAGCAGCAAAAATAGCATCTAAAAAAAGATTTTGCAAAATTAAACTCATATTACCAACCCTTTATATTTAAAATTGACATTGCAATAATAATACCAATTGTAGTAGCAAGGGTTAGCAAAGAAGCTTGCATCCATCGACCCCAAGCCATTGATAAATAACCCTTTGTAGCATCAAGCATTGAGTTTATAAAAGGAAATCCTGGTACTAAAAGTAAAACAGAAGCGGATAAAACTATATTTGATGTAGTACTAAGATTTAGAGAAGATGCTAAATTTGCAATAACAGTTGCAAAAAATGCTGTTATTCCAAAGGTTAATATTAAAATAAATTTTTTCTTTGCCAACTCTTGTCTTATCATCATGGCAATAGAAGCTGCAAAAAAGGTTATAAAAAACCCATTAAAGTCAACACCTCTTAAATATGCAAAAGATGCGCAAGAAAGTCCAACCATAAGTACAATAAGCCATCTATTATAGTAGTTTGGTTGAATATTTTTTAAAGTATCTGTTATAAAATCTGCATCTAAATCTGCTTTTTTTTCAGCATCAATAGTCATCTTTTGTACATCACAAACTATTGACATATTTATTGGCTTATGATGGGCACGTCTAGTGGTTGTAACAGATTGTAAATCTTTTAGTGTAGTTAAAACAATAGCAGAGGGAATTAAAGAGATTTCAACAGAATCTACACCCAATGCCTTACCTAATCTTTGGGCTGTTTGTTCGATTAAAATACTCTCCGCTCCAAATTCAAGCATAAGTACAGCTGACTTGATTATAGCTCTTGTGATTTTTGTTTGTTCTTCATAATTCATTGATTTTTTCATAGATATATTTTATCACTTTTAAAAAAAATTTGTTGAAGTTAGTTGTATAAAAAATAGCAGATAATTTAAATTAGGCTTTATAATATAGTTTTGATTATAATTTCGTCATCAATTGAAGGAAAAATTTGAAAAACTTAACAAACTATTTTTTAGAAAAAAAAGATATTATTTTTAAAGATTTAAATGAAGTTTTGCCAAAAGAGCTAAATAGTAGAAAAAAAATAGGAATATTTTCTGGAACATCTGTAAATAAAGAGTATGTGGCTGTATTTATTTATGATGCAAAAAGTAGATTTATTAGAAAAAATGTTGATGATTTAGAAGAGATGTTTAAAGCCTTAGTCGAGTATAAAGGGCATAACTTTAAGAAAAAATTTTTGCTTATAAGTTCACCTCTTTGTTCAAAGGCTAAAAAATCGCTTGAAGAAAACAAATGGAGTGTAGATATTGATTTTATTAAACATTGATATATTTATTTGGACTTACTGCAAAAATTTTTTTAAAGTTTCTATTTAAGTGACTTTGATCATAAAATCCAAATTCTTGTGCTAACAAAGATAAATCTTTATTTTCTGATAAAATAATTGAATCTTTGAAAAATTCTATTTTTTTATTGATTATGTAATTATTTGGAGTCATTCCAAACTCTTTTTTAAATCTTCTAATAAAATATGACTTATCGTAACTAAAATATTTAGATAAATTTTGAGTAGTTAATTTATAATTTAAATTATCATTTATATATTGATTAACTTGATTTTTAAACTCATTATTTGTATTTAGTTTTAGTTCTTCTGTTTTATATTGAATGTATATATTTGAAAGATATTCTATAAGCAAATTTTCACAATTATAACTATCTTTAAATATCATTTTACAAATATTTAAAAACTTTAAATTATCATTTGTATTGATTTGTATATTTGAATCAATTGGAATTAAATCTGTTGGATTATTAAATATCTTTTGTTGTAAGTTGTAGCACCAATTTTTGTCTAAAAATATAATAAAATAATCGTGACTATCTATATTGATTGTCTTATGAATTTCTCCAGGATTAAAAATAATTAGATTTTTATTGTTAATTATTTTTTTATTCTTTTCGTATTCAACACAAATAGTCCCTTCTTCAATTATCCCTAAACACAATTTAGAATGAGAATGAAATTTATAGTCAGAATAAGCTGTTTTTAAACGTTTTATTTCACCAAATTTACTGTCATTTTTTGTATATAAATGTTTTAATTCCATATTTTACTTTTATACTGATTTGCGATTCTTATTATCTGATTTTTTAATCAAAAAGTCAATATGGAAGATGAATAGAAGGTATTGTTTGCTGTATATTTACAAAAGAAGTCAATATTGTACAAGTGCTATCGTAAAAAAAAATATACTATTCCAAAGTTAGTATTAAATATAAACAAAATTATATAAAATGGAATAGAAATGAAAACCACTATAAAAAAAGCTATTAATTCAAGTTGGATTATTGTTAAACTTGTTATTCCTTTTAGTATTGCAAGTGATATTTTACAGTATTTAGGAGTGATTGAGTATATATCAATTATATTTGAACCTTTTACTAATAGTTTAAATTTGCCTTCAGGAGTGGCTCTTAGTTTTGCAAGTGCAATATTTTTTAATCTTTATGCTGGAATTGCTGTTGCTTCAACTCTTGATCTAAATGGTTACGAGTGGACAATTGTAGGAACTTTTATGGCTATTTGTCACTCTTTACCTTTAGAAACAGCTGTATTGAAAAAAGTAGGAATGAAGCTTACAATTCACTGGATAAGTAGAGTAACATTAGGTTATATTGGTGCTATAATCGCAATGTATATGAGTCCTTTGAATACTAATATAATAGAAAAAACTAAAGAAATAAATATAAGTGTTAACAATAATTTTTTTGAATACTTTCTTACTTCAATATATAATTCTAGTTTATTGGCTTTAAAAGTAATATTTTTAGTAGTAAGTTTAATTATTTTATTTGAATTAATAAAAAAATTAACTTTTTTTAATTCATTATTAAATAAATATACTTTTTTATCAAGTTTAATTATCGGAGGATTATTAGGAATAACTTATGGAGCAGGAATTTTGTTACAAGAAATTAAACAAATACAATTAAAAGCAAAAACATTACTTTTGGTATTTCTTATGCTTGCACATGGACTTGTAGAAGAAACACTTATATTTGCTTTTGTGGGAGCAGATGTATTAAGTATATTTTTAATAAGAGTATCTATTGCCTTATTTGTTGTTTTTTTAGTAACAATTATAATCAATAAAAAAATGGCACGTTAAAAAACTTATTTGTACTATCATCATTTTATAGATATAATCTTACTTAAAAAATCAAGAGGAGTGTAGATATTGATTTTATGTGATATTGGAAATAGTACTTTTCATTTTTTAATTAAGGGAAAAGATAAAAAATATTTTTTAGATGAAAAACTGCCAAAATTTGATGATGAAATATATTTTGTATCTGTAAATAAAAGTGCATCAAAAAAGTTAAAAAAATCAAATCCAAACTCCAAAAATATAAAAAGTCTTATGAAGTTTGATACAAAATATGAGGGATTGGGAATAGATAGAGCTCTTGCTTGTTATTTTGAAAGTGATGCTGTAATAGTGGATGCGGGTAGTGCAATTACTGTTGATATTATGGAAAAGGGTAAACATCTTGGAGGTTTTATATTGCCAGGATTTAGAGCATTTATGAAAACTTATCCAAAAATTTCAAAAAAACTTATCTTTGATTTTGAAAAAAATATAAATTTAGATAAAATACCGCTTCAAACAAAAGATGCTATTACATACGCTATGATGAAATCTATTATTTTACCAATCAAAGAAGTAAGCAAAAACAGAAAAATCATTTTTACAGGTGGCGATGGAAAGCTATTTAGTAAATATTTTGAAAATAGTACATACAAAAAAGATTTGATATTTGATAACATGAAAAGGATTATTGATGCTAACAATTGCATTGCCTAAGGGAAGAATTGCGGAAGAGACTTTAGACAAATTTGAAAAAGCTTTTGGTGAAAAGTTTATATTTGAAAAAAGAAAATTGATTTTAGAAAAAAGTGGATTTAAATTTTTAAATGTAAGAAACCAAGATGTACCAACTTATGTAATGCACGGAGCAGCTGATTTAGGAGTGGTTGGACTTGATGTGTTAGAAGAAAAAGAGTATGACTTAATTAAACTTCTTGATTTACAACTAGGAAAGTGTAAAGTTGCTTTTGGTCTAAGACGTGGCGAAGAGTTGGATTTTACAAAAAGTAAAATCACAGTTGCTACAAAACATGAAAAAATAGCAAAAAGATATTTTGAAGAAAAAGCAATGGCAGTTGAAATTATCAAACTATATGGTTCTATTGAATTAGCTCCTTTAGTTAATCTAAGTGATTGTATTGTAGATATTGTAGAAACAGGTGAAACTATGAAACAAAATGGTTTAGAAGTAGGTCCAACAATTATGGAAAGTAGTGCACATCTAATAGCTAACAAAAATTCATATTATGCAAAAAAAGATAAAATCTTAGAATTAAGAGAAAGAATCAAAGCAGTTTTATAATGGGTTTAAATTTATATGCAAAAATAGAACAGTATTTAGATTTTGAAGATGAGGTAAGCAGACTTCATGGAGCTTTTTTATCAATTGTTTTAGAAAAAAAACTTGATAATATCTTAGATGTAGGATGTGGGCAAGGCTCTTTCTTAAATCAACTTAGTACTTTAAATCTAAACTCTTTTGGAATAGATTTAAGTAGTGAACAAATAAAAATCTGCAAACAAAATGGTATAAAAAACGTAGATTCAATTCCCTTAAATCAAGTAAAAGAAAAATATGATTGTACAACTGCAATATTTGATGTTATAAATTATATTCCAAAAAAAGAGATAAAAATATTTTTTGATGAGATGAATCTTGTTTTAAATCAAGGCGGATATTTTATTTTTGATGTAAACTCGCTTTTTGGATTTGAAGATGTTGCACAAGGAACTTTAAGTATAGATTTAGAAGATAAGTTTATAGTTATAGATGCTATCTTTGAAGAAGAAAAATTAATTACAGATATTACACTTTTCTCTCAAGATAAAAACAAACTTTTCAAAAAAGAGAATGATTGTATTATTCAACATTATTATGAAACAAGTGAGTTAAAAAAATTACTTAAAGAGTCTGGTTTTGAAGTGGAAAAAGTTATTGATTTTAATCTACATGATTCAGATGAAAATGATAAGGAAATATATATCTGTAAAAAATCTTAAAAGGATTTTTTATGAACTACCCAGAATTTTTTGACAAAATTCCAACTATACAATTAAAAGATAATCTTGCAAACTTTTTAGGTGCCTTTGACGATGGTGAGATTATTTTCTCATATAAAGATATCGTAAAAAGTGCAGGGCACTCTTGTCCTACTGTTTTAGGTGCATATCTTATGACTTATAAAGCATTACAGGAATTATATCCAAGTGAAACACCAATTCGCGGTGAAATAAAAATAGAGTTTTCAACAAAACAAAGTGATGGTGTTACAGGAGTTATTTCAAATGTTATGTCAAACTTAACTGGTGCTACTTTTGACACTGGATTTAAAGGTATTGCTGGAAATTTTGATAGAAGATATTTGATGTTTTTCGAGAGAAATATAATTTCAAATGCTAGATTTACAAGAGTTGATACAAATAATAGTGTAGATATTTTTTATGATATAAGTGCAATTGTTATGAGTGAAGAACTTCAGTTTTTGATGCAAAAATCTCTTTCAAAAAAAGCTGACACAGAAGAGATAAAAGAGTTTGGAAAACTTTGGCAAAAAAGAGTTGAAGAGATATTTTGTAAAATTGATGAGGTAATAAGTGTAGTTAAGCTTTAACTACACTTTTAATTTTAAAGACCAACTATATTTCTGATTTTTTCCATTTTTACTTGGGCTATTTTTCTAGCTTTTTGTGCTCCATGTGCAAGTATTTCATTTACTTCTTTTGGATTATTTAATAGCTCTTCTCTTCTTGCAGCATATGGTGCAAAATGTTCGTTGATTTTATCTAATAGGGTCATTTTAAAGTGACCATATCCTTCACCAGGTCTTGCATATCTTTGTTGTAACTCATTTAGTTGATCTTCATTCATAAATAGTTCACAAAGTTTATAGATATTACAAGTCGTATAATCTTTTGGTTCATGTAACTCTTTTGAATCAGTTACTATTCCCATAACTTGTTTTTTGATTGTTTTAGCACTTCCAAACATATCAATTGTATTTCCATATGATTTTGACATTTTTGCTCCATCAGTACCTGGAACGGTTGCAACTACTTCGTCAACTTTTGCTTCTGGCAATACTAAAATGTCAGTTTTATAGTGATTATTAAAGCTATTTGCAATATCTCTTGTCATTTCCACATGTTGGATTTGGTCTTTTCCTACAGGCACAATATTTGAATCAAATAGTAAAATATCAGCTGCCATAAGAACTGGATATGAAAATAGTCCATGATTTGCTTGTATTCCACGTGCTGTTTTATCTTTATATGAGTGTGCACGTTCAAGTAATCCCATTGAAGTATGATTTGATAATATCCAGTATAGTTCTAGTACCTCTTTTACATGGTGTTGTACCCAAAATGTTGATTTCTCTGGATCCATTCCAAGTGCTAAAAAGTTTACAGCTGCTTCAAAAATATTTTTTTCTAATAGTTCTTTTTCTTTTACAGTTGTTAAAGCGTGATATGAAGCAATAAAGGCAAATAATTCACCATCATTTTGTCCTTCAACCATTTTTTTAATCATTCCAAAGTAGTTACCGATGTGAATAGTACCAGAGGGTTGTATTCCTGAAAGTATTCTCAAATTATATTCCTTCTAAAAAATTTCTGCATTATATCTAATAGTTAATTTGTGTTAGATTTAGTCTATTTTTTATTTTGTTTTGAATTAGTTCTAAGTGAACCATTAAATTATAATATTCACCCATAAATGATAGGGGAACTTTTGTCTCTTCTTGTATTTCTATATTTAGTTTATCAAGTTCTTCCATAAACTTTTTTAATTCATCAAGCTTTGCCGTATTTATTTGTTTGTCTATGCTATTTATAGTTTTGTACCATCTAAATATTTTAGAGCGCATACTCCATTGATAAAGTGGAAATACACCTTTAAATAATGGAAACATTAAAGTTAAAAGAGGAATAAGCAATAATTTTAGTCTATCAATATTTGAAGCAATCCAATATGGAAAAATTGATTCAAGCCATGTATCTCCATGTGTAAAATACTGTTTTGCCTCTTTATTGATTTTAAGAGTTGTATTTAGTAAATTTGGAAATTGGTTTTCTTGGGCAAATAGTGATTCTTTTGAGTGTACAAGTTTTACTTGTTTTAAAAAGATTCTAATTAACTCTTCAGGAACGTTTGGATTTGAAAGTAAATTTGCACTTGTTGAAAGTAGGTTGATATTTTCATCTGGAATATTCTTATATAAATCAAGTGTTCCTTCATGTAACGTTAAAGCTTCCAAAAAATTATATTTTTGACCATATGCTTTTGCTCTTTTTATACTTAGTACATTTATATCTGGATTTTCTAATAACTCTTTTACTGTAGGTGAATCATGGGATGTGACCATAAACATAGCATCAATTTCTCCATCCAATAACATCTGTTTTGATTTGTTGGTATTTAGTGTAAGTATTTCGCTATTTTCGTTTGTTATTCCATTGTCATTTAAAAGTTTTGTGGATAAATTTTTAGTGCCACTTCCTTCTTCACCGATAGAAATTTTTTTAGAAATGAGCTGAATTAGATAATCTATTTTATATTTATCATTTTTGTAAAATATCCATAATGGTTCATAATATATATTTGCAAGAAATTCAATGTCTGTTTCACTAGAATCTAATATACCATTTTGTACAAAGGCAATATCAGCTTTTTTTTCTTTGAGTAGTTTAATATTTTCTACTGAACCTGCAGTATTTAGTAAAGTAACTTCTATTTTATTTGATTCAAGAAGTTTTTTATACTCTAAGGCTGTTTTATAATAATTACCATTTTCTGAACCAGTTGCAATGGTCAATTTTTTTTCTGGAGCTGGTTGAATAAACTCAGATGTTACAGCAAACATAAATATAATTAACAATAAAAGTGGAATTGATATTTTTAAAAAACTGTATTTCATAAATCATCCTTATATTAAATAACTTTATAAAAAATGTAATTAGAAAATGATAAAAAATTAGATTTGTAGATAACTTTCGTTATAATTCGCGAAATATTACGAAAAAAGTAGAAAAATGATTGATATTAAACTATTACAAAAAGATTTTGATGAAGTTGCTACAGCCTTAAATAAAAAGGGTGTAAGCCAAGAAATTTTAGATAATTTAAAAACTCTTTCAGAAAATGCAAAAGCAAAAAGACAAGAGATGGAAAATGTTACTGCTGAGCAAAATTTATTATCAAAAGAGTTTGGTAGATATAAAAAAGAGGGTCTTGATATTGCTTCTTTACAAGAAAATATCAATAAACTTAAAAATGAAAAGCAAGTATTAGAAGAAAAAGTAAGAGTATTGGAAGAGGAATTATCTTCAGTTATTTTAGGTGTTCCAAATATGCCAGATAGTGATGTGCCAGATGGTGCAGATGAAAATGAAAATGTAGTTTTAGAAACTATAGGAGAAAAACCTGAGTTTACTTTTGAGCCAAAAGAGCATTGGGAATTAGGTGAAAACAATGGAACACTTGATTTTACAAGAGGTGTAAAACTTGCAAAATCAAGATTTACAGCAATGAGAGGTGAATCAGCTAGATTAGAGCGAGCACTTATTAATTATATGCTTGATTTTAATAGAAAAAGAGGATTTGAAGAGTGGTATGTACCTTTTATGGCAAATACAAATACCCTTCAAGGAACTGGGCAATTACCAAAGTTTGGTGATGATTTATTTAAAATAGAGGGTGAAGATTTATATTTGATTCCAACTGCAGAAGTTGCTTTAACAAATCTTTATAATGATGAGATTATACCAGTAGAAGAGTTACCTTATCTTATGACTTCATATACTCCATGTTTTAGAAAAGAAGCTGGAAGTGCAGGAAGAGATACAAGAGGTTTGATTAGACAACATCAGTTTGATAAGGTTGAGATGGTTGCTATTACTACACAAGAGCAAAGTGAAGAAGTATTTGAAAAAATGGTTGCTTGTGCAAGTGATTTATTAACTTCTCTTGGACTTGCTCATCAAAAAGTTATGCTTTGTACTGGTGATTTAGGATTTAGTGCTACAAGAACTATTGACCTTGAAGTTTGGTTACCAGGACAAGGAAAATTTAGAGAGATTTCTTCTATTTCAAATACTAGAGATTTCCAAGCTAGACGTGCAAAAATAAGATATAAAGATGGTAAGAAAAATATTTTAGCTCACACATTAAATGGTTCATCTTTAGCTGTTGGGAGAACACTTGTAGCTATAATGGAAAATTATCAAAACGAGGATGGTACAATCACTGTACCTAGCGTTCTTGAACGCTATATGTAATGGAACATTATACATCTGAAGTTTCTATGAAAACGAAGACGGTAGCATTTCTATACCGAAGGTACTTGAAAAGTATATGTAAAAGTAGAAATTTATTTCTACTTTTAAAAAGAAACTGGAGTTATAACAGATAAATAAGAGGCTTGTTCTTCTGTTCTATTTTCTATTTTGTGTGGTATTTCTGGATTAAACCGAATACAGTCACCTTCATTTAAGATATACTCTTTTTCATATAGTGTAATCGTAATTTCACCTTTTAATACATAATCACACTCTTCTCCACCTTTTGTATGTGGAATGATATCTGTTGTAACCCTTTGTGCTTCAAGATTAACTAACACAAACTCTACATCCCCTTGTAAATCAGGAACTAAAAGCTCACAATTATATAAAGGATCTGGAAATGATATTTTTTTTCTTTGGTCTTTTCTAACTATCAATTTAGATTCATCTGTTAATATTTCAGTTGTGATATTTTCATTTGTAAATAAATGGGCAATAGTTGTATTTAAAACTTTTGCAATTTTTCTTAGTGTTTCAACTGAACCTTGTGTTGAACCACTTTCAAGAAGAGACAGCATACCATATGATATACCAGCTTCCTTTGCAAGTACTTTTGCATTCATCTTTTTTTCTTTTCTTAGGTTTTTAATTTTCTTACCTACATTGAATTCTTCTACCATAAATATCACACCCCTTTCTTCAAATATTTTAATATAATATAAAAATTTAAAATAATTAAACTATAAATTATTTTAAATTTAATATTGATTTTTTATAGAGAAATATTTTTATAGTAAATTTGACTGATTAGTTTTGTAACATAAAACTTACATAAATTATTTTTTGATAACTTTTTTATAAAAATGAAATGAAATTAGAAAAATAAAAAGTCCTATAAGTATATTAAAAATAATATTAAAGTAATTTTTTTTATTGGTGCTTCTTTAAGTGTATTTTTGTAAAATTCTTTTTTTTAAAGGATATAAGTGTTTGATTATATAAATATATCAATATTAGCAATTTTTATTCCAACTTTCTTTTTTGTTTCAATTACTCCAGGGATGTGTATGACACTTGCTTTGAGTATGGGTATGAGTATAGGTCTGAAAAAAACTATTTATATGATGGCTGGAGAACTTTTAGGTGTGGCATTGGTTGCAACTTCTTCTGTGATTGGTGTTGCAGCAATTATGTTAAATCATCCTACAATTTTTATTGTTTTAAAATATGCTGGTGGGGCATATTTGATTTACTTAGGTATAGCAATGTGGCTATCAAGAGGAAAAATGGCTTTAAATTTAGAAGAGTGTAATTATAATATTTCTAAAAAAAGTTTAGCTATCCAAGGTTTTGTAACTGCAATTGCAAATCCAAAGGGATGGGCTTTTTTTATTGCATTGTTGCCACCATTTATTGATGAAAATTTAGAGTATGTACCTCAGTTAGCAGTTTTGATTTCTCTTATTCTTTTGTTAGAGTTTTCTTGTTTAATTATATATGCAACAGGGGGAACTACATTAAGAAAGCTGTTACAAAATTCATCAAATGTAAAATTATTAAATAAAATAGCTGGGTCTATGATGATAGGAATAGGAATTTGGTTAGCTTTAACCTAATTCCTAAAAAACTATTTTTTCCCTTTAAATTCACTTTCATTTACATTTTCTACAACTTTATTTGCAATATCATTTGTATCATTTGATATTTTGTTTGTTTCTTCTGCAACTTGTGCATTTTGTTGAGTAAATTTATCTAAGTTGTTTATTGTTTCACTAATACTAATCATAGCAATATTTTGCTCTTTTGCACCCCTTGCAACATCATCAATTATTGCATTTGTTTCATTAATTTTAGTTTCTAACTCTTCAAATCCAGCAATCATACTTGTACTAATCTCTTTACCTTCTAGTGCTTGATGAGTTGCTGTTTCTACTAATTGTTTTATTTCACGAGCTGCTTCGGCACTTCTTGAAGCTAGATTTCGCACCTCTTGGGCTACAACTGCAAAACCTTTTCCTGCTTCACCAGCAGTTGCAGCTTCAACTGCTGCATTTAGTGATAAAATATTTGTTTGAAATGCTATTTGGTCTATTAGGGCTATTGATTCATTGATTGTTTGAACTTTTTCATTGATTTGCTCCATAGATAAAACAGTTTTAGTTGCTAAATCTTTTCCATGAGTAGATGATTCTTTTGTTTGGTTTGAGATGTTAAACATACTTTGAGCTTTTTCACTTGTTTGATTAACATTAGCAGTAACTTCTGTAATAGATGCAGCTACTTCCTCTAATGATGCAGCTTGATTTGTGGCATTTTGAGTTAATACTTTTACATTATTTGATAATTTTGTTGAAGTATCTTTTAGTTTTAATCCATCTTCTTGATTACTTAGTAAGATTTCAGTGATAATATTATTCATAATTGCTATCTCATGACCTATCTTACCGTTTGATTTTTGGTTAAGAGTTTTTGTAAAATCTTTTTTTGAATATTGCTCTAGTACATAACTAAGTTCATTGATATCTTTACCTACGAAATTTTCTAGGTTATTAAGCATGTTATTAATTAACTCTTTTAATTCATTTAAAGAAGGAGTTGTACTATTTGCATTAATTCGTTTTTCTAAATAACCTTTACTTACTTCACTAACAACACTTTTTACATTGTTAATTAAAATATTATCTTCATTGATATGAACTTTAACTTCTTCTATATTTTCATTTACAATATTTGCCATTTTCCCAATTTCATCATTACTTGTTACAGCAATTTTTTCTGCACTATCTTTTGTTTTATTTAAATAAGCAAAAAAGTCAAGTAATCCTGTTTGAAATTTTTCTAAAGGTGTTGATATTACTTTATTTATTAAGATATAAATAATACCTAGTAAAATAAGTGTTAAAATTATTGTTGCAATAATAAATACTTTTGCCATTTGAGAAGATATTTCTAAAAATTCATCTTGATATGAACCTGCAATAATAATCCAATTCCATTTTTCATAACTAGAAAATGCAGCAACTTTTTCATTTACACTTCCATTTTCTTCAGAGTCATAATGAATTACACCATTTTTTCTTTTTATGATTTCTTGAATAAATGGATTTCCTTTTGCATCTTTTAGATTAAGAATATTCTTACCTTCAAGTGATTTATGAAGGATTAGGTTTCCTTTATTATCTATAATATAAATATATCCAGTTTCACCAATAACTACTTCACGTAGTTTCTTTTTAAGTGTTTCTAGGCCTTTTGTAAAATCAAATCCTACATACAATGCACCAATAATTTCATCATCTTTTACTATTGGAGAATAAACAGACATGTAGTTTTTACCAGCAATATTTTCTAAACCTACATATTTTTCTTTAGCTTCAATTTTTTTATAAATTTGTTCATTTGGGTCAATTTTATCTAATAAAATTCTTTCATCATTTTCATTTTTTAAAGATGAAGTAATTCTTATATATTCATCCCCATCCTTTACATAAACTCCCGATACTGCACCTGTTAATTCTTGGAAGTGATCAACTGGTTCAAAATTTTTGTTTAATCTTGAAAAACCATTATATAATCCTAAAGTTTCTACCCCATTTATATTAACGGTAGCTGTACCTTTTTTTCTTAAATTTAAAAAAGATTTTTCAAAAATATTCATTAAATTTAATGAATTTACTTCTAATGAATCATTGTAAATTTCTGCTGTATTGTAGTAGTTCTTTACTTCAATAGTAAGATTTGATTCTAGTTCTTTGATTAAGTTTGTATTGATGTTTTTAATCATAAATGTAGTAAAAACTGTCATTAAAATTAAAATTGTAATTCCAATCAATATTGAGAATTTTTTATTTATCGAATTGTCAAGCATTTTAAATCCTTTACTCTTATTAACACTCTACATAGTGAACTGCAAGTCCACCTTGTGAAGTCTCTTTATATTTCTTTTTCATATCTTTTCCTGTATCGTACATAGTTTTAATTACTGAATCAAGCGAAACATAATGTTTCCCATCTGAATTTAGTGCCATTCTTGCGGCATTTACAGCTTTTATTGCTCCCATGGCATTTCTTTCAATACAAGGTATTTGAACTAAACCTGCAATAGGGTCACAAGTAAGCCCAAGGTTATGTTCCATTCCAATTTCTGCAGCATTTTCAATTTGTTCAATTGTTGCTCCAAGGTATTGTGCAAGACCTGCTGCAGCCATTGAACATGCAACTCCAACTTCTCCTTGACAACCAACATCAGCTCCCGAGATAGAGGCATTTTTTTGATACAAAAGGCCAATTGCCCCAGCAGTTAATAAAAAGTTTATCGCAACATCATTTTCGTTTTCATTTTCTTTTAGTAAAAATTTAATGATGTAGTGCATAACAGCAGGTATTACTCCAGCTGCCCCATTAGTAGGCGCAGTTACAACTCTTTTTGTGCTTGCATTTTCTTCATTTACTGCAATAGCAAAAAGGTTTACCCAATCCATGGAAACTAAAGGGTCATTGTCTGGTTTATTTTTTAATTTTGTATAAAGATTAAAAGCTCTTTTGGGTACATTTAATCCACCTGGTAGGTTACCATCAGCTTTTAAACCATTTTGAACACACTCTTTCATTACTTGCCATATTTGAAGTAAGTCATTTTCTATAGATTCTTTTGGCTTAAATATTTTTTCATTTTCTAAAATTAGTTCGCCAATTGTCATAGAATTTTTTTTACATAGTTGTAAAAGTTCTTTTGCACTTGAGAAGGCAAAAGGTAAGTTATTAGTTTCTTTTATTTCATTATTTATTTCATCTTCACTTATTATTTCTCCACCACCAATAGAATAATATGTTTTATTAAATAGTTCATTTAAACCATCATATATAGTAAGTTTAATTGCATTTGGGTGAAAAGGAAGAGTTTTATTTTTATATAATATTAAATCATTTTTAAGAGAAAATTTAATTATTTTTTCATTTAGTAAATTAATAGTAGAATTTTTTTTTACTTCATCTATGATTTGATCAATATGGTCTAAGTCAACGTTTTTAGGAATGTTACCTAATAGTCCCAAAATAACTGCCACATCACTTTGGTGTCCTACACCAGTGGAGCCAAGTGAACCAAATAGTTCTACTTTTATTCTCGTAAGATTATTTAAAAAATTTTTTTCTTTTATTGTTTCGCAAAATTTTTTTGCAATTAACATTGGACCTACAGTGTGAGAACTTGATGGTCCTATACCTATTTTAAACAGATTAAAAATAGTCATTTTTATAATCCTAAGATTGAAAATTTACTTATATGTTTTACGCTTTTACTATCAATGCACCACCAGCTGTAATCATTACACTACCAGCTGCAATATTCATTTTTCTTTTTGCTCTTTTGCTTTTAAATAGATTTCTTGCTCCACTTGCACTATAGGCATAAGAGAGCAATACAGAAGCAATCACAAGAATAGTAACCAATGCTATAATAACAATATCAAGTGTGTTTAAAGTATGTAAATTTACAAATGTTGGCAAAAATCCTAAATAAAATAGGATAACTTTTGGATTACTAAGTGTTATTAAAAGTCCTGTCATAAAATTCTTTTTCCATGACAGTTCTTGCACACCTTGTACATTATTTTGTTTTTCTTTTGAAGTTAAGATTTTATAACCTAAAAAAAGAAGATACACTCCACCTAAATATTTTACAAGAATAAAAAAATCACCCATTAAAGATGCAATTGCACTTAGTCCAAAGATTGCTGATAATAAAAAAATCAAATCACCAAGTATTATTCCAATTACTACAAAAGCTGCATTTAAGAAGCCTGAAGCTAAAGCTCTAGAAATTGTAGCAAACACTCCAGGACCTGGAGTAATTGCTAACAAAAACATTGCACCAGCAAATGCAAATATATTTAATAAGGTCATTTTTTATCCTTATATTATTAATGGTCTAATATTTGCTCTAAGAATAATTTTAATCTATCAGATTGAGGGTTATCAAAGAACTCTAAAGGAGTATTTTCTTCTACAATTTGCCCTGCATCCATAAAAATTACTCTATCAGCAACTTTTTTTGCAAATCCCATTTCGTGTGTAACACAAACCATTGTAATCCCATCTTCAGCTAGTTCAGTCATAACATCAAGTACTTCCCCAATCATTTCTGGGTCTAGTGCTGCTGTTGGTTCATCGAAAAGCATAATTTCAGGGTTTGAACATAAACATCTAGCAATAGCAACACGTTGTTGTTGACCACCTGATAATTGATTTGGATATTTATCAGCTTGGTCAGCAATTTTTACTCTTCCTAAGTAATGCATTGCAGTCTCTATTGCCTCTTTTCTTGGTTTTTTACCAACCCAAGTTGGAGCTAAAATAAGGTTTTCTAATATCGAAAGATGAGGGAAAAGATTAAAGTGTTGGAATACCATTCCAACATGAGTTCTAATTTCTCTAATTCTTTTTACATCTTCAGTAAGTTCTAATCCACTAACAATAATTTGACCTTCTTGAAATGGTTCAAGTCTATTCATACATCTAATTGTAGTAGATTTACCTGAACCAGATGGTCCACATATTACAACTCTTTCACCTTTTTTAACTTTTAAGTTAACATCTTTTAGTACGTGAAAATCTCCATACCATTTGTTAACATTGATCATTTCTATCATATTTTCTAATTCGCTCATAATTTTTTCCTATACTATTTATGGTTTGTATTAAATCGATCTTCGATTGATTTTGCATATTTAGACATACTAAAACAAATTGCCCAGTAAATCATAGTTACGAAAACATAACCTTCAGTTTCAAATCCTAACCAATTTGTATCACTATTTGTTAATGTAACCATTGCTAATATATCAAATAATCCAATAATCAAGATCAGTGTCGTATCTTTAAATAAGGCAATAAATGATCCAACAATATTTGGAATAGATATTTTCAATGCTTGCGGAAGGATAATTAATCCCATTGATTGCCAGTAAGATAGACCCATCGCATCAGATGCTTCATATTGACCTTTTGGAATAGCTTGTAATCCACCTCTAATAACCTCTGCAATATATGCAGCTTGGAAAAGTGTAATTCCAATTAAAGCTCGAAGTAATTTATTAAAATCCATTCCCTCTGGGAAGAATAAAGGTAAAATTACTGAAGACATGAATAGCAATGTAATTAAAGGAACACCCCTAATAAACTCGATATACATTACACTGATTGTTTTAATAATTGGCATTTTTGATTGACGACCTAAAGCAAATAAAATTCCAATAGGAAAAGATGCAATAATACCAACAGATGCCACTATAATTGTAAGAAGTAATCCACCCCATTTTTCAGTTTCAACATGCTCTAATCCAAGACCACCAGATATAAGTATAAAGGCAATAACTGGAAAAGTCGCGATAATAAATATCTTCATCTTTAATGTATCAATATATTTAAAAGCAAAAACATATACAGTAAATATAAATAATACTAAATTTGGTCTCCAGTAAAATTCTTCAGGATAAAAACCATAAATAAATTGGTTGAATTTTTCAATAATAAAAATCCATCTTGCACCATGATTAGTAATCTCTTCTTTTGTTCCAGTCCATGTTGCATCAAAAATCATCCAATTTAATAGTGGAGGTAAAACTAAATATAAAAAATATAAAGATATCAATGTCAAAATTGAACTAAGAGGTGATGGGAAAAGATTTTCTCTTATCCAGTGTATTGGTCCTTTAGTACTTAAAGGAGCTGGTTTTGCTGCTATTTTTTCATAAATTGCCATATTATCTCTCCTTTATTTGCATTTTTGAATTGATATAATTCATTATTATTGAAATTGTAATACTTAATGTAAGATATACTGCCATAGTCATTAAAATAATCTCAACAGCTTGTCCCACTTGGTTTAGTGATGTACCTGAGAAAATTGTTACTAACTCTGGATAACCAATTGCTGTTGCAAGAGATGAGTTTTTAACTAAATTTAGATATTGATTAATAACTGGTGGAATAATTACTCTTAGTGCTTGAGGAAGAACTACTTTTTTCAAAATAATATAATCTTTTAAACCTAAAGCATGAGCTGCTTCTTTTTGTCCCTTTGGTACAGCTTCTATTCCAGCTCTTACAGCTTCCGCAATATATGTTGCTGTATAGATACTAAGAGCAAAAGCTAAGGCAAGAAGTTCAGGAATAAGTGTCCAACCACCTTTATAATTAAATCCTTTAAGTTCTGCAAATTCTAAAGTTGCAGGTGAACCACTTAAAAAATAAACTATAACAGGAGAAGCGATTAAAATTCCTATAGAAACCCAAATTGTTGGAAATTCTTCTCCTGTCTCATCATGTCGTTTATTCGACCATTTCACTAAAAATATTACGGCAATAATTGCTAAAATAAAAGCAATAATTACAGCTATAAATCCACTTTCTAAAATAGGTTTTGGAATATAAAGACCTCTATTGTTAAAGAAAATAGAGTTTAAAAATGACATACTTTGTTTTGGATTAGGAAGTGAAGCTAATACAACATTATACCAAAATAGAATTTGTAATAATATGGGAATATTTCTAAAAGTTTCAACATATACCATTGATAATTTTGCAATCATATAATTTTTAGAAAGTCTTCCAATACCTATAAGAAGTCCAATAATTGTCGCAAAAAATATACCAATAGCCGAAACTAAAATAGTATTTAAAAGTCCTACAATGAAAACTTTACCATGTGTATCTGATTCATCATATGGAATTAAAGATTGTAAAATCCCAAATCCAGCTTCTGAATCTAAAAAACCGAATCCTGTATTAATTCCACGTTTTTCAATATTTATAAACATATTATTAATAACATAATATGATATAAAAAATATAAGTACAAGTGCTAGTACTTGATAGATTATAGCTCTATTTTCTGGGTTATTATAAAAAGCAACTTGAGGTTGAGCTCGTTTTTGTTTGTTCATTTGTTTACCTTGTCATTAAAAAAGGGGAAAGTAACTTTCCCCTTTCTATTAAATAAATTGAGTATAAAAATACTTATTATCTAATAGGAGCTCCATATTGAAGTCCACCTTGATTCCAAAGTTTATTTAAACCTCTATCAATTTTAAGTGGAGAATCTTTACCAACATTTCTTTCAAATGATTCACCATAGTTACCTACTTGTTTGATAATATTATAAGCCCATTTTGGATCTAGACCTAACATACTACCACCTTCTCCATTTGTACCTAAAAATCTTTGAATATCAGGATTTTCAGTATTTAACATGCTGTCAACATTTGCAGAAGTTAAACCAAATTCTTCACCATTTAACATAGCTATATGAGACCATTTAACGATATTAAACCATTTGTCATCACCTTGTCTTACAACTGGTCCTAATGGTTCTTTAGAGATAACTTCTGGAAGTACTTTTACAGAGTTAGGATCTTTAACTTTTAAAACTAAACCATAAAGTTGAGAAGCATCAGAAGTTACAACGTCACATCTTCCTGATTTAAATCCTTCAATTGTTTGTCCAGATGTATCATAAGTAATTGGTTTATAAGCCATTTTGTTTGCTTTAAAATAATCAGTTAAATTTAATTCAGTAGTTGTTCCAGCTTGAATACAAACAGTTGCACCATCTAATTCTTTTGCTGAATTTACACCAATACTTTTATTTACAAGGAAACCTTGACCATCATAATAGTTAACACCAGCGAAATTTAATCCTAAAGACGCATCTCTTGTAAGAGTCCAAGTAGTTGATCTAAATAATACATCAATCTCACCACTTTGAAGTGCTGTAAATCTTTCTTTTGCTGTTAGAGGAACATATTTAACTTTTGAAGCATCACCAAATACTGCCGCTGCAACTGCTTTACAACCATCAACATCTAGTCCTTTCCATTGCCCACTTGAATCAGTAGCAGAAAATCCTGCAATACCTGTAGATACACCACAAGTTAAAACACCTTTTCCTTTTACAGTATCCAATGTATCAGCAGATGATACAGTAGATGCTAAAGCCATTGCTGCAACACTTAAAGATAAAGTCTTAAGTAGTTTCATTTCTAAATCCTTTTTGTTAATTTTTAAATTTCAAAGAAAAGTTTAAGACAAAAGGATAGCATTAGAGTAGCATAAGCTGTATATTTTTTAACCAATTTTGTATTTTTATGAGAAAATTGAATAATTATGACATAAATTGACTTTTTACACACTTTTTACACACTTTTTTTAAAAAATATTCAGATTTTTTTAAATATAGGAAAAAAAGTAACAAATATTTTTCTATTTTTAATATTTATTTATGCTTATTTTAATTAAGAGTATTTTTATCTTATTACTTTTTGCAATGTTTGGTTATAATATGTAATCATTAACTAATATTTTGGAGTTTAGATGGATTTTCATACATTTATAAGAGCAGTTGGAACAGGACCTAAATCAAATAGAGAATTAACCCAAGAAGAGATGAAAGATTGTATAAGACAAATTCTTAATCAAGAAGTTTCAAGTGAAATTATAGTTGCATTTTTATTAGGTTGGAGAGTAAGACTAGAAACAAATGCAGAGTTAAAAGCGACGTTAGATGTTTGTAATGAATTTATAACAAAAGTAAATATTCCAAACTCAATAGAGTTAGGATTTCCTTATGATGGAAAAACAGATGGAACTTATTTATTCCCTCTTGTTGCAAAGTATTTAAAAAAGTTTGATTTAAATATTATTGTAAGTGGTGATTTAATTCAGCCTGCAAAAAATGGGATTACAATAAAAGATATTGCTACAAATATAAAGCTTGATGATAATATTCATTATTTTGATAGGGCAGAGTTTTTACCAAAACTAAGTGCAATTACAGATTTAAGAAGAATATTAAAGTTAAGAAGTGCTTTTAATACAGTTGAAAAACTTCTTAATCCTGCAAATTCAAGATTTGCTTTGACATCAGCTTATCATAAACCTTATGTTGAAAAGTATAGTGAAATTTTTGCTTCAAATTATGAAAAATTTGTTGTAGTAAAAGCAAGTGAGGGAAGACCTGAAATTTTTGATAAATCAAAAGCTTGGGTAAAAACACAAACTGGTCTTGAAGAGTTTACTATAGATCCAAAGGATTATGGAATCAATTACAATAAGAGTTTTGATAAGATAACTTTAGAAGAAGCAATAGCTGAAATTAGTAATCCATGTTCGCAGTTAGAAAAACTTGCAAAACTAAATGCTGCTTTATATCTATTTTGTGCTAATAAGGCTAGTGATATAAATAGTGCATATGAGATGTTAGATTAATGAACTTTTTTCCTATATCTTTTAATTTAGAAAAGAAAAAAATTTTAGTTATTGGGGCAGGAAAGATTGCTAAATCTAAAATCAAAAAGTTGTTAGATTTTACAAAAGATATAGTTGTTCTTTCAAATGAAGTTGATGATGAAATAAAAAAGTTTGATGTAACTATTTTAGAAAAAGATTATGAAAAAATAGACATAGAAGGTTTTGATATTGTAATAGCTTGTATTAATGATATAGATTTACAAAAAGAGATTTATCAGCATACAAGAGAAAAAAATATCTTATATTCATGTGTAGATGTTTTAGAGTTGTGTGACTTTACTTTTTCTTCTATTTTAAAAAAAGATGATTTAGTAGTAGCTATTTCTACTTCTGGTGCTTCTCCTTCTTTTTCAAAGGAGTTAAAAAATTATTTAGAAAACATTATTCCAAATAGTGTAGGAAATTTTTTAAAAGAGATGAGACTATTAAGAAGTAGTCTGCCTAAGGGTAAAAGTAGAATGGAAATTTTAAAAAACAAAAGTAAAGAGTTTATCTCTTCTTGGAAGTAAATTAATCAAACCATCTTAATTGTTCACGTAAATTTACAACTTTCCCAACTATTATAATTGCAGGTGCTTCTAAACCTTTTGATTTTTCTACTATATTTTCCAACGTTCCAGTTACTACTTTTTGTTCTTTGGTTGTACCTTTTGAAACTACTGCACAAGGGTAGTTTTTATCTTTTCCAAGAGTTATAAGTTTTGAACTAATCAACTCAATATTATGTAAACCCATTAAAAAAACTATTGTTTCATCATTTAAAAATGTTTGCCACTCTATTTGAGAAATTTTTTTATTTGGAGTTTCATGTCCAGTTACAACTCTAAAAGAAGTAGTAATGCCTCTATGAGTTACTGGAATTCCAGCATATGAAGCAACTGCAACTGATGAGCTAACCCCTGGAATTATTTCAAATTTTACATCTCTTTCATATAAATATATGGCTTCTTCTCCCCCTCGTCCAAAAACAAAAGGATCTCCACCTTTTAGTCTAACTACATTTTCATATTTTAAAGATGCTTGGTATAAAATCTCGTTTATTTCATCTTGGGGAACAGTATGTCTTTTATTTTCTTTTCCAACATACTTTAAAATCACATTTTCTTTTGCGTATTCTAATATCTCTTTATTTACTAATCTATCATAAATTATAATATCTGCTTTTTTTATTGTATTAATTGCTTTTAATGTTAATAATTCAGGATCACCAGGTCCTGCACCTGTTAAATATACTTTACCCACACCATACCTTAATTTATTCACTAAATATTTTCTATTCTATTTGTTTAAGCAATTTTATAATAAGCTAACGCAATTTAATATTAAGTGTCAATTTTAGGGCACTTGAAGGTGACATGATGTTAAAAGATGGACATGGTAGAATAGTAGATTATTTACGGGTATCTGTAACTGAAAGATGTAATTTTAGATGTCAGTATTGTATGCCAGAAAAACCATTTTCTTGGGTACCAAAAGAGGAACTTTTGTCATATGAAGATTTATTTAAATTTATTAAAGTATGTATTGATAGTGGTGTAAAAAAAGTTAGAATTACTGGTGGTGAACCACTACTTAGAGAAGGTTTAGATAATTTTATAAAAATGATAGCAGATTATAAAGATGATATCGATTTAGCCCTTACTACAAATGGATATCTACTTCCAAAAACTGCTCAAAAACTTGCTGATGCTGGATTAAAAAGATTAAATATATCTTTGGATAGTTTAAAACCAGAAGTTGCAGAAAAAGTAGCACAAAAAGATGTATTATCTACAGTTTTAAAAGGTATTGAAGCTGCCGATAAAGCAGGACTTAAAATCAAAATTAATTGCGTACCAATTCAAGGTGTAAATGATAGTGAACTTTGTGATTTAGTAGAATTTTGTAAGTCAAGAGGTTATCCCATCCGTTTTATAGAATTTATGGAAAATAATCATGCAAAAGATGGGGCAAAAGGATATAACTCTATACAAATACAAAATATTTTAAAAGCTAAATATAGTTTTAAAAAACTTGAAAGAAGTGGTACCTCTCCTTCACAAGATTATCTTATGGATGATGGATATATTTTTGGAATAATTGAGCCTCACAAGGACGATTTTTGTGCTACATGTAATCGTATAAGACTAACTGCAAGTGGTGTATTAATACCTTGTTTATATTTTGAAGATTCTCAAAGTATAAAAGAAGCAATTCAAAATAATGATATAGAAAAAGCAGCTTTAATTTTAAAAGATGTTCTACAAAATAAACCAGAAAAAAACAAATGGTCGGAAAAATCGGAGATTTCGGCGCGAGCATTTTATGAAACAGGTGGTTGATTTTAAAAATCATTGATTATTCAATTCTTCAATTTAAATAAAAAAGTAAATAATAAATAATATTATTTATTATTTATTTGGTTTTTCTCTTCTTTTTATCATAAAAATATATTATCATTTAAAATAACTAAATTGATAAGGAGTTATTATGATAATAGAATCCTCTGATGTGAAAATAAGTTCACAAACAAAAAGCTCTTTTGAGATAATCTCTCAATCCAAAGTTGATTTTAGAAATGAAGTATTAGGTTTTATGAAAGTAAGTGATGAAACTGAAAAGTTAGAATCTGATGGTTATAAAGAAGTTTCAAAACCTGACGATGTTGAAGCAACTGGTAAAACTACTGTTGAAGAAAAAGATTACTATTCAGAAGTTGGGAGAATGATACTAGAAATGATACTTCAAAGTTTTTTTGGTGGTAATAAAGATATTAAAATGTTAGATTTAAAAGACTTAAAATGTAAAGAAGATAATAGAACATTTAATCCAGAAAAAATGCTTGTAAGAAATAGTATTTCCATAGAAAGAAGTTATGAATATAGAAAAAGTGATTCAATTTCATTCTCTTCCCAAGCAACAATTAAAACTGCAAATAAAGATTTTAATATAGATTTAGAACTTTCATATACAAAAGAGTTTTATGAAAAACATACTGAAAAACTAGCTTTTTCAGAGACTCATTTTTTAGACCCTTTGGTTATTCAATATGATTGTGATGCAAGTGCTTTTGATAGTCTTAGTGAATCTATGTGCTTTAACTTTGATATTAATAGTAATGGAGAAGAAAAAGAATTACCACTTTTAAAAGATGGAAATGGTTTTTTAGTTTTAGATAAAAATAAAAATGGAACTATTGATGATGGAAGTGAACTTTTTGGACCTTCAAGTAATGATGGATTTGCTGAATTAAGTGAATATGATAGTGATGGAAATAATTGGATTGATGAAAATGATTCTGTATTTAATGATTTACGAATTTGGACAAAAAATGAAAGTGGAGATGAACGCTTAATAGCACTTGGGCAAAGTGGAATAGGTGCACTATATTTAGGAGATGTGGGAGCTGATATGGCATATAACAAATCGGCAAATGAAAGCATAGCACACTTAAAATCAAACTCTATATTTGTGAGAGAAGATGGAACAGCTGGTATAATTTCTTCTATGGATTTTAGAGCATAAAAAGAGCTTTTGCTCTTTTTATATCTCTTCAATATAGTATCTATTATTTGATGAGTTAATTTTTAATTTTACATCAAAAGTTTCTGAGATATTTTCAGAAGTTAAAATCTCTTCTTTTTTTCCCTTTTTTAAAATAGTTTGATTTTTAATTAATGCCACATGACTAATCTCTTCAAATATCTCTTCTATATGATGTGTTACAAGAATTATAGATGCTTTTTGACTAAGTTTTCGTAATAGTTTTATAAAATTTAATTGAGCTTTTATATCAAGTCCTACTGTTGGCTCATCTAAGATAAAAGCCTTAGGTTCATGTATTAATGCCCGACCAATAATACATTTTCTTAGTTGTCCTGTACTCATTTTTGCAACAATTTTATCTTTTAAATCACTTATTTCCAAGTATTCTAAAATTTCATTTGCTTTATGATGTTGTTCATTTGTAAAATCTTGATGTTTAAAAACACCAATAGAACTATAAAAGCCACTAAGGACTACTTCATATCCAGTTAAAAAATTACCTTGATCATAAAAGTAGTTATGTAAATCATTTGTAATAATTCCCATAGCTTTTCTTAGTTCAAAAAGAGAATATCTATCTTTGCCTAAAATAAGCTTTTTATGAGGATAGTTTTGTCTTGGATGAATTTGAGAAGAGATTAGTTTTATAAGTGTTGATTTACCACTTCCATTTGCACCTAAAATTGCCCAATGTTCACCATCATTAATTTTTAAATTAATCTCTTTTAAGATTAATTTGTCATCATAACTTGCATGAATGTTTTCAAAATCTATAATATTCATATAAAAACCTTTATAAAACTTCTTATTTTATCGAAAAAATAGTTACTGTTAAACAAATTTTAATTAAAAGTTAATTATAATTCGCTTCCATTTTGAAAGAAGTGAGATAAATATACCTATTAGGAGGTCTTCTATGGCTTTAGATCAGGAAGTAAAAAATAGTATTATTGAAAAATACAGAAGAGATGAAAAAGATACAGGTTCTTGTGAAGTTCAAATTGCAATTTTAACTGAGCAAATTAAAGTTTTAACTGAACACTTAAAAATCAACAAAAAAGATCACTCATCAAGATTAGGTCTTTTAAAAATGGTTGGTAAAAGAAAAAGATTATTAAAATACTTAAGAAGCAAAGATTATGCTAAATTTGTTGAATTAGTTGCAGATTTAGGAATTAGAGCTAAATAATTTTATTTTAGTTTTTTTAAAAGGGTTGTAACTTTTTAAGTTACAACCCTTTTTTTTTAAACAAAAAGATTAATTTTTTTGTATAATGATTATTAATACACTTTCTAGTAAAATAAAAAAATTTAAAAAGGAATTAATTTAAGATGTTATTGACTAAAAAAAGTGAGTATGCACTTCTTTCCCTTATCTCTATTGCAAAAAGTGATAAGGCAAAAAATGTGGATGAATTATCAAAAGAATTAAGAATCCCAAAATCCTTTTTAGCAAAAATTATGCAAAACCTAGCAAAAAATGAAATAGTAATATCACAAAGGGGTGTTAATGGAGGATTTGTCCTTGCTAAACCCTATGATCAGCTTACAATATTTTCAATAACTAGTGCTGCTGAAGAGAGAATTCCTTCTGTATTTGAATGTGCTCCATCGATGGATTCATGTCCAAGTGATGCTGGGAGTTTATGTTCAATATGGCCTTTATTAAATAATTTACAAGGTAAAATAAATATATTTTTAGAAGAATTAACACTTAAGGATATCGCCCAATGACATTATTTCATATCTCTCATACAGATTTGGATGGATATGGTTGTCAACTTTTAACAAAAGAACTTTTTTCACAAAACTACTGTTTAAATGCAAATTACGGAATAGAAGTAAAACAAAGTATAATTCACTTTTTAGACATTATAAAATCAGAAGAGATAAAAGAAGAGATACTATTCTTAATTACTGACGTAAACTTAACAACTGCCGAAGCTAAATATTTAGATCATGAAATAAAAAAGTTAAATGAAGATGGATATAAAATAAAAATTCAACTATTGGATCATCACTCAACTGGACAAAGTTGTGCTAATAAATATGATTGGTATTTTTTAGATACTTCAAGATGTGCTACAAAAATTACTTTTGATTATTTGGTAAAAGAGTATAATGCTTTTCAAGAGGAGTTTTATTCGTGGTTAGAACCATTGGTCAATGCAATAAATGCAATTGATATTTGGATTGAAGAAGAGAGTAAAAACTTTGAATTTGGTAAAGTTTTATTAAGTATGATTTCTAATGTTAGAGAGATAAACAATGTTCTTTTTGCAGATAAAAATAGGGATTTTAGAATTTATTTATTGAAAGAATCTGCCCATTATTTAGCCTTAGATGATGGAAATATAAAACTAGATAATGAAATACATAAGTTAAAAAAAGAGTTTTTAAAACTTGATGAAAATGATGATACAATCGATAACTTAAGTGCAAAATATTTGGTTAACTCAATAACAACAATAAAAGATAAACTCACTATTACATATCAAGATAAAAAGGGTGTTTTAACATATACTTTAGGGAGTATCTCAATACCTGCAAACGCATTTTTAAAAGTAAATAAAGATTTTGATTTTTTTATTGATATTTCAAAAAGAGGTAATGCAAGTTTTAGGGCTGATGGCAACTTAGATGTTGGAGTATTAGCACAAAAATTAGCAAATGGTGGTGGACATCCAAATGCTTCTGGCTGTAAATTTGAAGACTTCAAAGAAATTATAAATTATGAAGATGTAAAAAAATATATGCAGGCTAAACTTGACAATTTAAAATAACTAAAGAAATTTTAGTTATTTTCTCGTAAATTTACTTATTTATATATACTAATTACAAAATTATTCTTATTTAACATTTTATTTTTGATATGATTCTATAAAACTTGTTATTTTTTTAAGGCTTTATATGAAAGATATTAAAAATGGTTTATTAGCTAAAAAATTTAATATTATTTATGTTGAAGATGAAGAACAAGTACGAAACAATCTACAAGAAATTTTAGTTGATTTTTTTAAAGAAGTATATGTTGCATCACATGGATTAGAAGCTTTAGAAATTTATAATAAACTAAAAACTGAAAATATAAAAATTGATGCAATAATTGCTGATATTAACATGCCAAAAATGAATGGCTTAGATTTATTAAAAAATATTAGAAAAGATGATGAAGATATCCCCTTTTATTTTACAACTGCTTTTTGTGAAGAAAACTTATTAATAGAGTCCATTAAATTAAATGTAAACTCATATTTTATCAAACCTATTGAAATAGATTTTCTAATTGAAAAGGTGAATAAAGATTGCCAAAAATATAATCAAAATCAAATTATACAAAAACAAAAAAATGAGCTAGAGAGATATTTAAGTGCTATTGATAATGTTGCTATTATCTCAAAAACTGATTTAAAAGGAAATATTACTTTTGCAAATGATTTTTTCTGTGAATTGTCAAAATATAAAAGAGAAGAGCTTATCGGTAAATCTCACAATATAATAAGACATCCAGATTCTCCTAAAGAGGTTTTTAAAAATCTTTGGGAAACAATTCAAAGGGGTGAAACCTGGAATGGAAAAATAAAAAATCAAGCAAAAGATGGAAGTGTCTATTATGTAAATAGTACCATCATCCCAATTTATGATGACTTGGGTGAAGAGATAATTGAGTATGTGGGGATTAGGTTCTTAACTACTGAAGATGAGATTTCAAAAAGAGAATTTAGAAAAAAAGTTATTGAAAATATTCAACAATCAAAAAGAAAAGAGTTGGAATATATAGCTAAAATCAAAAAATTAGAGCAAGAACTTTTACAAAATCGTAAGCCAGATTTTTCTATATATTTAGAACAAATGGATAACCTAAAAAAGAAAAATGGACAATTAAAAGCACAAATAAATCAATATGATAAAGAGATTATTGCAATAAGATTAAAAAATGAAACTCTTATTGATAGTGCAAATAAAAAAGTAAATGATTCTGTAATTGTTTTAAAAAAAATAAAAACAGAAAATGATAAACTATTAAAAGATTTTAAAGAATTAGAGGATGAAGTTGCTCTAAAAAAAGATGTAATCTTAGATTTACAAAAAAGATTAGATGAGAGAAATAAAAGAATAGAAGATTTATTAGATGTAATAAGTTTGAGAGATAAAGAGTTAAAAGAAAAGAATAAATGATAAGATTTGCCTTAATTTTCAGCGTGTTTTTTTTGAGTTCATGTAGCGTATCAGATGTAGAAAGTATAGCAAGGGCTGCCATAAGTAAAAATCCAACTTCTGCATTTAAATCAATTGCTACAAGTAAATCTATCCAGTACTCAACAAATCCCAAAAAACTAAAAAATGATATAGCTAGTTTAGATAAGTTTTTATCAAATTTCATAAAAGAGATTACAAATATTTGGGGTGAAAAAAATGTAAAAATCCCAAAACAAAAAGAGTATGTTAAATATTTACAAAACTATAAAAGTAGAGCGTTAGTTGATTTTGATAAAGGGATTGTTACTGTTGAAACGCTTGATAATAAGGATTATAAAAAAAGTCTAAAAAATGCTATTGTAACCACACTTTTACTTCCTGATGATCCAAGAGCTGCTGATTTATTTGAAGCAAAAAGTGTAAAGTTAGGTTCAACTCCATATTTACTTGGTGAAGTAAAAGATGACCAAAATAAAGATATAAGATATGAATGGCGAGCAAATAGATTTGCTGATATTTTATTAAAAAATGGTTTAGAAACTAAAAGTATAAAAAAAGATGAAAAAGATGTAACAGTATATTTTGTAAATATTCCAATGGTAAAAGATCATGCAAGTATAAGAGTTACAAAATTTAAACCATTTGTAGAAAAATATGCTAAAAAGTTTAATATTAGTGAGAATTTAATTTATGCAATAATTCAAACTGAGAGTAATTTTAATCAATTTGCAATAAGTAGTGCAAATGCCTATGGACTTATGCAAGTTGTGCCAACGAGTGCAGGTAAAGATGCGTATAAATATATCAATGGAAGAACTTGGACACCAACAAAATCATATCTTTTTGATGCACAAAATAATATTGAACTAGGTAGTGCTTATTTGAAAATCTTGGATAGTAATTATCTTGATGGAATTAATAATCCTGTTTCAAAAGAGTATTGTATTATTAGTGCTTATAACACAGGAAGTAGCAATGTTTTAAGAACATTTAATAGAAATAAAGAAAGAGCAAAAGAGATGATAAATAAAATAAATGCACAAGAAGTTTATGAAACTTTGATAAATAAACTTCCCTATGAAGAGACTAGAAATTATCTAAAAAAAGTAATTAATTATAAAAAAGATTTTATAAACATCTAAAATTTTTTATTAATATATCAAGATATCTTGATATATTAATTTATTTCTGATATTATTCTAAAAAACAAAGAGGAATCAATGGAATATTTTTTAAATACAATTGGCTCAATAAATGATGAAACTAGAATCAAGATATTAAAGTTTATTGATTTGAATGGTGAAGTTTGTGTTTGTGATATAGAAAACTCATTTGATATGATTCAATCAAGGGTTTCTAGACATTTGAAAATATTAAAAGATGGAGGATTTTTAAGCTTGAAAAGAGAAGGAAGGTGGGCATATTATCGTATAAAAATGCCAATGGATGTTTTTAGACAAGCGATTTTAAAAGAGATAAGCTATTTGGAAATAGATATTCCAGTACTTAAAAAAGGATGTGAAATATGATATTAGCTAGTGCTATATTTTTGGTAACTTTAGTTTTTGTAATATGGCAACCAAAAAACTTACAGATTGGAACTACTGCAGTTATTGGAGCAGTAGTTGCTTTGGTTTTAGGAGTAGTAAGTTTTGATGATGTGTTAGTTGTATCAAATATTGTTTGGGATGCAACCTTGGCTTTTATTGGTATTATTATTCTTTCTATGGTTTTAGATGAGATTGGATTTTTTGAATGGTGTGCTATAAAAATGGCAAAACTATCAAAGGGTAATGGACATTTGATGTTTGTTTATGCTTTATTACTTGGTTCTTTTGTTTCTGCTTTATTTGCAAATGATGGAGCAGCACTTATTCTTACTCCAATTTTACTAGCTAAAATGAGAATTTTAAAATTAAATGCAAAAACAATTTTAGCATTTTTACTTGCAGGTGGATTTATAAGTGATAGTGCCTCTTTACCATTTGTATTTTCAAATCTAACCAATATCGTAACTGCAAATTATTTTAATATAGGCTTTATGAACTATTTGTCAAATATGATAATTCCATATATTGTTAGTACAGTAGTATCTATTATAGTTTTATGGGTGATTTTAAGAAAAGATATTCCTGCACAAGTTGATATATCACTTCTTAAAAATCCAGATGAAGTTTTGAAAAACAAAACACTTTTTAAATTTTCTTGGTTTTTCTTAGCTTTACTTTTAGTGGCTTATTTTATTGGTGATTCATTTAATCTGCCAATATCAGTTTTTGCATTAGGTGGAGGACTTATTTTTTTAGGCATTGCAAGTTACTACAAAGCTGCACGAGCTTGGCTTACTATAAAAACAGCACCTTGGCAGGTTGTTTGGTTTAGTATAGGGCTTTATATTGTTGTATATGGTTTAAAAAATGCAGGATTGACTGACTATTTAAGTTTGATATTAAAAGATTTAAGTACACATGGGGATTTTGTTGCAGTTGTTGGTACTGGATTTATCTCTGCAATTTTGAGTGCAATTATGAATAATATGCCAACAGTTATGGTTATGGATATAGCACTGCAAGATATACCTAATCAAACCTTAGCTTATGCAAATATCATAGGGTGTAATCTTGGACCAAAAATGACACCATTTGGTTCACTAGCAACTCTGCTTTGGCTTCATGTTTTAAGTCAAAAGGGAGTTAAGATTGGCTTTTGGCAATATAGTAAATTTGGATTAATTGTTACTCCACCTGTACTATTTATAGTTTTATTAACATTAATATAAGTATAAGAGTAACTCGTTGCTCTCTTTAGTTTTTGTTACTTTTAGTTGGATTTATTCCAACGGTAAAAAGTAATTATTCAATATGTATTGTCCCTTCAAAAATGGGACATTTTTTAAGGAGAAAAAAATGAATAAAAAAGTATTGATTTTATGTACAGGAAACTCTTGTAGAAGTATCATAGCAGAAGCGCTTATAAATGCAAAACTTGATGGAATAAGTGCCAATAGTAGTGGAGTAAAAGCAAGTGGAAGAGTAAATCCAAACGCAAAAAAACTACTTGAGGAAAAAGGTATTTGGAAAGAGGAGTATCACTCTAAAACTTTAGATACTGTTATAAACAATGAGTATGATTTAGTTGTAACTGTATGTGACCATGCTAATGAAACTTGCCCTATGTTTCCCAAACCAGTAAAAAAAATCCATGTGGGATTTGAAGATCCAGATGGAAAAGGTTTTAGTGCATTTGAAAAAACATATGAAGAGATAGAAACAATTTTACTTCCAAAAATCAAGGAAGTGTTAGGATTATAAGATGTTTACACTTTGGGAAAAATTTGTAGATTATTTAATTTATACTTTATTTGAGATGGATAAATCATCCCATTTGACTGGTGCTTTACATTTTTTTATATATGATACGATAAAAATATTTATTTTACTTATTGCTATTATTTTTTTAGTATCATATCTTAGAACTTGGTTTAATGTTGAAAAAGTAAGAGCATATTTACAAGGAAAGTCAGAATTTACTGGAAATATTTTAGCTTCTATATTTGGTATTATAACTCCTTTTTGTACTTGTAGTGCCATACCTTTATTTTTAGGATTTTTACAAGCAAGAATCCCTTTAGGGGTTACTTTTTCTTTTTTAATCTCTGCTCCACTAAATAATGAAATAGCAATAGCTATGTTATTTGGGCTTTTTGGATGGAAAATTACAGCTATATATATAGGTTTTGGTTTAGTTGTTGCCATAGTTGGTGGTTTTATTATTGGCAGATTAAATATGGAAAAATATATTTTACTTGAGGTAAAACCTATGGAAGGGTGTTGTACAAATCCAACTATTGATTTAAATGGTAAACAAAGAGTAAAAGAGGCTTGGGATTATACTCTTGATATCTTCAAAAAAATCTATATCTATGTGATACTTGGAGTAGGAGTTGGAGCTTTTATTCATGGGTATATTCCAACAGATTTTATTGCTCGTTATACAGGTGGAGATGCTTGGTACACTGTACCACTTGCTGTTGTTTTGGGAATCCCAATGTATTCAAGTGCAGCAGGAGTTATGCCACTTGTTGAGGTTTTAACTTCAAAAGGTATGTTACTTGGAAGTGCATTATCTTTTATGATGGCAGTTACAGCTTTAAGTTTACCAGAGGCAATGATTTTAAAAAGATTGTTACATACTAAACTTATTGCTATATTTTTTATGATAGTTGGAAGTGGTATTATTCTAATAGGATATATTTTTAATGCCATTTTATAAAAGAGCTTTTATGATTAGAGTTGTTTTATTTGTATCTTTTTTAACTAGCTCTATTTTTGCTGATTTTTATGATTTAAAACCAATAAAAATTACGAAAGATATTAGTTGTGTTATTGGTGATTTTCATCCACCCATGAAAAAAAGCAACAAAGGTTTTGTCTCAAATATGTGTTATATAAATATGGAAAATAGCTTAGTTGTTTTAGATGCTGGGCCAACATATAATTTTGCAAAAGAGTTTTATACTTTGATGAAAAAAGAGTATCCAAAACTTGAAGTTTCCCATGTGATTTTATCAAATTACCATGATGATAGGATTCAAGGTGCCTCATATTTTAAAGAGTTAGGTGCAAAAATTGTTGGGCATAAAACTATAAATGATGACATAAAAGAGAATCCAAGTAAATTTGAAAGGATGAAACAAATCTTATCAAAAGAGGTTTATGAAAAAACAAAAGTGATTTATGCAGATAGTTTAGTTGATGGTGGATATGAAATAAAAGGTTCAAATAAAACTTTAGAAATAATAAAACCAAGTAAAATTAGTGAAGAGAAAAGTGATATTGCAATTTACTCAAAAGATGATAGCTTTTTATTTGTAGGAAATATTGTATTTAACGGAAGATTGTTAAGTTATAAAAAAAACTCAAATATAGATGGCTGGATTGAAGCCATTGAAAACTTGGCAAAAATAGATGCAAAGTATTTTTTAGGTGGACATGGAAAAGAGTTTGATAAAAACTCATATAAAGCAACTTTGGAATATCTAAAAATATTAAGAGCTGATGTAAAAAAAGCCTACGAAGATGAAATAGATATTTTAGAAGTGAAAAAATTTGTTAAAACACAAAAATTTGATTATCTTAATCATTTTGAGCAATTGAACAATGCAAATATTTCTACATATTACAATCAACTAGAATGGGAATAAGCAACTATTTGTTACAATACATAAATTAAATAAATATTTGAAAGGGGTAAAAATGGAGTGTGAATTTCCCACGGTTAATTCAAATAATGAAGAGATAAGAGAGATATTTAATAATACAAAAACTATTGCAATAGCTGGACTTTCTCCTGATGCTAGTAAAGCAAGTAATATGGTAGCAAAATATTTACAAAATGCTGGATTTAAAATAGTTCCAATTTATCCAAAAGAAGAGACTATTTTGGGAGAAAAGGTTTACAGAAGTTTAGAAGAGATACCTTTTAAAGTTGATATGGTTGATATATTTAGAAAACCAGACGCTATTGCAGCTATTGTTGATGCTTGTATTAAAAGAGGAGATATAGATACAGTTTGGACACAGTTAGGACTTGTAAATAATGCTGCTGCACAAAAAGCAAAAGATGCTGGTATGAAAGTAGTACAAAACAAATGTACTAAAATAGAGCACGGGAGTCTGTTTTAACTTTCGAAATAGTTTTTAAGTGTGGATTGTTCAGAAGTTCTACTTTTGCTACAGTCCCTTTTTTACCATCGGTTCTATTTTTAAGTGTAATTGTAGCACCTAAAGTATCAGCAGCATTTTTTGCTAAAAAGAGCCCTAGTCCAGCACCACTTTCTTCACCTACTCTTTTAAAAGGAGCAAATAAATCTATTGATTCATCAATACCAATTCCTTCATCAGTTATTGTTATTACAGCTCTATCATTTATACGATCTAAAACTATGGCAATACTTTTATCTACAGGCGTAAATTTAATTGCATTTTGCATAAAGTTTTGGATAATTTGATTTAAAAGTGTTGGTTGAATTGATGTGTAAAAATTATTTACACTTGCATAATATGTTATAGTAATTTTTTTCTCTGCACTTAACATTCTAAAATCATTTGCTTTTATTTTCATATATTGAACTAAATCTAACTCTTCTGCTTTTTCAAATTGAGCTCCTTCTTGTCTACCAATATCTAAAATAGAAGAGATCATTTTATTCATATCATTTATTTGTTGAATATTTAGTTTTAAAGTCTCTTGGTATCTCTCTGGTTCTCTTTGCTTCATTAAAGTAACTTCATTTTTTAATTTCATAACAGCAAGAGGAGTTTTAAGTTCATGGGCTGCACCAACAAAAAGCTCTTTTTTAAACATCACAAAAGTTTGGATTCTATTGGTAAGTTTATTAATTGAGTTTGCTAAGGCATGAAATTCGATGGGTAAATTACTTTTATCAATTTTAGTTAAATAATTTTCATCCATATTAGATAATTTATCTGTGATTTGAATAATAGGACGTAAAAGGGTTTTTGATACTGTAAAGGCATATAAAATTACCATGATTAATCCACCAATAGATAGTAAGATTACATTATTAAATATTTTATTTAGCATAGCAATTGCATAGTTCACATTTTTTACGATTTTAATAAATTTGTGATTTTGAACATCAAATGGATATAAAATTTCTATAAAATAGTCATTATTTTGTTTATAATCTTTATATTGTACATCTGAAATTTCTTCATAAGTAATAATATCAACAATAATTCCAGAGTTAGTGATTATGTTGAAATTATCTTTTGTTTGTTCATTATTAACACTTATTTGATATATTAGTTTTGCATCATTATAAAGACTTTCTTTAATACCTTCATAAATGGTGGCTTTTGTATAACCATAAAATAAGAATGAAATTGTGATTATGAAAAGAGAAGTAGCAACTATAAGTTTTTGATAAAACTGTTTATAAATGCTCTTCAATTTCATTATTAATCTTTTGGGATTATAGTGATGAATCTTCTTCTGTATTTGGGTAACAGAATCTATATCCTCTTCTTCTGATAGTTTCAATTGTAGAGATGTTTAATGGTTTGTCCATTTTTTGTCTAATTTGGTTAATTGCAACTTCAATTACGTTTGGAGTAACTAATTCTGGCTCTTCCCAAATTGCATCTAGTAATTGCTCTTTTGAAACGATTTGATCTCTATGTCTAGCAAGGTGAGTTAATACTTCAAAAGGTTTACCTTTTAATTCAATCTCTTCACCTGCATAAAGGATTTTTTCTTCATCAGGATTAATTGATAACTCATCAATTTCAATAATATTTGTACCACCAAATCTTAATCTTGCTTCAATTCTTGCAAGTAAAATATCAAAATCAAATGGTTTTTTAATATAATCATCAGCACCAGCTTTTAATGCTTCGATTTCACTATCTTTATCATCTCTTGCAGAGATAATAACAACTGCCGTTCTATTACTTCTATTTTTTACAATTTTACATAACTCTATACCATCACCATCTGGTAACATCCAGTCTGTTAATACTAAGTCATAATTTCTAATATCTATAAAATATTCTGCATCTTTATAGTTTTCTGCTGCATCAACTTGGTAACCAAAATCAGTTAACCCTTCTTGCAACGTTCTGTTAAGTGTTATTTCATCTTCAATGATTAAAATTCTCATCTACATCCCTTATTTTCTTATGTTTAACTTAAGTTAAATTTAATTTTTGCGAATTATATCATAAAATATTACAAATTTAAAGACTTTTTAAGCTAAATTTTAAAATTTCTTAAAGTAACATTTAAATAATAATAAAATTATAATATATGACTGTTAACTCTATATTAATAAAAAATAGGTAAAATAGCGCCATAATAAATTTAAGGATTTTAAATGAAAAAAACAATTTTAAGTGTTGTAACGGCTTTGGCATTAACTGCTTCAACTTTAAGTGCAGCTGAATCTTATGCCTCTGTAAATGGAGAAGAGATAACTACTCAAGATGTAAATCAACTTTTACAAAGACAAAATGTTCAATTTGATGCTTTACCAAAAGAGACAAAAGATAAGGTAATAGAACAATTAATTGAAAAAAAATTATTAACACAAAAAGCAATTAGTAGTGGTATTGAAAAAGATGCAAAGTTTTTAGAAGCTTTAGAAAAAATCAAAAAAGATTTAGCACTAGAACTATGGATGCAAAAAGAGTTCGTAAAAGTTAAAGCAGATGATGCAGAGAAAAAAAGTTTTTATGAAAAAAATAAAGACAAATTTAAAACACCAGATACTTTAGAAGCAAGACATATTTTATTAAAAACTGAAAAAGAAGCTAAAGATATAATTGCAAAACTTGATATTGCAAAAAATAAAAAAGGTTCATTTGAAGAGTTAGCGAAAAAATTCTCAATAGGTCCAACAAAAGACAAAGGTGGATATTTAGGTAAATTTCAAGCAAAACAAATGGTACCAGAATTTTCTGATGCTGCAATGAAACTTAAAAAAGGTGAATACACTAAAGCTCCTGTAAAAACTCAATTTGGTTATCATGTAATTTATTTAGAAAATAAAGAAGTTGCTCAAACATTAAGTTATGACAAAGTAGAAGCAAAAATCACTCAACTAATTGTTCAAGATAAATATGGAAAAATGATTAAAGAAGAAGTTGAGAAATTAAAAAAAGATGCTAAAATAGTAATCAAATAATTAGGAGAATGAATTGTCAGTTTTAAATATTGTTAAGCCAGGTGTGTTAAGTGGAAGTGAAGCACACAAACTTTTTGAATATGCAAAAGCTAACTCTTTTGCAATACCTGCTGTAAATGTAGTGGGTACAGATTCAGTAAATGCTGTTTTAGAAGCAGCTGCAAAAGTTAATTCACCAATAATAATTCAGTTTTCAAATGGTGGAGCTGGTTTTTTTGCTGGTAAAGGATTAAAAGATGAAAATGCAGCAGTTTATGGTGCAATTTCAGGAGCTATGCACGTGCATGCTTTAGCAGAGGCTTACGGGGTACCAGTTATTTTACATACAGACCACGCTGCAAGAAAACTTTTACCTTGGATTGATGGTTTAATTGAAGCTGGTGAGTCATTTTACTCAAAACACGGTAAACCACTTTTTACTTCACATATGTTAGACCTTTCTGAAGAGAGTTTAGAAGAAAATGTTAGTACTTGTGTGAAATATTTCAAAAGAATGAAAATCATTGATATGATGATTGAAATTGAACTTGGAATTACAGGTGGTGAAGAAGATGGTGTAGATAATAGTGATGTTGATAATGCTTTACTTTATACTCAACCTGAAGAAGTATGTTATGCTTATGAGCAGTTAAAAGAAGTATCACCTTGTTTTACTATTGCAGCATCTTTTGGAAATGTACATGGGGTATATAAGCCTGGAAATGTTGTTTTGAGTCCTAAGATTTTAAACAATTCACAAAAATATATTTCTGAAAAACATAATGTTGCTCCAAAATCTGTAAACTTTGTTTTCCATGGTGGTTCAGGTTCTGCACTTGAAGAGATAAGAGAAGCTATTGATTATGGTGTTGTTAAAATGAATATTGACACTGATACTCAATGGGCATTTTGGGATGGTGTGAGAAAATTTGAGGCTAAAAATCATGACTACCTTCAAGGACAAATTGGAAACCCAGAGGGTGAAGATAAACCAAACAAATCTCACTATGACCCAAGAAAATGGTTGCGAGCTGGAATGGAATCTATGATTGCTAGATTGGAAATTGCTTTTTCTGATTTAAAAGCTTTAAACAAGAACTAATCTATAAAAATATATAATCCCAAGCTAGTTTTAACTAGCTTGTGTGCCGCTATGGTGAAACTGGTAAACACGCCGGATTCAAAATCCGGTGACCTCGGTCTTGTCGGTTCAAGTCCGACTAGCGGTACCACCACACTGTATGTAATCCAATAAATCCTTTGAAATAAGCATTTTCTGCTGATATAATATTTAACTAAACTAATATACTACTTTTTAATAAATCATGGTACATATTTTGGTAGATTTAGTTTTTTATCTCGCCAATTAAAAAAATATGACTTATGCGATAACAATAATTTACCTTTAACTAACAAAAATAAATATTAGAAATCAATACAAATAATATGAAAAAAGAATTTTACAAAAAAAATACAATTTTATTTTTTTTTTATTTTTTTATTTTACGATTAAGTCGTAAAAATAAATCAAAGGAAAAATTATGAAAAAACTTTCTATAGCATTAATGGCTACTACGTTAATTGGTGCTTCAGTTTTTGCAACTGAAATAAAAAAACCAGAATGTGTTGCACCTGCAAAACCAGGTGGAGGATTTGACCTAACATGTAGAATTGCTCAAACAGGACTTAAAAGTCAACTTGATAGATTGATGAAAGTTACTTTTATGCCAGGTGGTATTGGAGCTGTTGCAATTAATCAATTTAACACAACAAGAACAGATGACCCTAACTCTATAGTTGCATTCTCTTCTGGTTCACTACTTAATATTGCTACAGGTAAATATGGTAAATGGACTGAAAATGATGTTAAATTCTTAGCAACAGCTGGAGCTGACTTTGGTGCTGTAGTTGTTAAATCTGATAGTAAATATAAAACATTAGAACAGTTAATGAATGACCTTAAAAAAGATGAAAGTATAATCTTTGGTGCTGGTGGATCAGTAGGGTCTCAAGACTGGATGAAAGGTGCTTTACTTCTTAAATCAATAAATAAAGACCCTAAAAAAATGAGATATGTTGCATATGATGGTGGTGGGGATGCTATTGCTGGATTACTTGGTGGAAGTATTGGTGTTTATATGGGAGATGTTGGAGAGATGGCTTCTCACCTTGAAGCTGGTACTATGAGAATTTTAGCAGTTCTTTCACCTGAGAGATTACCTGAACCTTACGCTTCATTCCCTACAGCTAAAGAGCAAGGATATGATGCAGAATGGACAATTTTAAGAGGTTATTATATGGGTAAAAATGTTTCAGATGAAGCATATAAAGCTTGGGTAAAAGTATTTAAAGACGCATATAAAACAGAAGAGTTTAAAAAGGTTCAAAAAGAAAAAGGTCTTATGCCTTTAGATATGGCTGGTGCAGAACTTGATGCTTCTATTAAAAAAAGAATTGCAAAGCTTAGAGAGATTGCAAAAGACGCAGGTCTTATAAAATAATCAATTAAATAGTATAGATAGAGTAATTAGTTTTACTCTATCTTTAAAATTTCTTCTTTAGATGAAATCTGTATTCATCTAAAGAAGTTATTATTTTAGGTCCTTTTTCAATTGGGACAATTTTAAGAACAACACGTTGTTCACTTTAGGGTTTGCTTCTTTAGATGAAATTTATTTTCATCGCTAAAAGAAGTCATAATTTTGGGTCCCTTTTCAATTGGGACAATTTAAAAGGAATAAAAATGATTGCTGATAGAATATTTGCAACAATTTCATTATTTTTGATTGTAGGGTATGGATATATCGCTTTTAATGTTATTAAAGCACCATTCCAATATGATCCATTAGGTCCAGAAAGCTGGCCACAAATCTTATCAATTTTTTCAGGCTTAAGTGCTTTATATTTATTATTAAAACCTGATTCAATCTCTTTAGCTATATCAAAATCAGTTTTTATAAGATTATTTACAGTTACTATTTTATTATTTGGATATGCATATACTTATGAACCACTTGGTTTTATTATTTCTACTTTTTTATTTTGTGGATTATTTGCGCGTTTATTAGGAGCAAGTAGTTTGAAATCTATATACTTTGGAATTGGTTTAGGAGTTATAGGTTATGTACTATGTGCAATGATATTAGAGTTGAATTTGCCTGCTGGGCTACTTGAATTTTTATTAGGATAATGTTATGGATGAAGTCTTATTAGGTCTTTCCCATGGTTTTAGCGTTGCATTTATGCCAATGAATCTACTGCTAGTACTATTGGGATGTTTCGCTGGTACATTGATTGGTGCTTTACCTGGTATAGGTCCAATTAATGGTGTTGCTATTTTATTACCAATAGCTTATAGTTTTGGATTGCCTCCTGAATCAGCACTTATTTTACTTGCTGGTATATATTATGGGGCAGAGTATGGTGGTCGTATATCATCTATTTTATTAAACGTCCCTGGAGATGCAGGTGCTGTTATGAGTACACTAGATGGAAATCCTATGGCTAAAAAAGGTGAAGCTGGTCGGGCATTGTCACTATCCGCTATAGCATCTTTTGTGGGTGGTACACTAGCAGTTGTTTTACTAGCAATGTTTGGTCCAATGTTAGCAAAATTTGCAGTTAAATTTAATCCATCAGATTATGTTGCTTTAATGGTTTTTGCATTTGCTTCACTTTCATCTTTAGTTGGGAAAAATGCTATAAAATCACTTTTTGCTGCATTGATTGGATTAACTCTTGCTTCAATTGGTATTGATGCTAATACAGGTGTTCCAAGATTTACTTTTGATATCCCTGATATTTTAGCTGGTATTGACTTTTTAGTTGTGGTTATTGGTCTATTTGGTATGGCTGAGTTATTTCATTTAGTAGAGCAACAAATTCGTGGTAATCTTACACTTTTACCTATAGGGAAAAGTTTTGTAAGTTTTAAGGATATTATGTTTGTTAAGTGGACTATTCTTAGATCATCTCTAATTGGTTTTTTTGTAGGTGTTTTACCAGGAACAGGTGCATCTGTAGCATCTGCTATCACATATGGTACAGAAAAAAAATTAGCTGCAGATAAAGGTGATTTTGGAAATGGTGATCCAAGAGGATTAGCTGCTCCTGAAGCTGCAAATAATGCTTCTGCTGGTGGTGCTATGGTACCTATGTTAACTCTTGGTATTCCTGGATCTGGTACAACAGCTATTTTACTTGGTGCATTATTACTGTTTAATGTTCAACCAGGACCACTTATGTTTGAACAAAGACCAGAAATTGCTTGGGGATTAATCGCTTCTATGTTTATTGGTAACTTTGCACTATTAATTATAAATTTACCTTTAGTTGGTATGTTTGCAAAATTATTAACAATCCCTCAACAATATCTAACTCCTATGATTGCTGTATTAGCATTTATTGGTGTATATTCTGTTGTAGGAAACCCTTTTGATCTTTATATGATTATTGGTCTTGGACTTTTAGGATGGATATTACGTAAGCTAGAGTTTTCTTTAGCACCAGTTATTTTAGGATTTGTTCTTGGACATCTATTTGAAGATAATTTAAGACGTGCACTTTCTATCTCTGCTGGAGATTGGAGTATTTTGTATGATTCTACAAATGCAGTAGTATTATACATTATGACACTATTTATGATTTTTGTACCTATATTAGTAAAACTATATAGAAAAAAAGTTAATAAAAGTAACTAAAGGGTATTCATGAGTTACAAAAAGTTTTTTTTCCCAATTGGTGGGGGTTCTGAATTAAAAGAGAGACTTTATGGTGCAATATTAGTTGCAAAACATTTTAATGCACATCTTGAAGTTCTTCAGTGTTTACCTGGTTTGGATGTCCAAAATGGTTATAATATCCCTTCTTTTGTTCTTAAAGAATTAAAAGGTGCAATTGCAAATCATTATGAAATAGAGAATAATAATTTTCAAGAATTACTTATAGAAGTTACAAATGAATTAAATATTCCAATTACTAAGAAAAATCTTGGTGAACAAGCTACAATATATGCAGAGATAAAACATGGAAAAAGAAGTATTATTGTCGAAGAAGAATCAAAATTCTGTGATTTGGTAGTTGCTGCAACTCCACCAAATGGTGTGATGACAGCTACATTTGAAGCAAGTGTTCTTCAAAGTGGAAAACCAGTTATTATGATTCCAAGAGTTATGAAAAAGTTTAGTACAGAGTCTATCATAATAGGTTGGAACAATTCTGTTGAATCATCACGTGCAATAACATCTTCAATAGAAATTTTAAAGCAAGCAAAAAGAGTTCATATAGTTTCATCTAAAGAGTATGATCCAGATTTTTCAAAACTAGAGAAGATACAAGAGTATCTTTCTCGACATGGAATAAATGCCACTGTAGAGCTTGTAAAAACATTAAAATACCCAGGCCAAACAATCCTCACTGCAGCAAAAAATGGCAACTTTGATATGATTGTTGCAGGTGCATTTGGACATAAAGGTTTACGTGAAATCATGTTTGGAGCTGCTACAAAGTATCTGTTTGAACACTCAGATATTCCAGTATTTATGACACATTAAAACTTTATACTGAAGAATATTTTATGAAAAAAGTAATGGTAACATTTGTATTTGCTCTTATAGGAGTAGTTATTTTCAAAGTGTTATCATTGCCATTACCTTGGATGATGGGTCCTGTTTTTACAGTTGCCATCGCAAGTAATATACCAAAAATTACTACATTAAAACTTACTTCAAGTATTGCAAACCCTGCAAAAATGATAATTGGTGTAACTGTAGGAAGTGCTTTTAGTGCATTTATTTTAAACGATTTACACCATTATATGTTTAGTATTCTTTTAATCATACCCTTTGTTTTAGTCTCAAGTGTATTTGGGGTTTACTATTATAATAAGTTTGTAGGTCTTGATAAAAATAGTGCTTTTTTTGCCTCTCAACCTGGAGGTTTTGTTGAGATGGTTATGTTAGCTCAAAGTACAGGAGCTAATGTCCAAAAAGTAATACTGGCTCAATCTTCTAGACTTATGATAATGGTAGTATCTCTACCTTTTATAATTCATACATTTTTAAATATAGAGCTTCCTAAATCAAATTCTGGTAGTTTACTTCCTTCAATTGTTGATTTACAATTAAATGACGGTTTACTTATGATTTTTTGTGGATTATTTGGATGGTGGATTGGAAATAAAGTTAAGTTATCTGCTGCTAGTTTACTAGGACCTATGATTATTAGTATGTTTTTTTATATTTTTAATCTTATAAATGATAAACCTCCATTTGAGATAATTAACATAGTACAACTTATTTTAGGTGCATCTATTGGTTCATCTTTTAATGGGATTGGGTTTAAAGAACTTGCAAAAGTTTTGTTATTTGGTATGGGGCATTTTGTTGGACTGATATTATTGGCATTGATTTTTTGCTCTATTTCTATTTGGATTACTGGTGAGCAATGGTTATCTGTATTATTAGCATTTGCACCTGGTGGACAAAGTGATATGAATCTAATAGCTATTTTAGTATCTGCAAATGTACCATTTGTAGCACTACATCATACTTTTAGAATGTTTATAATTATGGCAATCTTACCTGCTATACATAAGAGTTTTGAAAAGCATACAAAAGATAAAGAGTTTTAAATACAAATTGTAAATGTTGCACCTAGTTCTGAGTTTGATACACTGATTGTTCCACCTATATTTTTCTCTATTATGATTTTTGACATATAAAGACCAATACCTGTACCATAGTCATATTTTGTTGTAAAGTATGGCTCAAAAATACGTTCTAAACTTTTCTGTTCTATTCCACCTGCATTATCAGAGATAGTTAAACATGTTTTATTTTCAGCTTTATTAATCTCTATTATTATTTGTGGATTTTTTATATTTCTTTCAACAAATATATCTTTTGCATTTGAAAGAATATTTAAAATAACTTGTGAATATTCATTTGGATATCCATAAATAGGATTTTCACTTTTTACTGTTTTTTGTATATTGATTCCTTGAAAATCAAAAGATGATTTTATGATTTTTATAGCATTTTCAAGTGCTTTTGATGCTAAAAAGTTCTCTTTTGGTTTATTTGGATTGAAAAAGTTTCTAAAGTCATCTATTGTATGGGACATATATTCTATAATATCATTTGCTTCATTTATAACAGTATGGAGATATTTATCATCAAGTTCTTTATAGCTATATGCTGAAGCTATATCCATAAATAATCCAGAGATTTGACTAAGAGGTTGTCTCCATTGGTGAGCAATATTTCCTATCATTTCACCCATAGCAGCCATTTTAGACTGTTGTATTAAAATCTGTTCTTGCTCTCTTTTTTCATTTAGTAGATTTATTCTTTCAGTTATATCTCTAATTGAAGCAAAGATGATTTTTTCATTTTCCATATCTAGCCAGACAAAGGTAAACTCAACAGTTTTTTTATTTTCTAAAGCATCTTTAAATACCGTTCTATAGTACCCTGATTTTTGAGTTTGAACTTTTTCAAAATCTATTTGTGGGAAAAGGTTTTTTAATGATTCTGATAATAGTTCTTCTTTTGAGAGGTTTGAAAGGGTAGTTGACTTTGGATTTGCATCTATAATTTTGTAGCTTTCATTTGCCAGTAAAAAAGAGTCGTTACTATATTGGTACAAAGCTTGATATTTATTTGACTCTATATCTGCTCTTTTTTGATGGTTTATTAAAATCTTTTCGATTTTTTTCACTAAAAATATTGAAATTATAAAAAAGAATATAGCAGTAATAATACTTAAAAAGATTAGATTAGATATTTTGCTATTTAGGTTTTGTTCAGAGATTTGTTTTTTTAACTCTTTTGTTTTGTAAAGCTCTTTTAAATTTTCACCAATACCTATTATCCATTTATATTGATTTAATAAGGAAGTATATATTAAGTAGTGAGTATCTTTATACTCTATATTTTTTGAATATATTCCATTAAATCCATTTGTTAAAAAAATATCAGTAATCTGTTTTTTTAAAGTTTTATCTTCTAATGATATTAAGGACTCTTTATCCCCAAGATGAAGTAAGGATTTTGATACATTATCAGACATATTATAGCTTTTAAAGTAGTCAACATATAAAAATGAATCCTTGTCAAATTTGTACTTAGAGAGTTTTTCTAATATTGTATTTTTTATAGTTGTTTCTATGGACTCTTTAGAAATATATGCACCCACAACTAAATTAAGGCGAGGAACATATTTAACAAATGCAGTGCTATTTGAAAGTACTGAACTATTTGGTAGATACCAGATATGATGTCTAGATGTATGGTTATTGCTTTTCGCTCTAATAATCATATCTTTGACATATTTAAAGCCATTGATATCTTCAAAGTCAAAATAATTTTTTCCTTCAGTTTTTGGATTATTTGGATTCCAAAATAGTGTACCATCTCCAAAAAATACAAAAGGTTTTATATCGTTATTTGTATTGTATCCATTTAGAATTTTTTTGATAACTTTGAGGTTTTTTGTCTCAACAGTATTTAAGGTTTTTGAGATGGCATTGACATAGCTATCTACTTTATCTAGTTCAAATTTTTTTATGAAAGTTCGATCAAAATTAATCTCTTTGATAATCATTTTTAAACGGTTTTCTAAATATCTTTTTTTATTGTCTAATAACTCTTTTTCTATTCTTTTTGTTTCTTGTTCAAAGTTTCTATTTTCAATTACTATTAAAAAGTAACTTACTATTGATGTGATTATAATAATCACAATAGTTGAGCTAAAAAGTAAAAGACGTTTAAGACCAGTTTCTTTCATATTACTTTACCAGTTTGTAACCTATACCAGAAATATTTTGTAAATATTCTTCTAGATTAAATTTTTTACGAATATTTCCCACAAGTGTTCTTAAAGAGTAGATACTCATAGGCTCATCATACCAGATATATGATTCTATTTCTTCGTAATGTACAACTCTTTGTGGATTTTTTGCTAATAGTTCTAAAAATAAAAACTCTTTTTTTGTAAGTTTAAACTCTTTGTCTTTGTTTATTAAAATATTATTGTTCATATTTAAAGTGATATCTTCACCAAGAGAGAGTTTTCCTGTATCTCCTAACTGTTCAATTGCTTTTTCTAAAGCGGGTATGAGGTTTCTTTGATTTAGTGGTTTTACAATATATCTTACAATATCGAGTTCTACAGCATCTATGAGGTTTTGCTCTTCTGTAAAAGCTGTAGTGATTATGATTCTTGTTTTTTTATCTTTTTCTCTGATTTTTTTAACCATTGAGATACCATCAAGAAGTGGCATTTTAAGGTCTGTTATGATTATGTCAGGATTATACATTTCGTGTTTTTTTAGACCATCTTCACCATTTACTGCTTCATAGACACTTTGAAACATTCTATTTAAGATTCGACTATTAATGTTTCTAATACCTTCATCATCCTCGATATAAAGGAGTTTTAAGTGAGAAAATTGTTTATCGATTGTCATAAAATCCTCTAAAGTTTAGTTTAAATATCATGATAAAATAAAAAAGTTAAAAAAAAATAAAATTCTAGGTATCAGATAGCAATTATTTATTTTCTTGTTCTGTAATCAAAGCTAAATTATTTAAATCATATTTTTGAAGTAAATCCAAAACTTTTACAACTCTTTTGTATTCTACTTTTTCATCAATTCTTACAATCAAAGGTTTTGTCTTGTCTTTTATCTCTTTTAGATTATCTTCTAATGATTCAAATGAAACTTCTATACCTTTAATAGCTAACTTTGTAGGTGAGAGTTCTATAAAAATATCATCCTTTGAAACTTCAGCTTCCTTTGCACTTGATTTTGGTAAGTCTAAAATAAGTGCTAATTCTTCCTTTTTAAATACAGAAGTTACAATAAAAAAAATCAATAAAATAAAAACAACATCTATAACAGGTGTTAAATCTATTCCTAACGTTTCCCTTCTTTTCATGAAGCAACAATCTCTTTTTTAGCTTTAAGTTCTATGGCATCTATTTGAGAAATAAAGTGATTATAAGCAATATGATGAGGAATAGCAACAATAAGTCCAGCTATTGTAGTAATAAGTGCTATTGAAATACCATTACTAAAAACTGTTGGGTCGCCTAAACCACTTTTTGTGATGGATTCAAAGGCTTTAAATACTCCATAAACAGTACCTAAAAGACCTAAAAGTGGAGCGATAGAAGCTATGTTTTTTACATATGTTAAACCTGCTTCTAGTTTTTTTACTTCATACTCTATTTGTGCATATATTGTAAGACCATTTTGAGTATTAACTTTTTCTCTTATTTTTTGTACCATTGCATTTTTTCTAGGTAGTGTTAAAAATTTCCAAATAATAATTGTAAATCCAATAATATTTAAAAAAATAAGAATGTAAACAATAATACCACCCTTGTCAACATATTGCATCAAATCCATAAAGTACTCCAAATTTTTTTGTTATTTTAGTATAATAAGTTTAATGAAATATATAAACTCACCAATTGACACAATAAATTTTAAAAATCATCAAGTTTTTATAAAAAGAGATGATTTATTAGACAAATATTTTTCGGGTAATAAAGCTAGAAAATTTTACTATTTTTTAAATTATGATTTTAATGGTATCAAAAAGATTATCTCTTTTGGTTCACCTCAAGCAAATTCTTTGTACTCTTTATCTGTATTAGCAAAAATCAAAAATGTTAAGCTAGATTTTTATGTTTCTCATATTGCTTCTTATTTAAAACAAAATCCCCATGGAAATTATAAAGAAGCATTAAAAAATGGTGCAAATATTATAGAGCTAAATAATATAGAACAAACAACACAAGAGTATGTTGAAGAAAATATTTTAAAAAATGAAGAGCATTATATTTATATAGAAGAGGGTGGAAGGGTAAAAGAGGCAGAATCTGGTATTAAAATATTAGCAGATGAAATAATGAATTGGGCAAAAGATAATGATGAAAATAATCTAAAAATTTTTTTACCAAGTGGAACTGGAACAACAGCACTTTTTTTACAGAAACATTTAGATATGGAAGTGTTAACTTGTGCTTGTGTTGGAGATGAAGCTTACCTTAAAAAGCAGTTTTTACAATTGAATAGTGATGAATCAAAACACCCAACAATTTTAAAAAATAAAAAGAAATACCATTTTGGAAAACTTTATAAAGAGTTCTATGATATTCACTTAGAACTTTTAGATGAAACTCAAATAGAGTTTGATTTACTCTATGATAGTTTAGGATGGCTTAACTTAATATCTTCAAAATATTTTACACAGAATAAAATTTTATATATACATCAAGGTGGCATATTAGGAAATGAAAGTATGATAAAACGCTATGAAAACAAATACCTTTAAGTTTAAATTTACTAGAATGCTAAACCATGAAATTAATTAAATCACTTCTAATATTACTATTCTGTCTGTTTAATACTTTAAATGCTAAAGAATTAGAAAAAGTATCAATTCAACTTAATTGGAAATATCAATTTGAATTTGCAGGATTTATTGCTGCATATGAAAAGGGATTTTATAAAGATTTTGGTTTTGATGTTAAGCTATTAGAATTTAAAGATAGTATAGATGTTATAAATGAAGTAAAAAACAAAAAAGCAGATTTTGGTATTTTTGATTTATCTTTATTAGAATATTATGATGAAAAAACTCCTTTAATGCTTTTAGCTAATTATATGAAAAAATCTGCATTGGTATTTATATCAAAGCAAGATATTATTACTCCATATGATTTTAAAAATAAAATTTTAATGGCAGAAAAAAGTCAACTAAATAAATCTATTCTTGCAGAGTTACTTAAAAAGTTTGAAATAAAACAATCAGATTTTAAAGAGATAAAAGAACATACTTTTTCTGCAGACGATTTTATCAATGGCAAAGTAGATATTACGACAGCTTATTTATCAAATGAGTTATATCAAATCAAAAAATCAAAAATACCTTATAATGTTGTTGATCCAGCAAACTATGGATTATATACTTTTGGCTTAAATTTATTTACTTTAAAAAATAGTGCTTTATCAAATCCTAATAAGATGAAGAAAATTATAGAAGCTACAAACAAGGGTTGGGAATATGCCTTTGAACACAAAGAAGAGTTAGTTGATATAATTTATAATAAATACTCTAAACTAAAATCAAAAGATGCTTTACTTTTTGAAGCAAATGAAATACAAAAGTTAATGATGCCAAATATTTATAAACTAGGTAGTATTAGAGATGATTTGGTGAAGGATATTTTATTTAAATTAAAAGAGTTTTCTACTAATAAAAATATAAATATTGAAGATATTGTTTTTGATACAAAATATCTTAAATCAAAAAATATTTTAAATACAAAAGAAAAACAATATTTACTAGAAAAAAAACAAATCAAAATGTGTATTGATCCAAATTGGCCTCCCCTTGAGAAAATAGAAAATGGAAAGCATATTGGTATCTCAAAAGATTATATGGATTATTTTCAAAATATTTTAAAAGTACCAATTACACTACTTTCTACAAAAACTTGGGGTGAAAGTTTAGATAAAATAAAAGCAAAAAAATGTGATATTGTTTCTCTTGCAATGAATACAAAAGAAAGAGATAAATATATAAATTTTACTAAACCATATCTCTCTTCTCATTTTGTTGTTGCTACAAAAAACAATGAGTTATTTATCCCTGATGTAAAAGCTATAATTGGAGAAAAAAAACTTGGTGTTGTAAAAAATTATGCCATAGTTGATATATTAAAGAAAAAATATAATTATAAAAATATAGTTGAAGTTGATACTTTAAAAGATGGCTTACAAATGGTTGCAGATGGAAAAATTTATGGTTTCATTGATTGTTTATCTGTCATTGGTTATGAAATACAAAAAGACTTTATAGGTGAACTTAAAATTGCAGGTAAATTTGATGATTCATTGGATTTAAGCGTTGGAGTTCAAAAAGATGATTTAATTTTATTAGAAATTTTTGATAAGCTTATTAAAAATATTCCAGAAGAAAAAAAGCATGAAATCTATAATAAATGGATAAATGTTAAGTTTGAAAAAGGAATAGACTATTCTCTTGTATGGAAAATAGTCATAGGTTTTTTTGTTATTTTACTTCTTATTGGTTATAAACAAAAAGAGTTGATTCAAAAAAATAAAAAAATTGAAGAGCAAAAAAATAAATTAAAAGAGAGTAACAATCAATTTAAAAGAATACAAAAGGAGCTTGAAAAGACTTTAAAGAGTTTTGAAACCCTTCTTGGTTCTACTATGGATTCTATTTTTGTGGTTGAAAAGAATATCTGTATTGATACAAATGAAAATGGCGTATCTTTATTAGGTTATGAATCAAAACGTGAACTAATAGGAAAAAATATTTTTGAATATATTGAAAATAGTTCAAAAAAAGAGATTATTAGAAATCTATATGAAAATCATGAACCCTTTGAGGTTAATATAAAAAATAAAAATAGAAGTATTATTCCATCTTTAGTTAAAGTAAAAACAACTAATTTTGAAGGTAAACCTGTATATATAATCAGTGTTATTGATTTAAGAGAGATAAAAGAGAAAGAAATGATCTTTTTTAGGCAATCAAAAATGGCTGCAATGGGTGAAATGATTGGAAATATTGCCCATCAATGGAGACAACCATTGAGTGTGATTAGTGCGGTGTCAACAGGTTTAAAATTGAAATTTATGTTAGGTGAATATGAAGAAAAAGCTATTCTTTCATCTTTAGATAATATGAATGAGTCAGCACAATATTTATCTCAAACTATAGATGATTTTAGAAATTTTTATAAAACAGATAAAAAGAAAACTTATATAAGTTCAAATCAAATTATTGAAAAAAATAAAAATTTGATTATAAGTAGTTTAAAAGATAATAACATTGAATTGATTGTAGAAAACAGATGTGAAAACTTAGAGATAAATACGTATTTAAATGAACTTATTCAGGCAACAGTTAATATATTTAATAATGCAAAAGATGTTTTACTTTTAAATGATAAAGATGAAAATAAGTTCATATTTTTTGTACTTTATAAGGAAGATAATTATCTTGTATTATCAATAAAAGATAGTGGTGGTGGAATTCCATCTGATATAATTGATAAAATTTATGAGCCATATTTTACGACAAAACACCAAAGTAATGGAACTGGAATTGGTTTATATATGACCCATCAAATAATTGAAAATCATATGAATGGAAAACTTGAAGTTAAAAATGAAGAATATGAATGGGAAAATAAAACACTAAAGGGTGCCAATTTTTTGATTTATCTGCCAACCCTTTAAACTTTTACTTTTATTTAGATATAATCGCAAACTATGAATAAAAACAATATTATACTAATCGGCTTTATGGGTGTAGGTAAAGGTACAGTTGCCCGTGCATTATTTAAATACAGTGGAAGATTTTCAATAGATACTGATGACTTAATTGAGAGTATTACAAAAAAGAAAATCAAAGAGATTTTTAAAGATGAGGGTGAATCTTATTTTAGAGATTTAGAAAAACAGTGTTCTATTTGGCTAGAAAAGTCAATTACGAATACCGTTATATCTACAGGTGGCGGATTTTATAGACAAGAAAATATTAAAAATATTGGTAAAGTTGTCTATTTAAAATCATCTTTTGAAGGTATTTTAAAAAGAATTAATGATGCTCCAAATGCAAAGCAAAAACTTGATAAAAGACCGCTTCTTAAAAATTTAGATGAAGCAAAAAAACTTTATGAAACAAGAGTAAAAGAGTATGAAAGAGTTTCTGATGTAATAGTTGATGTGGAAGCTAGAGATATGGAAGATATAATCAAAGAGCTACTAAGTAAGTGTGAATGAGGACTAAATGAAAATAATAAATACTACAGATTCAAATTTTAAAGAAGAGTTTGAAAATATACTAGCTAGAGCAAAAACTGATATCAAAGGTGTTTCTGCAATAGTTACAAATATTATTGAAGAGATTGTTGAAAAAGGAAATGGTGCTATAAAAGAGCATATTTCAAAATTTGATAAATGGGAAGTAAAGCAAGATAGTGATTTAGAAATATCTCTTGATGATATGAAAAAAGCTTATGAGAATATTGATGAAAAACTTAAAAAATCACTTCATATAGCATATGATAGAATTAAAGCTTACCATGAAAAACAACTTCCAAAATCTTGGATTGATTTTGAAAAAAATGGAACAATTTTGGGGCAAAAAGTAACTGCTGTTGATAGAGCAGGGCTTTATATTCCTGGTGGAAAAGCTGCATATCCAAGTAGCTTACTTATGAATGCAATCCCAGCAATAGTTGCAGGTGTTGAGGAAATAGTTGTATGTACTCCAACTCCAAACAATGAGATAAATGAATTACTTTTAGCAGCATGTTATATTTGTGGTATAAAAAAAGCTTTTAAAGTAGGAGGTGCAAGTGCAATTGCTGCTATGGCATATGGGACACAAACTATTCCAAAAGTTGATGTTATAACTGGTCCGGGAAATATTTTTGTAGCAACTGCTAAAAAGTTGGTTTTTGGGGAAGTTAATATTGATATGATTGCAGGTCCAAGTGAGATTGGAATCTTAAGTGATGCAAGTGCAAATCCTAGATATTTAGCTATTGATTTACTTTCTCAAGCAGAACATGATGAGATGGCAAGTTCTATTATGATAACAACTTGTGACAAAGTAGCAGAGCTTACTTCAATAGAGGTTGATAGATTTTTAGAAGAGTTAAGCAGAAGAGAAATAGCTAAAAAATCTATTGATGAAAGAGGTATTATTATTGTAGCTTCAAATATGGATGAGGCTATAAAACTTATGAATGAAATAGCACCAGAACACTTGGAAGTAATGACTAATAATGCCTTTGAATTATTACCAAAAATAAAACATGCTGGAGCAATTTTCTTAGGTAAAAATACACCTGAACCAATAGGTGATTATATTGCAGGTCCAAACCATACTCTTCCTACTGGAAGTACAGCTAAATTTTATAGCCCATTAAATGTGGAAAATTTTTTGAAAAAATCTTCGATTATTAGTTTTTCTCAAGAAGCTATAGATGAGTTAGGTGAAGCTTGTGCATTATTAGCAGATACAGAAGGTCTAACAGCCCATGCTAAATCTGTAAGAGTGAGATTAGAAAAATAATATGGATGATATTTTATTTGGAACTCCAAAATCAAAATTCTTGGATGTAATTAAACACGCATCAAGTGAAATTGTAAGTGATGAGTTAGACAAAATATTAGAAAAATATGCAGCTATGGAATTACTTTTATCAAAAGATAAAGGTGAGAACTATGATGTAAATGAAGATATAAACTCTTTTGTTTTAGAAAACCTTGATGAAGTTTCTAAAGTAAAAGATGATTTGTATATTGAATTTACAGGTGAAATTATTTGTAGATTAGATTCATAAGGTATTTGGTAGTGGAAGAGTTAAAAATAGTAAAAGATAAGATTTTAGAGTTTGTAAAAGAGTGTGAGGATGAAAAGAGTATAGAGCTTTTTGGACATCTAGCAACAGGAAAGATGTTGCGTTCTAAATTGATATTAAAAATAGCTGGAGTTAATGAAGAATCAATAAAACTGTGTGCAATAGTTGAGATGATTCATGCTGCATCACTTTTACATGATGATGTTATTGATGAAGCAGATACAAGAAGAGGAAGCCCTTCTGTAAATGCTTTATATGATGCTAAAACTGCTATTATGTTTGGAGATGTTTTATACTCTAAAGCCTTTACTGAACTTTCTCAAATGAATAAAAAAGTTGCATACAATATTTCAAGTGCTGTTACTAAATTAAGTATTGGTGAGATGATGGATATTGATTTAACTGAAACTTTTAATACTGATTATAAAAAATATTTTGATATGATTTATAAAAAAACAGCATCTTTAATAGAAGCAAGTGCTGCAAGTGCTGCTATTTTGGTAAATAAAGATGAAGAAAAATATGCACTTTATGGAAAAAATCTTGGTCTTGCTTTTCAAATGATTGATGATATTTTAGATATTACTCAAGACTCAACTACTTTAGGAAAACCAGCAATGTTTGATTTTGTTGAAGGAAAAGTAACTATTCCATATCTGTTATTACATCAAAGATTAGATGATAAAACAAAATTAGAATCACTATTTAAAAAAGAGTTGACAGAAGAAGAAGCCCTTTGGATTAAACAACAAATGGAGCGAACAGACTCTTTAAATGATGCAATTTCTCAAGCAAAAGCTTTAGGAAGAGAGGCAATTATGATTTTGGAAGATGAAAATTCTGAGGGATTAATTAAGATTATGAAAGAAATGATAGAAAGAGAGTTTTAGGTCATGAGTTATTTAAGCATCTCTTTTACACATAAAAATACAGACTTACAAACAAGAGAAAAGATTGCATTTTCAAATGAGAGTTCAGTTGAAACTTTTTTAAAAACAATACAATCTGATAACTCTATTGATGAGGTAGTTTTATTATCCACATGTAATAGAGTTGAGATTATGACTACAACTACAAATATCAAACAATCAAAAGAGAAAATTTTTCAAATCCTAGCAAAGTATTCAGGACTTGATTATGAGAACTTACTTGAAAGAGCTGATATATATGATAATTCAGGTGCAATTCATCATCTTTTTTCTGTAGCTTCAGCATTAGATTCTTTAGTTGTTGGTGAGACACAAATAGTTGGACAATTAAAAGATGCTTTTAGATTAGCTTTATCTAAAGGGTATTGTGGAAAAGAGATATCAAAGGCTATGAATTATGCTTTTAAGTGTGCAGCCAATGTTAGAAATGAGACCACTTTAGGGACAGGTTCTGTTTCTGTTGCTTCAACTGCTGTAGCAAAGGCTAAAGATATTATTCAAAATACAAATGGAGTAAAAGCTTTAGTTATTGGTGCTGGTGAGATGAGTGAGCTTACAATGAAACATCTAAACAAAGCAGGTTTTGATATTATTCTTACAAGTAGAGATATTAAAAAAGCAAAAATGCTTGTTGAAACTTTTGATTTTGATGTTCAAGTAGAGCCATATGAAAATTTAGAAAAACTTTTAAATGAAATACCAGTAATGATTACAGCAACTTCTGCACCATATCCAATTATAAAAGAGAGTATGGTAAAAAATTGTTCTTTTAACAGATATTGGTTTGATATAGCAGTTCCAAGGGATATTGAAGAAATTGATAGTCCAAATCTTAAAATATATGCGGTTGATGATTTACAAGATATTGTAAATTCAAATATGACTTTAAGAGCTGAACAAGCTAAAAAAGCATATATGATTGTATTAAAAGAATCAGAAGAGTTTTTTAAGTGGTTAAAATCTCTTGAAGTAGAACCTGTGGTAAAACATCTTTATGTAAAAGGTGATGATGTAATTCAAAAGAAATTACAAAATGCTATAAAAAAAGGTTTTATAAAATCTGAAGATGAGGAAAATATTAAAAAACTTTGTCAAACAGTTTTAAATGAGTTTTTACATGAGCCAACAACAAGATTAAAAAAGATTTCAAAAGATGTAGAATGTGATTTAGTATTAGGAACTGTACAATCTGTTTTTGGACTTGAAGATAAGTCTAATTCACTTAAATGTGACCATGTAATAAAATTTAATAATTAGGAATATATTAATGAAATTTTCTCAAATGTTTATACCAACGACAAAAGAAGCTCCAAAAGATGCCACTTTACCTTCTCATCAATATCTAATAAGAGGTGGATTTATCAACCAAGAGGGTGCTGGTTTATATAATTTTATGCCTTTAGGAAAAATAGTTTTAGATAAAATTAGAGCTATTGTAAAAGAAGAACTTGATAATGCTGGACTTAATGAAGTTCAATTATCATTTGTAACACCAACTGCTCTTTGGGAAGAGAGTGGTCGTGCTTCTAAAATGGGTCTAGAGATGCTTCGAATCAAAGATAGAAAAGGGGCAGATTTTGTTTTAAGTCCTACAAATGAAGAGGCGATGGTTAATCTAGTAAAAAATAGAGTTACTTCATATAAAGATTTACCTGTTCATTTATATCAAATTAATACAAAATTTAGGGATGAAGCACGTCCTAGATTTGGACTTATGAGAGGAAGAGAGTTTTTAATGAAAGACTCTTATTCTTTCCATTCTAGTGAAGAAGATATGATTAGAGAATTTAATCTTATGGAAGAGACTTACAAAAAGATTTTTACAAGATTAGGTTTAGAGTTTCGTGTAGTTGCTGCTGATAGTGGAGCTATTGGTGGAAGTGGAAGTAAAGAGTTTATGGTATTAGCAAACTCTGGTGAAGATACTATTGTTGTATGTGAAGCTTGTGAATATGGAGCAAATATTGAAGCAGCTACTAGAGCAAAAAAAGAAACAAATACTTGGTATGATTTGACAGCTGTTGAAATTAAGATGGAAAAAGTTTTAACAGAAGGTATGAAAACTATTGAAGATGTTTCAAACTTTTTAAGTACACCAAAAGCACAATCAATAAAAGCAGTTATTAAAAAAGCTATTTATGAAGAAAAAGAAGAAGTTGTGGTTTTCTTTGTAAGAGGAAATGATGAACTTGAAGAGACAAAAGCATGCAATGCAGTTGATGCTTTAGAGTTAATAGATGCAAATGATGATGATATTTTAAGTGCAGGTTTGGTTGCTGGATATTGTGGACCATTTAATTTACCTGCAAATATCACTTTTGTTATTGATAATGAACTAAAAGATGAGATTGGTTTAGTTTGTGGTGCAAATGAAGAAAACTATCACTTTACTGGTACTGACTTAACAACATTAAAAGATGTAAAATATTTTGATTTAATTGCTGTTCAAGAGGGTGATACTTGCGCTTGTTGTGGTGGAAAACTTATTCATACAAAAGGAATAGAAGCTGGACATATCTTTCAACTAGGAACAAAATATTCTGAACCATTAGGTGCAAATTTTTTAGATGAAAATGGAAAATCAAAACCTTTTGTAATGGGAACTTATGGTATTGGTGTATCAAGACTTGTTGCAACTGTAATTGAACAACATCATGATGATAAAGGATGTATTTGGACAAAAGAATCAGCTCCATTTATGGTTGATGTAATTGTTTCAAATGCTAAAAAAAATGAAGAATTAGAAGCTGGTAAAAAGATTTATAATGATTTAAAAATTGCAGGAATTTCTACAATTTTAGATGATAGAGTAAATGCAAGATTTGGATTTAAAATGAGTGATTTTGAACTAATTGGTTTTCCATATGCTGTTGTTGTTGGAAAAAGATTAGAAGATGGTATGGTGGAAATTGTTAACAGAAAAACTTTAGATAAAGAAGAAGTTTCTTTAAGTGAAGTTGTTACTAAATTAAAAAAATTAATCTAAGGAAAGAAGATGGGAAATAGTGTAGAAACAGTATCTGATGTGATTGGTTTATATTCATTAAATGTAGCACTTGCAATTGTAATATTTGTTGTGGGTAAATGGTTAGCAAAAAAAATAACAAATATTTTGGTTGTTATTATAAAGAAAAACCCAAAATTTGATGAAACACTTGTGAAATTTTTTGATGATATTATTTATTACTTATTGCTTGTGGTAGTTGTTTTAACTGCCTTAGAACAAGTAGGTGTAAAATCAACTTCATTTTTAGCTATTTTAGGAGCTGCTGGTTTAGCAGTTGGTTTGGCACTTAAAGATTCTTTATCAAACTTTGCTTCTGGAGTTATGATAATTTTCTTTAAACCTTTTAAAATAGGTGATGTGGTAACTGCTGGTGGAACAACTGGAAAAATCACTGAAGTACATCTTTTTAACACTGAATTTACAACTGGTGATAATCAAAAAATTCTTGTACCAAATGGAGCTATTACAGCTGGAAGTATAGTAAATATTAATGCTCATCCAAAAAGAAGAGTTGATTTAACTGTTGGTGTTGGATATGGTGATGACTTGAAAAAAGCAAAAGAGACAATTACTAAAATAATTGAATCAAATGAAAAAGTTTTAAAAGATGATGGCATAACAGTTGCAGTTGCAGAACTTGCTGATTCTTCTGTTAATTTTGTAGTTCGTGCTTGGGTTATGACACCTGATTATTGGGATGTAAAATGGGGATTAACTGAAGAGATTAAAAATACTTTTGATAAAGAAGGAATTTCAATTCCATTTCCACAAAGAGATGTACATATCTACAACGAAAAAAATTAGTATCAACTTACCTGAAACTCTAACAGAGATACTCAATCTTTTACAAGAAAAAGGGACAACTCCTATTCTTGTGGGAGGTTGCGTTAGAGATCACTTCTTAAACTTAGAAATAAAAGATTATGATATAGAAGTTTTCCATGTGGAAAATTTTGAAACCCTTAGAGAATATTTAGAACAATTTGGAAAAGTAAAACTTGTGGGAAAATCCTATGGAGTTTTAAAACTTTGTATTGGCAATGATGAGTATGATTTTGCTATTCCTAGAGTTGAAAAAAAGATATCAAAAGGTCATAAAGGTTTTGAAGTTATCAGCAATAGTGCTTTAAGCTTCAAAGAAGCAGCTAGGAGAAGAGATTTTACAATTAATGCACTTGGATATGATTTCGTAAAAAATGAGTTTTTAGACCCCTTTGATGGTTTAAAAGATTTGGAAAACAAAATTTTAAGACATATAGATAATAATAGTTTTATTGAAGACCCACTAAGAGTATATAGAGCTATACAATTTACTTCAAGATTTGGTTTTACTTTAGATAATAAAACTTTTGACTTATGCAAAAAAATGGTTTTCTCTGGTGATTTGGAAGAGTTAGCAAAAGAGAGAATTTTTGAAGAATTAAAAAAACTTTTTTTAAAATCATCTAAACCCTCATATGGGTTTGAACTTATGAAAGAGTTAGGTATTTTAAAATATTTTCCTGAATTGAAAGCTTTAATAGGATGTATTCAAGAACCAGAATACCATCCTGAAGGTGATGTTTGGATTCATACCCTTATGAGTTTAGATGAGATGGCAAAATTAAAAACAGGTGATGATTATAAAGATTTAGTTCTATTTTTTGCAATACTTTGCCATGATTTTGGAAAACCACTTTGTACAAAAATGATAAAAAACAAAATTACTTCCTATAAACATGAGTCTTTGGGAATAGAGCCTACAGTATCATTTTTAGAAAAACTTACAAATGACAAAAAACTAATTGCAGAAATTATTCCTTTGGTTAAAAATCATCTTGCACCTTTTCAATTGTATTTGCATAATAGTAGTGATAAAGCTGTTAAAAGATTAGCGCTAAAAGTTGATATTGAGATGCTTTGTTTGGTCTGTTTGGCTGATTGTTTAGGACGAACAATAGAAGATAAATGTAAATGTCACGAAGCTATTTCTTGGTTAAAAAATAAAGCTAGTCAATTAGAAGTTAGTAATAGTGGACCAAAACCTATAGTAATGGGAAAAGACTTGATGGATTTGGGTTATAAGCCTGGAGTTTTATTTAAAGAGATTTTAGAATTTGCTTTTGATTTACAACTTGATGAAAATTTGGAAAAAAAGCAAATATTACAAAGGGTAAAAAAACAATATAAGATATCCACGGGTGAATAGGCATATATGACGGAATATAAAAAGAACATATGGCGTTTCTTTAGTCTGCCTACTCACCAATAGATATTAAATAGAGTTTTATTTTCCTTCAAATTCCTTTTCATTTGTATGTAATACAACTTTTTCTGCTATTTCTTTTACCTCTTGAGCAATTTTATTTGACTCACTTGTTGAAGAGGCATTTTGTTGTGTTACTTGATCTAATCTATTAACAGTATCGTTGATTTGTTCCATTGCACTAAATTGTTCTTTTGATGAAGTTGAAACTTCTGAGATAAGTTTTAGTGTATGTTGGATATTTTCATTTAATTTTCCATATCCATTAATCATCTCATTTGAAATTGTTTTACCATCATTTGCTTTTATTGTTGCATTTTCAACAAGTGATTTTATCTCTTTTGCAGCTTCAGCACTTCTAGAAGCTAGATTTCTAACTTCTGCAGCAACAACCGCAAATCCTTTTCCTGCTTCACCAGCAGTAGCTGCTTCAACAGCAGCATTAAGTGAAAGAATATTTGTTTGGAATGCTATTTGGTCAATAACAGTTATAGCATCCGCAATGGCATTTGTTTGCTCATTTATTATATCCATAGCTGATGTTGTTTTAGATGCTAACTCTAATCCATCATTAACTGATTGTGATACTTCATTTGCATAATTTGTAACTTCTAAAATATTATGGGAACTATTTTTCATATTTGCTGTTATCTCTTCGATTGCAGCAGCTGTTTCTTCAAGGGATGCAGCTTGATTGTTTGCTGAAGAGCTTAGCGTATGAACATTTGCAGATAGGGTATCTGCTTTGTTTGATAAAAATTGTCCTAACTCTTTATTTTCTAAAAGCATAGAAGTAATTGCACTTCCTAAACTATTTATATCTTCACTTAATTCTTTTAAATCACCACCCATGGTTTTTAAATCTACTTTTGGTCTGTAGTCATATTGAGTATATTTATCTAAAACTATCATTGCATTTTTTATATTTGATTCAATTGAACTTAGCATTTCATTTATTACGTCTTTTAATTCAGTTAAAGCAGGATTATTTGTACTACCACTTATTCTTACATTTAAAAAACCTTTTTTTGCTTCATTTGCACATTCAATTGAACTAGCAACTAACAGTTTGTCTTTTTCTACACCATCTTTTATTTGTAAAATACCATTATTTATAGCACTAGCCATTTTACCTAATTCATCACTACTATTTAATTCAATTAGTTGTGTATCATCAATCTCTTTATTTAAATACCTAAAGAATTCAAGAAGTCCATCTTGAAACTTTTTCAAAGGGTTTATAATTGATTTAGTAACAAAAATAATAATGCTAAATGATAAGGCAAAGGCAATAATACTTAGAACATTTAGTGTAGATAAGGTATTGCTAATTTTTTCTAACGCTAAGTCGTAGCTTTTATTATTTTCATTATAAGCAAATTTTGTAATCTTATTTAACTCTTTAGTTATCTTAGAATATGGAATATCTGTCTCTAAAATTTTATCTAAATAGATATTCATAACATCGTTCATTGCATCGTTTATTTGAGTATTATATTCTTTTATATCAACTTCTATTTGTTTAATACTTTTTATAACATTTTCATCATGAACTATTGCTTGTTTTAGTTTTTTTATATCTTGGTTAACTTCTTTTTGTATATTAATTAATACTTTAACTTCAGCTTCAATTTCAGACTCTTCATATGCTCCAGTTACATAGTTAAATACTTTATATAATACAGTGTTATATAACTCCATATCAGTCAAAAGTTTTGTACTTAAAACATAAAGTTCAAATTTAACTTGAACTATTTCATTTAGTGTTTCTCTATCTGATTTTAGTGCTTTATTAGAAAAAAGTGTCAAAACTAGTAAAAATATCATAGCTATTGCTGGTGCAATAATGATTCTTTTGCCTATGTTTAAGTTATTTATATTTAACATATTTAATCCTTTAAAACTATGTTATATTATATTTTAAAATTCATTTTTTTATCTTAATAAAAATTATTAAATAAAAATTTAATTAATAATATTGTATCCACTAGTGAGTAGGCATACGGACGGAATATAAAGAGGACATATGGGGGGTGTGTCTTTTAAATATACCTACTCGCTAGTGGATACAAAAACTTATTTTTTGAGTGATATCCTTCTTTCAAATAATGCATCCATATCATCATGTATTATTGAATCAATATCTAAAAATATTAATTTTTCTTTATTTAATTCTTTTACATTTTTAAGTCCCATTACTGCTAATAGACTTTTCATACTTTTTAAAATATTATTATGATAATTTTTTACATAATTTGAATGTTTTTGAACAAAGTAATGTCGTCTTTTTTTGATATCCTGTGTTGCAAGTCCAACTGGACATTGATGTTTAGTAGCTCCTGAACAATATCTAGCTCTAATACATCCTGCACTCATCATAAAACCTCTTGCAATTTGTACAAAATCAGCACCTAAACACAATGTAATTACAACATCATCAGGTGTTAAAATTTTTCCACTAGCAGATATTTTTATGTGTTCTCTTACACCATAATCTTTGAGAACTTTATCAACTAAATATAAAGCATCTCTAATGTCCATACCAATTCGTTCCATCATCTCTAAAGGTGCAGTAGCACTTCCACCACTACCACCATCGATAGAAATATAATCAGGGAATGGAAGATTTAAAGGTATTCTTCTTTTAATCTCTTTTGCTATTGGAACAATATTGTCATAATCAGAAACTACAATTTTAATTCCTACAGGTTTCCCTGAAGCTTCTTGAAGTGTGCCAATAAAATCAAAAAGTTCTTCATTTGAAGTAGCATATGGAAATCTATTTGGTGAAAATAAATCCTTATGTGCTTCAATATTTCTATAGTAAGCAATTGATGGAGTAACTTTTTCTGCTACTAATTTCCCACCAGTTTGTTTTGCCCCTTGTGCAAGTTTAATTTCTGTCATCTTACAAAAGCTCATTTGCTTTTTGTAACGTTCCATATCAAAATTACCATCTTTATCCCTTACACCATAAAGCCCTGAACTAATTTGTAAAATAATATCAGGCATATCAGCAGGAACTTCTTTTGGGAAATTTTCAAGTGGTGCATTCCAATTTGGTCTATAAAAACATTTTTTATCTTTATTAAACACATAGGTATCTGCTTCTTGATTCCCTTTAAATATCATTTTTCTATAAAAATCAATTGCTACTGGTTCATTAAAAAAGAATTTAGCAAGTTTAAAAACTCTATAAATAAAAGAGTTTCCTCTAACTACTTGCATATAATTTTTATCATAGTTATAGTGTGTAACAAAAAAATTTGATGTTAATCCACCTTCTCCTGAATTGATAGGAAAATTACCTCTTTGTGCACCATAAACAAAAGCTCTAGTTCCTTCAGGAGATATAGAACCATCACTCATAGGGGCTCTTCCTATTATAGAAGAAGCAACAAATGGTTTTTCTCTTTTTTCTCCAAAAGTAACTGAAAAATCATCATCAACTTCATTATCATTTAATACAATATTTACATGTCTAAGCATAAATTTTGGTTTTGGTAAAGGTTGAGATGGAGAGAAAGATGAAAAGTTTACTTTGTCTCTTGAGGCACTATATACCCAATCTAATTTATCCATTGATTCATAAAATTTTTCGTCACCAAAGTATTGTCTAAAAGGTTCTCTAAATTCTTGAAAAACAAATCTTAAACGACCTATTATTGGATAATTAACTAAAATTTGATGTGTTCTTTGAACATATTTATCATGTACATACCACATGAATATAATCAAACAAAAAACTATCAAAATAATAAACCATGTTCCCATAGATTTTTCCTATTAAATTTTTAAGGATTTTAACATCACAATATGTGTAAATACTGGGTTAAAATAAAAGGTTAATAAGAAGGAATAAACCTTCTTATTTTAAACCTCTTGCTCCAATATTTCCATATCTATGGAATGAGTGAGATATTGATTGCTCAATGAAATAATTAAGAAGTTCAATTCTTCCTTCCATCATTGGCGCTTGTCTTACAATAAATGTAAGAGTTTTTGCTGCTTCTTCAAAAATTGCGCTTGGAACTTTAGATATATTTGAGTAAATAACTCTTTGATAATCTTTAATTACACTTGCAAATGTTTTGTCATCTTGTTCAACAAGATTATTTCCTGCTCCAATTAATTGTGGAGATTTTCTTAAAAATTCAGTAATCTCTTTATTATTGTTTACAGAAACAGTAAATTGAACATTTGAAACTTTTGCAGCAAGTATTCTTGATACGGCTTCAAAAATAGTATCATCTGAACTTACTCTAATAATAACTCTTGTTAAAGGAAGATATTTAAAGTGGTTATCTTCTCCTCTTACTTCACAATAATCTTTTGCTTTACTAAATTCATTTTCATAGTTTTCATAATATGATTGTAAGGCAATAGATAATTTTTCAAAATCCTCTTTATTTTTTCCAGAAGATTTACAATCATCAATAAATTTACTTAATTCAGTAGTATATTTTTTTGATGTTTTTGGAGCTGATTTTTCTGTAAAGTCAACAAATTGTGTAATGTAGTTGAAAATACCAACTTTTCTTCCTGCACCAATTGCAGATTTACCCATTCCACCAAATGGTTGTCTAAGAACTATTGCTCCTGTTGTTCCTCTATTTACATAAAGATTTCCAGCTTTAAGGTTCTCTTTCCAGTATGCTACTTCTCTTTCATCTAGTGATTCAATTCCAGAAGTTAAACCATATCCAGTATCATTTACAATTTTAACAGCGTGTGCTAAATCTTTTGCTTTTATAACAGCAAGTACAGGTCCAAAAAGTTCGTTCATATGAATAAAACTTCCTTCACTAACTCCCCATTTAATTGCTGGTTTTAGCATATATTCATTGTTTTCAGCATATTCAGGTGCCAATAACCACTCTTCATTACCTTCAAGAGTTTCAATTGCTTTTTTAAGATTTCCAGAAACAGGATTTGCTAAAGTACCAATTCTGTTTTTGAAATCCCAAACAGAACCAACACTCATTGAACGTGCAGTATCTACTAAAGCTTTTTTAAATCCTTCATCATTATAAACTTCTTCTTCCAATACTAAAAGTGAAGTAGCAGAACATTTTTGACCAGAGTTTCCAAATGCACTATTACAAACATTTTTAACTGCTTGTTCTCTATCAGCCATATTTGTTACAATAGTTGCATCTTTTCCACCAGTTTCTGCTGTTAGCAATAGATCAGGTCTTGTTTTTAGCATAGTAGCCGCTGTATCTTCACCACCAGTTAAAATTACAAAATCTACATCTTTATTTGCAATTAAATGCTCACCAGCAAGTGCTCCTGGACAAGGAGTAAATTGTAATACATTTTTAGAAATACCAGCATCCCAAAAACATTTACACATTTCATAAGCAGTTAAAGCAGCAACAGAAGCTGGTTTGATAATAACTGTATTTCCAGCAGCAAGTGTAGCAGCAACTCCACCTAATGGAATAGCAACAGGGAAGTTCCAAGGTGGTACAACAACACCAACACCTTTCCCTGTAAACTCTAAGTTTGAATATTTTTCAAAATAGTGTGCACTATATGGGTAGAATTCTACGAAGTCAACTGCTTCAGAAACTTCAACATCAGTTTCAGTGAAAACTTTACCAACTTCAGCAGCCGCAATACCTATTAAATCATCTCTTCTTTCTCTTAATTTAATAGCAACTTTTTTAAGTGCAGCATGTCTTTGTTCATGTGTTAAACTTCTCCAACCATCAACATCTGCTTTCGCTATTTCAACAGCTTTTTTAAGGTCTTCAGCATTTGCATTTGCAAATTTACCTGCTAAAACACCATCTTTTAGTTGGCATTTATCAATTGCTTCAACAATTTTTCTACCTTCAACAATCTCTTCACCACCAACAACTATTGGAGCAATTTTATGTTCTGTATCTTTTGTAAACTTCCATTTTTTTACAATATTTCTAGCCCATTCTTGATTTTTAGGTAATACGAAATCTGTGTCAGCTTCTGCATGATATTCTTTTGTGTCATAAGATGAGTTAGAGAAATCATCCCATTTTTCTTCAAGTCTATTTTGTTTTCTTTTTGCACCTACAAATGATGTTTTTTCATTTTCAAAAGATTTTAAAAATAGCTCTTTTTGCATCTTCCAATCTTTTGAACCAACAGTCAATCCAAAAGAGTATCTAATAAAGTTATCAGGACCAGTATTTTCATCAAGTCTTCTTACTAAGTAAGCAATTGCATTTGTAAATTGTTCTTTTGCAGCAGTTGGAGCATATAAAATTACAGATTTTGAAATCTCTTTGATTGCTAATCTTGCAGCTTCACTCATACCTTCTAACATCTCTAATGTATGGTATGCCGTTGTATTATTTTCTTCTGCTAATGTAGTAGCATATGCTAGCTCAAAAAGATTGTGAGAAGCAGTTCCTATGTGCATATATGGAGCATTTTCACTTTGAAGTGCATATCTTGCCATTCTTTTATAGTTTGAGTCTGTATCAGATTTATCAGTATATGTAACCATTTCCCAATGTTTTTGACTAGCTTCAGTCTCTTCCATTTCCATGTTAGCACCTTTTACAAGTCTAAACTTGATAGGGCTTCCACCATTTTGAACTCTTACTTTTGCCCATTCACATAAATCTTTTTGCCAATTAAATGAATCAGGTAAATATGCTTGTAAAACGATACCTGCATAAAAGTTTTTAAATTCAGGTTTGTCTAATGTTCTTTTAAATACTTCAACAGTAATAGCTAAATCTCTATACTCTTCCATATCAAGATTTATAAATTTATTTGATTTTGTACCATCTGGTGCAATATAAGGATATTTTTGTGCTTGTGCAAATATTTTAGATAGTTTTTCAACTAATACTTCAACTGTATGTTCAAAGTTTAATGCGTTGATTTGAGAATAAATTGTTGATATTTTGATTGAAATATAGTCAATATTTGGATTAGTTAGTGCTTTTAAATATTTTTCCATTCTTTCACTAGCTTCTTCTTCACCAAGAACAACTTCACCAATTAAATTGATATTTACTCTAGTACCTTCTTTTTTTCTCATTATTAAGTGTTTATTAAAAGGCTCATCCTCTCCTTTAATAACTACTGTTTTTGTATCTTCTCTTATTTGATTTACAAACATAGGAACAGATAAGTTTGGTAAAAATTTACCAAAGTTTTGGAATAACCATAAAAGTGTTTTATCTTTAGTCGTAAAAAAGTGAGCCATTCCATGTTTTTCTAAAAGAAAAATAATTTGATCAGCAACCCTTGCATTAGAATCACATCTAAAACATTGATCCATCAACTCTATTAAAAGAGCTTTATCTTTAGGATGTTCAAGCATTTTATTCATTTTTACATAAAATTCTCTATCCCAATCACTTACAAGTTGTGTTGCTCTATTTTGCCATTTTTCAGCTAATTGTATTGCTGAGTTTATAATTTCTGTTTCGTTTTTCATTTATTATCCTTAAAAATTTATTGTTTTCTTAAATTATTTTTTAAGCAGTCTAAGAGCACTCCTTTTAAATGTGCTCAAAAGACAAATGACTTTAAATATAGTCATTTTGCTATTTTAATTAAGGATTCACTGGCCTTTATGTAAATCTTGTATTTTTGATTTTAATCTACGTTTATGTCTCATAATTAATGTTTTTTCCCTAAATACGCTTCTTGAATTGTTTTTGAGTTTAATAACTCTTCTGCAGTTCCTTCATGTGTTATTTTTCCTACTTCTAAAACATATGCTCTGTCAGCTAGTTTTAACGCTGCTTTTGCATTTTGTTCTACTAGTAAAACTGTAACACCACTTAATGCAATCTCTTTTACTGCTTTAAAAATTGCTTTAATTAAAATTGGAGCAAGTCCAAGTGATGGCTCATCCAAAATTAAAAGTTTAGGCTTACTCATAATAGCTCTTCCAATAGCAAGCATTTGTTGCTCACCACCAGATAAAGTACCTGCAAGTTGTTTTTTTCTCTCTTTTAATCTTGGTAAAATGTCATAAATCCACTCTAAAGTCTCTTTATCATGGTGTTTTAATGTATAAGCTCCCATCATAAGATTTTCTTCAACAGTCAATGTTCCAAAAACTCTTCTTCCTTCAGGAGAATGAGACATACCAAGTCCTACAATATCATGCGCTTCACATTTAGTAATATCATTTTTATCAAAAATAATATTTCCTGATTTCGCTTTTAGAAGTCCAGAAATTGTTTGTAAAGTTGTAGTTTTCCCAGCACCATTTGCACCAAGAATTGTTACAACTTCTCCTCTTAATACTTTTAAAGAGATACCTTTAATAGCTGAAATTGCTCCATAAGATACATGAAGATCTCTAATCTCTAATAATACTTCATTATTTACCATTATTCGTTCTCCTCATCATCTGTTCCAATATATGCTTCAATTACTTTTGGGTCATCTTGAACAAAAGATGGAACACCTTGAGAAATCTCTTTACCAAAGTTAATAACAGTGATATAATCAGTTAATTTCATAACCATATCCATATCATGTTCAATCATCATAATCCCAAGTCCCATCTCTTTTATTTTTAAGATGATATTTGTAAGTTCGATTGTTTCATTTTCATTAAGTCCAGCTGCTGGCTCATCTAAGATAAGAAGCTCAGGTTCAGCTGCAAGTGCTCTTGCCATTTCTACTTTTCTTTGATTACCATATGATAAGTCACCTGCTGGCGTATCAGCATATTTAGATAAACCAAAAAAATCCATCAATTCATCAACTTTTTCCCATCGTTTCTTTTCATCTTTTTTATAAAAAGGAGTGTGAATAATCGCATGGTACCAATTTTGTTTAGATTTTGTGTGACATCCTGCAATAATATTTTCTGCTACACTCATCTCTTTAAATAATCTAATATTTTGGAATGTTCTTAAAACCCCTCTTTGAGCAATTTTATGTGGTTCCATTCCTGTAATATCTTCACCTTTATATCTAATTGTTCCACGTTCTGGAGTATAAATACCTGTTACACAGTTGAATAATGTAGTTTTTCCAGCACCATTAGGTCCAATGATTCCATATATTTGACCTGGTTTTACATTAATAGTTAAATTATCAATTGCAACTAATCCATGGAAATATTTTGTAACATTTTCAATCTCTAGTACATATTTCATTATTTTGCCTCCCCCGCTTTCTCTTTAAGAAATTTTGGGATATTTCCGAATTTTGCTGGCCAAACACCATTTGGTCTTAATATCATTGTAAGAACCATAGCTGCCCCAAAAATTAAATATCTTGATTCTTTAAATTCTGTAAATAATTCAGGTAAAACGAACATAACAAATGTACCAACAATAATTCCAGGAAGTGAAGCTGATCCACCAACTAAAACAATTGCAAAGAACATAACTGATTGCATAAAGTTAAATGACTCTGGACTTACAGCTGAATATTGTACTGCAAATACCGCACCCGCAGCTCCAGCAATAGCAGCACCTAAAGCAAAAGCAAAAAGTTTGTAGTATGAAATGTTAACACCCATAGATTTTGCTGCAATTTCATTTTTATTTATATAATATAAGGCTCTTCCATATTTTGAAGTATCTAAATTTCTTATAATAAATAAAGTTATAATTAATAAACCAAATGCAACATAATAAATTGATGTATCAGATGTAAATTCATATCCAAAAACTTTAATAAAATCAATTCCAAAAATACCATTTGGACCACCTGTTAAACCAAAGATGTCATTTTTTAGTACTTGTTCAAATATAATATTAAAACCAACAGTTGCAACTAATAAATAATCTCCTCTTAAGTGAATAATTGGACCTGCAAGTAAAACAGAAATAACAACTGGCAATAAAATTGCAAATGGAATAGTTTCAATAATAGTAAAACCAAAATGTACATTTAATATAGCTGTTGTATATGCTCCCATACCAAAGAAAATGGCATGTCCCATATTAAATACACCAGCACGTCCTAGAATAATATCTTGAGAAAATGCAACAACAGCAAATACTAAAAATGTAATACCAATACTTAACCAAGCAGAGTCAACTAAAAAAGGAAAAACTGCCATGATTATTAAAAAAAGTGTAGCAATAATTGTTGTTCTGTTCATTATACTTTCTCCGCCGTTTTTTCACCAAGAATTCCAGTTGGTTTTACAATTAATATTATAATTAATAAAATAAATGTAAATGTCTCTGCCCATGTAGTAGAGATATATCCTGAAATTAAGGCATTAAATAATCCAAGTAATAATCCACCAAGCATAGCTCCTGGAATATTTCCAATTCCACCAATAATTGCTGCAATAAAGGCATTTAAACCATAAAGCCATCCCATATCAAATGTTAAACCTCTATAATAAATTCCAATAAATAAACCACCAATTGCTCCTAACATAGAACCAATAATAAAAATAGTCATAATAACTCTATTTACATTGATACCCATAAGTTTTGCAGCATCTTGATCAATTGCTGATGCTCTAATTGCTGTTCCCATTTTTGTTTTATTAATAAATAAATAAAGTGCAATCATTAGTACAGATGAAAGTGCTAAAATTACTAATTGTGTAAATGAAATAATTACCCCACCAAAGTTCCATGAAGTGCTTGGAAATACATCAGCTGGAAAAATTTCCATATTTGGACCCCAAATAAGCATAATTCCATTTTGTATTACAAGAGATGCACCAAGTGCTGAAACAACAGCACTTAATCTTGGTGCCGTTCTTAAAGGTCTATATGCAAGACGCTCAAGAAGAACACCCACAAAAGCCACAACTAACGCTGTTAATGTAAATACAATAACAATATTTACTAATGACAATGCATTTGAACCATAAAACTGCGTAAAAATAGTCAATCCTACATAAGCAGAAAAGGCAACAAGGTCACCGTGTGCGAAGTTAATTAACTTCATCACACCGTAAACCATTGTATAACCTAAAGCTACCAATGCATACAGACTTCCTATTGTTAAACCATTTATTAACTGTTGAAGTAAAGTATCCATATTTTAATGCCCTATTATTCAGTAACTACTTGTTTTGTACCATCATTTTTCATTTTATAAACAACAAATTTAGCACCAACTCTTTCACCATCTTCTCTAATGTTAAATGGTCCAGTAATTCCTGCGAAATCTTTCATAGTATTTCTAATGTAATCAGAAATCTTTTTAGTATCAAATGATTTTGTTTTTTCAACACCTTCAATAACAGCTCTTAATCCATCTGCATTTGTAACAGGCCAAATTGATGGAGGATTCATTTTAAATCTATCTTTATATGCTGCTAAATATTTTTTAGCTTCTGGGTATGGTAAAATTTCAGGAGTTGGGAAGTTAATTAAAACTGTACCTTCGGCTGCATCACCTGCAAGTTTATAGAAATCTGGGTTATCATTTGAATCCCCACCGATAAAGTCAGCATTTATTTGTAATTGTTTTTGTTGAGCTCTTAACAATCCACCATCAGTATAGTAACCAGAGTAGTAAATTACATCTGGGTTCATTGCTTTAACTTTTGTTAACATTGCTGTAAAGTTTTGAGTACCTGATTTGATTTTTCCTCTGAAAATTACATTTCCACCAAGTGCTTTTATTGAAGCTTCTGTTGCATCACCAAGACCAGTTGAATAAGAAGAATAGTCAGATAAAACTACGATATTTTTATATTTTTTAGTTTTTACCATATACTCAGCTGTAAAATCACTTTGAGAAGAGTTTGGAAAAGAATTTCTAAAGAAAGTCCAGTATTTTTTTGTAATTAAAGAATCACTTGTTCCATCACTTGTTTGAAGTATATTTTTTCTAAAATATGTAGTTTGTGCTGCTTCAGTTGCACCTGAAGTATAAGAACCAATTACAGCAATAACACCTTCATTTGCTAATTTTTTAGCACAAACTGCAGCTTTTTGAGCTTTTGCTTCGTCATCACAAGTTACAACTTCGATTTTTTTACCAAGAAGTCCACCTGCAGCATTTTTCTCATCTACTATAAGTTTTACAAAGTTTTCTATACTTTGACCTTCATTTGCATATTCTCCTGTAATTGGTGCTTGAACCCCAATTTTAACCACATCGCTAGCTAATAATGAGCTAGTAACAATTGCACTTACTGCAATAGCTTTTGTTATATTTTTTATATTCATTTTTTCCCTTTCTATTTTTGATTTATAAAGTATGCTCTATGATGTAACAACCGATACACCATTCACCAATTTTTTCTATTTTTTTTATATCGCCTCCTTTGAAACTAGATTTTAAATTTTTGTATGAATAAACTATTTCATCAAATGCTTTTATTATCTCTTCTAATCTTTTTTTTGCATCTTTTCTTGCACTATTAGAAATATCTAAATAAAAAGCAAACATTCCATAATCCAAAGTTGAATCTTCTTTTTTTGTTCGCTCTAACATTTGACACATAAGATGAATGTCATTTTTATATTCATCTTGTGCATTTCTTACACCATTTTTTATTGACATAATAACTCTTGATATAGAGTCATTATCTGTTCGATGTTTAAACCTTGTATCAAGTGTGATAGATAAGTATCTATCAGTTATTGATTTATTTTTCATAAACTCTTTAAAAGCAGTTCTATTTGGTAAAGAACATCTTAAGATGTCAGAAACAGTAGCATCTATAAATATCTCTGGAGTATCTTCAATTTTACCTATTTCTTGTGCAACATGAATCGTCAAAAAGTTTTCAGTTGCATTAGATAGATATAATTCATCTGAAGTCCAAAAGCTATAATTTCTTTTCGCTTTGTTTATTCCTGCAATTACTGCATCAATAACTTCATCTTGCTTTGGAAATATATTCATTATTCGTGCTCTCTATAGTTTTCATCAACTTCTTGAATAATTCCACTTTCAAATAAAATATCTTCAATAAGTTTATTTTTAGAAATTCCTAGATTTTTACTTAAAATAACAAGTGCTACATCTAACTCACTATTTATTTTAATAGTTAGTTGTGAAACCTCTTTTTTGTTTTTTTTTAAATGTTTATCAATAACATTTTGAATAACTGCTCTGTTATTTTTAAGCTTTGCCATTTTCTAAAAGTCCTAATAAAAATTTGGTACTACTTTTTGTACTACCTTTTTTATATTAGGGATTATTTCATATTGAAACTTAACTGGGACTTAAAAATTAGCCAAAAACTGTATAAAAAATATACATTTTGGCTTTTTTTATGAAATGCTATGTTAATGCTATGTTAATGCTATGTTAATGCTACGTAAGAGTTAAAATGGAGATTTTTTTAGTTGTTGTAAAATTAGTCCTAAGATTATTGTAATTAATCCAATTACTGTAGAAATAAAAATCTCTTCACCAACTATAAAGTGTATAAAGATTAAAGAGATAAAAGGAGAGATAAATATTAAGTTTGCAATTCTACCAACCTTTGGTGTTAGTTGTAATGCTTTTAACCATAATAAAAAGGTAATACCCATTTCAAATAATCCCACATAAGTAGCTCCTAAAATACCTTCAATACTTGGAATTGAAAATGAGTGAAATAGAAGTATATAAATAGAAATAAAAGGTAGTGATACCAAAAAGTAAGAACATAGACTTATAATAGGGTCAAATTTATTTTTAGTGTTTATTATCCAATATGTTGCCCAAAGTATAGTTGATATAATTGCATACATCAAACCTTCTAAATTTGAAAATTCTAAACCTAAGACATTTCCTTTAGTTGAAATAATTAGTACTCCAAAATAACACATAATACCTGCAATGATATCCTTTAGTGTAAGTGAGTGCTTTAAAAATATTGCAGAAAAGTATGCTAAGACTAAAGCCCAAGTATAGTTTATGGCTTGTGCTTCTTGTGCTGGCAATAAGTCATAGGCTTTAAAAAGCATCAAATAATATAAAAATGGATTTAATAAAGAGGATATTAATACATTTTTTTTATTGTTATTTATAAATTCAAATAAAACTTTTAGTTGTCTATTTTTGATAATAACTGATAAAAAAAGTATAGTAGAGACTAAACTAGAATAAAATAAAAGTTCATATGGAGCCAATGATTGCAAAGATATTTTAAATGCTGTTGCAACAGTTGACCAAAGAAATACAGCCAATAAAGCATATTTGTAATCATTTGATAATAAATTCATAATTTTCCTAAAATTTTTTGAAATGTTACTCCTAAAAAGCTTTATGAAAAATTATTTATTTGAACTTATTAAATAGTTTTTGCTTCCATTTACTTGATGAAAAATATTTATCCCATATTTATTTGAGTAAAGTCTTAACAAAAGTTTTTGCAAAGTAGGCTCTATAGATGGGGTAAACCAAGCATTATTTGAAATTACTATCATGTTTTTTGTATTTTTGAGATTTTGATACAACTCTTCACTTGTAGCTTCATAACAAATGGCATTTCTAAAATTAGTATCTTTTACTTTATAATCAGTTGGATTTTTTTCTTTCGTATAATCTTTTGCTCCATTATAAAAAGTATCATTAATAAAATCAGTAATAAATTTAGGCAAAGGAATAGCTTCACCAAAAGGTACAAGTACAACCTTATGTGCAAGTTTTACATTACCATTATTAAAAATATATGTTGAGTTTTTGTATTCACCTTTTTCATAAAATAGTGCTCCTGTTACAATAGTGATGTGATGTGATTTATCAAGTAAACTTTGCATTATGAATTCTTGTTTATTTAGTAGCAAAGGGAAAGCAGTCTCTGGTAAAACCACCACATCATCTTTGTTTTTGATTGCACTATTTATTTGTTCAAAATTCATATCAATAATTGAAGCTAGGTTTTTTCTGTCCCATTTATAATCTTGATTAACTGAATATTCAGGCAAAGATATTTTTATGTTATTTATTTTTTCTGGACTAGGGTTTAAATTTATAAAAAAGATAATTAGTATGCAAATAAAGTAAAAAAGAACTCTTTTTTTTACTAAAAATATCGTAGTAAAAATAAGTAGTGCTAGAATAATTTTATTTGCTTCAAAATAAGTATCTAAAAGTAAAATTTCTGGTTTAAACCAATTAAAACCAAGTGGTTCGATAAAACTTAAAGCGAAAAATATTATGGCTCTTAAGATAAGATGATCTTTTATACTAATAGCTATAAATAAAAAAGCATATATAAAAGCAAACCCTAATATAACTAAAGGAATTAAAAAAGTTAAATCATAATATCGAAAGGAAAAACTTATCCAATAAAACCAAAATATTCCAATAAAAAAGCCCGTAAAAAATAGTGAACTTCTATTTATAGTAAGAATAAAATAAAAAGATAAAAGTACAAAAATCGTATTTATTAGTTTTATTTCAAGATTAAAATATGCCAAATAAATAGGAGTTGAAAACAATAAAGCTGTAATCAAGCCTTTTATTATATTGGTTTTGTTAAAATACTCGCGTTTTAGGAAAAACATATTAAATCATTATAAAGGAAGTACCATGGGTCAAAGCGGTGACTTAATAAGTTCATTATTACCTCTTGTTGCATTATTTGCAATATTTTACTTTTTAATTATTAGACCACAACAAAAGCAAGCTAAACAGCATAAGCAAATGATTGCGGATCTTAAAAAAGGTGATAAGATTGTAACAAATGGTGGCTTAATCGTTGAAATTTCTAAAGTTGAAGAGACTTCTTTTACTGTAAAAAATATAGATGGTTCAGAAATGAAATTAGCAAGAGAGTTCGTAGCTAGAATTGCTGATTGATAGATAAAACATGTAAATTTTTTACATGTTTTACCACTTATTCCTATAACCTAACTTACTATTTAAGGATAAAGATTGAAAATCTTAAATTATAGACTTATTATATTTATTTTAAGCATTATTTTTGGTGTAGTATTTTCTATACCATCTTTCCTCCAAACTGATTCAGGAAAAAAAATCTCACTAGGACTTGATTTACAAGGTGGATTGCATTTACTTTTGGGTGTTAAAACCAATGAAGCAGTAGTTTCAAAAATCAAATCTATAGCAGCAACCGTAAAATACTACTCAGAAGATGAAGAGATATTAATAGAAGATTTAACTATTAATTCTGATAGCGTACGATTTTTAGTACTTGACCCAGATGAGGTTAAAAGAGTTGATGAAATGTTAAGCAAAATAAAGGGTTTGAACATTGAAAAATCAGAAGATAATAACTACTCAATTACTTTAACTCCTGAAGAGATAGCTATTACAAAAGATCAAGCAGTATCACAAGCTGTTGAGACTATTAGAAACAGACTTGACCAATTTGGACTAGCTGAACCAACTGTTATAAGACAAGGTCAAACTGATATAGTTGTTGAACTTCCAGGGATTAAAACACAAGCTGATGAACAAGCAGCAAGGGAACTTATATCTAAACCTGCAAACTTAGAACTTATGGCAGTAGATGAGGATAGATTTGACCAAGTTTACACTATGAGTTCGGCACAGGCTTCACAATATGGAGATATTATTTTAGAAGATGCAAAAGATGCAACAAAAAAATATCTAGTAAGAGAAATACCTATTTTAAATGGAAGTCAAGTAACAGATGCACAAGTTGCCTTTGACCAATCAAATCAAGCAATTATTAATTTTACTCTAAACTCTATTGGTGCAAAAGTTTTTGGAGAATTTACTTCTAAAAGTATAGGAAAAAGACTTGCTATTGTTTTAGATGGTAAAGTTTATTCTGCTCCAAATATACGAGAGCGAATTGGTGGTGGAAGTGGACAAATTTCTGGTGGATTTACTTTAGTTGAAGCTGGAAATGTTGCAATTGCTTTAAGAAGTGGAGCTTTACCAGCTTCTGTTGAGTTATTAGAAAAAAGAAGTGTTGGACCATCTTTAGGAGCTGATTCTATCAAAGCATCTATGATTGCACTTATTGCTGGATTTGCTTTAGTTGTTGTATTTATGATTGTTTATTATGGAATGGCTGGAGTTATTGCAAATGTAGCTCTTGTAACAAATATTTTTATAATAATAGCAGTTATGGCAATGTTTGGAGCTACTTTAACACTTCCTGGTATGGCAGGGATTGTATTAACTGTAGGTATGGCAGTTGATGCTAACGTAATTATTACAGAGAGAATTAAAGAGTTACTTCATAATGGAGTATCAATTACAAAAGCTATCGAAGATGGATATTCAAATGCAATGAGAGCAATCTTAGATGCAAATATTACAACACTTCTTGTGGCAGTTATTTTATATGTATATGGAACGGGACCTATTAAAGGGTTTGCTATTACTATTTCTATTGGTATTTTGGCATCTATGTTAACAGCTATTTTAGGAACACATGGTATTTATGAATCTTTATTACCAAAGATGAATAGAGAGAAAAATTTAAGAAAATGGTTTGGGATAAAATAATGGAATTTTTTAAAGGTGATAAAATATACAATTTTATGGGTAAGAGATTACCATTTTTAGGTTTTTCAGCTATTTTAGTCGTGGCATCAATTGTATTACTTCTTACAAAAGGTGTTAATTTTGGTATTGATTTTGCAGGTGGAACTTTAGTTCAAGTTAAATATGAAACTCCTGCTCCAATTGATAAAATTAGAGAGATATTAAACAATACAAAAGAGTATAAAAACTCAGCTATTACGAAATTTGGTAGTGATGAAGAGATTGTTATTAGAGTGACAAGTTCTACAAATAGTGTATCAAATGACTTAGGTGATGAGATTAGAAAAGTATTGGTAAATACTGGAAACTTTGAGATTAGAAGAGTTGATATCGTTGGTCCAAAAGTTGGTGGTGAATTAAGAGAAAAAGGTCTTATGGCATTTGTTTTATCACTTATTGTGATTATGGCTTATGTTTCATTTAGATTTGAGTGGAGATTTGCCTTTGCTTCTATTTTAGCTTTAGTGCATGATGTTACGATTGCCTTAGGTGCCGTGAGTTTATTTAATGTGGAAGTTAATCTTGATATTTTAGCAGCTATTCTTACACTCCTTGGGTACTCATTAAATGATACAATTATTGTATTTGATAGAATTAGAGAGGGTGTTCAAACTTCTAAAGAGAGTGATTTAGGAGTTGTGGTTAATGAATCAGTTTCAAGAACATTATCAAGAACTACTCTTACATCATTGACAACATTCTTTGTGGTTGCAACTTTATACTTCTTTGGTGGAGAGATTATCAATGGTTTTGCCTTTACATTATTAGTTGGTATTATTGTTGGTACATATTCATCTATTTTTATCGCAGCTTCGTTTTTAGTACAGCTTAAATTCTCAATTGAGAATTTTAGAAGTAAAGAAGCAGAGAAGATGAAAAAGCAAAAAGAGAAAGAAAAACTAAGAGCGATGTTTGAGCAGGGAACAGTCTAAGAAACGTAGTTTCTAAACATCATCTTTTGCAAAATTTCTGCGTTGGAGAGGAATTTTAAATGCTCACGTACTAAAGTGTACGCTCCGCTTTAAACTTCCTCTCCGCCTTGAATTCTCACAAAATCTAATATTTATAAACTACGTTTCTCCTAGAAATTCATTAGTCTTTGTTTTCAAATTTTTTTATGCTAGAATTATGTATATAAAATATATGCATAAGGAGTACACATGACTGCTATTTATGATAAAACAGCAAAGAAAAAAGCTACAAATGTTTCTATCAATTCAGATTTATTGGAAAAGGCAAAATATTATAAGATAAATATTTCTTCAAGTATAGAAAAAACTTTAGAAGTTTTAGTAAAAGAAAAAGAAGTTCAATTATGGGAAGAAGAAAATAAAGAAGCTATCAATGACTACAACAATAGAATAGTACAAAATGGTCTTTTTAGCAATGGGTTAAGAAGTTTCTGATGGCACAGTTTGATGTATATAAAAATATAAATGAAAGTTCAAAAGAATCTATTCCTTATTTATTAGATATTCAAAATAATATTTTAAAAAACTTATCCTCCCGGGTGGTTGTTCCTTTAGTTTTAAAATCAAAAGGTGCAAAAATATTAAACCCAATATTTGAAATAGAAAACCAAAAAGTTATTATGTCAACTGCTGAACTTGCAAGTATTCCAAATGATAAAATAGGTGAAAAAGTTTGTTCTTTAGAAGAAAGAAGAGATGAAATAATTGGGGCGATTGATTTTTTGATTACAGGATTTTAAATTTGATAAGACTGTTCTTTAAAATCTAATAAAATAACAGTCTTATCTATGGAAATATAATTTATATTAATAAATGATAGATGGATAGCTTTTAGTTAAATCTTTTAATTCATAAGATTTTCCATTAGAGATATAGAAAACTTTATATAAAATTTTGTTTGGAGAGTCTTTTATAAAAGTTTCCCTTGTACATTTGTAAATTATATTATTCATTTGGATTAATTTTGTATCAGTTACTGATATAGGGTTTTTATTATTATCATAGTTTCTTTCGAATTTTTTACCTATTATAGTAACATTTTCGTAGTTACAGAATCGAAAATCTATTCTATTCATTTGACTAGTATTTATTTTATCATCAATTTGTTTTTCAGTATATCTGTTAGAATAATCAGTAGAAAATAAATAAGTTATTATTAATAAAAGTAATGTTGCTATTGTAATCCAAGCATAGCTTGAAAAATTATATAGTTTTTTGTAATTTAAAGGTTTATATTTAAATAACTCTTTATTAATTCCATAGAGGATAGTTAAATTTCTAAAGATAATTATGCATATAGTTAAAATAAAAAAAGACATATAAAGTGATAAGAGAATTTCTAATTCATTATACTTGTAGTTTAGTGAAAAAATAGAAAAAAGTACATAGTGTAATCCAACAATATCTGAAGTAGAATAATATGATACAAGTGCAATTAAAACAGCAAAATTAATTGAGATGTCTTTTCTAATATTACTGGCTTCACGTTGTATAGTTTCAATCTTAAATAAGAGAGACTTTTCATTTTTACTAAAATCATTCATTATATTTCTTTAGTTGTGAGTAGGATTAATGAATAATTATAATATAATAACTTTAAGATTATTTTAATACAAAATTTAAACATAAAACTATAGAATATAATTTTTACAATGGAATAAATATGAAAAAATATATAGCTTTAAAAAATAATTTTGATAAAATAACTTCTAATAACTCTGAAAGTTGGAGTTTAGCACTATTTTGGATAGTTATATTTGAAATACTTGCTACGCTTATTGAATACTCTTTTGTACATCAAACACCAAGTATTATGCTACATATTCCTGATGGTGTTTATTCAGAAATAATTATTGGACTGATAGTTACGGTGTATATTTGGTTATGTGTTTATAATCTTGTATTTTGGAATAAGAGTTTTATTTTGTTTCTTATTTTATTTGGTTTTATTGGTCTTTATTTGATTACTACCCATGATTTTGTTTTTGATTTATTTATAAACAACATAAATATTTTTAGGCTGATTCAAAGTGATACGGGAATAAACCTAATTATTCAACTATTTTTCAAAATCATAATTTTTTATTTGATATATCAACTTATCAAGTCCCTTCGAACTTCAAAAAATTAAAAATCATACTTTTAGTTTTTAGAACTATAAAAGAGCTTTTTTAACATATTTTAGCTATTATAACTGCTTTTAGAAATACTTTAAAAGGATGAACATGGATTGGGGTAAAGTAACCTATATATTCTTTTCACTAATGTCTTTAACTACAACAGCAGGGTTTTTATATGAGCCAAACTCTTTGGCACTGTTTTTAGCAGCTGGGGTTAATGTAATATCTACAATTTTAAAATTAGGTGTTAGAAACTTATTGTCTGCGGAATTACTTGCAAGTTCTTTAGTTGCTGACTTACACTTGATACCTGCATTTATGGTTCTTACTTTTATGGGTGATGAAAGATTGGCTATAGCTCTTGCTATTGGGGCAATTGTTGCAAATATTTTTTCTATAGCCTTAGCATTAATCGAAAGTGCAAAAAGTCAAGAAAAGGATGAGTTTTAATGGAGTACAATCCACAAGAGATAGAGAAAAAGTGGCAAAACTATTGGTTAGAAAACAATAGTTTTGAACCAAGTGATGATACAAAAAAAGATAAAAAATATATTTTAAGTATGTTTCCATACCCAAGTGGTAGGATACATATGGGACATGTTAGAAACTACTGTTTAGGTGATGCTTTTGCTAGATTTTTTAGAAAATCAAACTTCAATGTATTGCATCCAATTGGTTGGGATAGTTTTGGTATGCCTGCTGAAAATGCAGCTATTAAGCACAAATTACACCCTAAAAAATGGACTTATGAAAACATAGACTATATGAGAAAAGAGCTTAATGGTTTAGGTTTAAGTTTTTCTCAAAATAGAGAGTTTGCAACTAGTGATGAACTATACACTAGATGGGAACAAGAGTTTATTATTAAGATGTATGAAGAGGGTCTTTTATACAAAAAATCAACTACTGTAAACTGGTGTGAACCTTGTCATACAGTTTTAGCAAATGAGCAAGTAGAAGAGGGATGTTGTTGGAGATGTGATACTCCTGTTGAGCAAAAAGAGATGCCTGGCTATTATGTTGCAATTACAAAATTTGCACAAGAATTACTTGATGATTTAAAAACACTTGAAGGTTCATGGCCATCACAAGTACTTACTATGCAAGAGAATTGGATAGGAAGAAGTGAAGGTTTAGAATTTACATTTGAACTTACAAAAGACTCAAGATATAAATTAAATAAAAACTTTGCTTCGTTTGATGTTTTTACAACAAGACCTGATACTATCTATGGAGTTTCATATACTGCTCTTTCACCAGAACACCCGATTGTTAAATATCTAGTAGAAAATGAACTACTTGATGAAAACAAAATAAATAAAATAAAAGCTATGCAAAAAGTTAGCGAAAGAGATAGAGCAACTATGCCTAAAGAGGGTGTTTCTTTAGAATTAGATGTTCTTCATCCATTAACAGGAAAAACAATACCTGTGTGGGTTGCAAACTTTGTATTAGTATCATATGGAAGTGGAGCAGTTATGGCAGTACCTGCACATGACCAAAGAGATTTTGAATTTGCACGTGAGTATGATTTACCAATCAATCAAGTAATTGTTGGAAAAGATGGGCTTATTTCAAATCTGAAAGAGGCTTATACTGATGCAGGAACTTTGATTAATTCTGAAGGTTTTACAAACTTAGATAATGAAAAAGCAAAAAAAGCTATTATTTATCACTTTGAACAAAATTCTTTTGGAACAAAAAAAGTTAATTATAAACTAAGAGATTGGGGTGTTTCAAGACAAAGATATTGGGGAGCTCCAATTCCATTTATACATTGTGATGATTGTGGTTTGGTTCCTGAAAAAATCGAAAATCTTCCAGTTGCATTACCAGAAGATGTGGAGATAACAGGTGAAGGAAATCCTTTAGATAAACATCCTACATGGAAGCATTGTACATGTCCAAAATGTGGTAAAGATGCCATTAGAGAAACAGATACTCTTGATACATTTGTTCAATCATCTTGGTACTTTTTAAGATATGCTACAAATAATAAAAAATGGAATACTGAAGGAATATCTAAAGAAGATAGTGATTATTGGATGGATGTTGACCAATATATTGGTGGAATTGAGCATGCGATATTACATCTATTATATGCAAGATTTTTCACTAAAGCTTTAAATAAACTTGGATATACTAACTCAAAAGAGCCATTTAAAAGACTTCTTACTCAAGGTATGGTTTTAAAAGATGGTGCAAAAATGTCAAAATCAAAAGGGAATGTTGTAGATCCTGATATGATTGTTGAAAAATATGGTGCTGATACGGCAAGGTTATTTATGCTTTTTGCTGCTCCTCCAACAAAAGAGCTTGATTGGAATGATAGTGCAGTTGATGGAGCATATAGATTTATAAAAAGATTTTCATCTAAAGCTGAAATGGCTCAAGGGGTGACAATCGAAGAGATAAACTCTATTGACCATAACTCTTTATCAAAAGATGAAAAAGAAGCTAGAAAAAAAGTTTATGAAGCTTTACAAAAATCAAATGAAGTTTTCTCTAAAACTTATGCTTTCAATACATTAATTGCTGCTTCAATGGAAGCTATGAATGCTTTAAATGTTCAAGATAATAAAACTATTTGGGCAGAGGGTTATTATGTATTAACAAATATTTTAGAACCTATTATTCCTCATCTTTGTTGGGAATTATCAAATCAATTATTTGAGTTGAAAAACTTTAATAATGAAACAAAAGTAAAAGAAGAGGTTTTTGTATCAGATACAATAACTTTAGCTATTACAATAAACGGTAAAAAAAGAGCTGAAATAGAAGTTGCTCCAAATGCTTCAAAAGATGAAGTATTGGCAATAGCAAAACAGACAACAGAAAAATGGATAGAGGGAAAAGAGATAATAAAAGAAATAGTTGTTCCAAATAAATTGGTGAACTTAGTAATTAAGGGATAATTATGAAACTAAAATCAATTGTATTGGCATTTTTAATTGGCTTTATTTTTACAGCTTGCGGATATAAACCAGGTTCGTATTATGCAAAAAAAGAGATAAATGGAAATGTTTTTGTTGACTTAAGAGTTAATATAGAAGATCCAAAAAACTCTGTATTAATAAAAGATGCAATGAATGAACTTTTAGTTCATAAATTAGATGCTAAATTAGTTAATAAAAAAGAACTTGCTGATACAATTGCAATAGTAACTTTGAACTCTACAAGTTTTACAACACTACAATATGATGCTGATGGTTATTCAAAATTGTATAAAGCAACATCAAGTGTAAATGTACATTATACTAACGAAAAGCAAAAAATATATAGAAATTTTAATGTTTCAGGAACATATGATTTTTCAATAGATAATGGTGGAACTATTTCAGATGCAAAAAGATTTGAAGCTATAAAAATTGCATCAACAAAAGCTTTAGATGAAGTAATATCTAAAATAGCAGTATTATCATTTGAAAAGCCAAAAAAAACATTAAACAAAAACTAAAACGTGAAGATTGATTTTAAGAAAATTCCTTTAAAAGAGTTTCTAGATTATAAAACTATGTACTATGATAAAATAGACTTTAGCATAGTTAGGAACTCTTTTGAAATTTTAAAACAAAAAATAAAACTACCCTATATAATTCATATTGTTGGAACTAATGGAAAAGGGACTACAGGAAGATTTTTATCAACATATTTGTTTAATATTGGCAAAAATGTTCTTCATTATAGCTCTCCACATATAAAAGATTTTAATGAAAGAATATGGATAAATAATTTTGATGTAAGTGATACAGAACTAGAAAAAGCACACAAGTTTTTGCAAGATATTTTAGAAATATCACTTTTAGAAAAACTTACTTACTTTGAGTACACTACACTTTTAGCTTTTTATTTAAGTTCAAATAGAGATTATCTTATTTTAGAAGCAGGACTTGGTGGAGAGTTTGATGCAACAAATGTTGCAACAAATGATTTATCACTAATTACTACAATAGATTTAGACCATCAAAGTTTTCTTGGCAATTCCATAAAAGATATCTCTTTAACAAAAATGCGTTCATGTGATAAGGTCATGATTATTGGTGCACAAATCCATGATGAAGTCTATTTGCATGGAGAAACAATAAAAGAGGAAAGAGGTATAGAATTATTTACTTTAAATGATTTTAATATTGATGTAAGTGATTTAAATACATATTTTCCTAAATATTTATTAAAAAATATCTCTTTAGTAATTGCAGCTTTAAAGTATTTAAATATTGAGTTACATATAAAAATGTTTGAAAATATGAAATTAAGTGGAAGATGTGAAAAATATAAAAGTAATATTACTTTAGATGTTGGTCATAATCCTTTAGCTGCAAGAAGTATTTTAGAAGAGTTTAGCAATAAAAAAATCAATCTTATTTATAATAGTTATGGGGATAAAGATTATGAAAAAGTACTTAAGATACTAAAACCTATAATAAAAAAGTTGTATATTTTGCCATTAGATGATAAAAGAGTGGTAAAACAGACTACTTTAATGAATGTTTGTGAAAATTTGAATATAATATCGGAATTGTTTAAAAATGAGATCTTAGAAAATGAAGAGTATTTGGTTTTTGGTTCATTTTTGGTCGTAGAAAAATTTTTGAAAATTGAGAAAAGAGTAGATGAAGATATTAAATAATAGATTAGTTATTACAGTTTCGGATGTAAATAGCACTAAATCATACAATATTCATCAGCTTTTTAGAAAGATTATTTTTATTGTAATTATTGCAACTGTATTGATTATAGCTGGTTCTTTTTGGTTTATTTCATTTTTATCAAGTGAAATTAGTGAATTTAAAGCCAAAAAAGAAAAAGAGATTGCAATATTAACAGAAAAAGAGAAGAAGCTACAAGCACAAAATCTTTTTTACTCTATGCAAATTAAGGGTAAAGTTCAAGATATAGAAGAATTAAGTAGCAAACTAGATAGTATTGAAGAAATTGTAGGATTAAAAAGAGATTCAAATGAACAAATAGCTATTACAAAGGCTACTTTGACTAAAATAACACCAGCTCAAAAAATGTATATGTTATCTACTATTCCAAATGGTACACCATTGCAAGAGATTAGCGTATCTGCAAATTTTGGATATAGGATTCATCCTGTGACAAATGAAAAAAAATTTCATAGGGGAATTGATTTACGTGCCCATATAAAAACGCCAGTTTATGCAACTGCTGATGGTGTAGTTAGGTATGTCCAATCACGTGATACAGGAGATTTTGGTAGAGTAGTAATTATTGCACATAACTTTGGATTTGAAACGGTTTATGCACATCTAAAAGCTACAAATGTTAAACTTGGTGATGTAATTAAAAAGAATCAAGTTATTGGAATGACTGGAAATTCTGGGAGAAGTACAGGTCCACACTTACATTATGAGGTAAGATATGCAAGTATGGTTTTAGATCCAAAGGATTTTATTGATTGGGATTTGAAGAAATATGATTCAATATTTAGTAAACAAAGGAGAGTAAGGTGGGAATATTTGGTAAATCTGATAAAAGAGCAACAGAAGCTGGGGCAACTGTAATAGCAAAAGGAACTTGTATTATTGGTGGAATTTCTACACAAGGTACTGTTCATATTGATGGTAAATTTGAAGGTGTTATTTTAGAAGCCGATGCAATTTCTATTGGAAAAACTGGAGAAGTAATCGGTGATATTAAAGCAAATCACGTGGTTATAAGTGGTTTTTTTGATGGTAAAATTGATTGTAATATTATGCAAGTATTATCTGCTGGAAAAGTTATTGGTGATTTTACTTACAATGATTTAATAATCGAAGAAGATGCTAAATTTGAAGGAAGAGTTAGTAGAAAAAATTCTGAACTAAAAAGTAGATATAACGAAATAGAGAACAGAATTGGTGGTTTTGTATCAAGTAAACAAGAAGATAGCCCATATGCAAACCCAAATACAGAAAAGATTAAATAAGCTTTACCAAGACAAACTAAATATTGAAAAAGAGATAGCTCTATTAGAAAAAGAGTTAAATAAAAAAGAGTTAAATAAAGATGAAAAAATCGATTTATTTAAATCTTTATTTGTGTCTCGTCCTGATGTGTACTTAAAAAAATGGGTTAGTAAAGACTCCACAAAAGAGTCTTATTTCCCTGTTACTAAAACTTTCCAAGGTGAGGATTACTTACCCCTTTTAAATCAAGATATTGAACAGCACTTACGGGGAAAAGTACAACTTGCAACTTACACTATATCCATAAGTAATAGATGTAAATATGCAGTTTTAAAAATCTCTAAAAATGATATATCAAAATTACAAAGTGCTTTGAAACAGTTAACGCTAAATGGGAACTATCAATTTGATTCTTATAATGATATTTTAGTTTGGTTCTTTTTTGAAGAGAATATTCAAGCAAGTGAAGCAAAAGAGTTCTTACAAAATATTATTAAAAGTGCAAATATTAGTGCTAAAATTTATCCAAATTCGGAGTTTGTAAATAGCTCAAATTTTGGTTCTTATATTGAATTGCCATTGCATTTAAAACTTAGAGAGAGTAATAAAACTGTTTTTTTTGATTGTAATACCTTTATGCCATATGATGACCAATGGAATTATTTGGCAAATGTAGAAAAAATATCTAAAAGCAAAGTTTTAACTATCTCAAAATCAAATGAAGAAAATAGTTTACAAAGCTGGGAAAATAAAGCTCAAGATAGGGTTGAATATCCTAAATTTATTCTAGAAATAACTATTTTTGATTATGTATATATAAAAACAAAAAATTTATCAAAATCATTTTTAAATGAGTTAAAAAACTTAGCCGTTTTTGATAATCCACAAATTAAAATTTTAATTTCTTTACGAAAACCTCTTTACAATACTCCTAAACAAATAAAAAATTATGAAGAAGATGAGAGTTATTTAAAACTTCCAAGGGGTCTACTTGGGGCAGTTTTAAAAATATTAAAACAAAATGATGTAAATTACTCTTTAGAAGATAAAAGAGTAGAAAATAAAGAGAATTTTCCTAAAATAAAATTTGAGCTAAGGGAGGAACAAAACTTAGCCATATCAAAAGTATTGAAAAAAGATTTTTCTATTTGTGTTGCTCCTCCTGGATTTGGAAAAACTTTAATTGGTGCAAAAATGATAGAGCAAAGAGCAGTAAATACTTTAATTATAGTAAACAAAAATATGCTTTTAGATCAGTGGATTCAAAGGTTTGTGGATTATTTTGGCATGAATAAAAAAGAGATAGGATTTTTGGGAAAAAGCAAAAATAAACTTAATAATAAACTTGATATTGCAACTATGCAAAGTTTGAAAAATCAACCAGAACTTATAAAAAACTACTCTTTTGTGATTGTTGATGAGTGTCACCATATACCAGCTGTTACTTTTGAGCAAATTATAAAACAATATTGTGGTAAATATGTTTTAGGACTTAGTGCAACACCAAATAGAAAAGATGGCTTAGAACCAATACTTTTTCAGCAACTAGGACAAATATCCTATGAATATAAAAAGAAAAGAACAATGACACATAGGGTAAAAGTAGTAAATACTGATTTTAAAAGTGAAGCAGATAATTATGCACAACTGATAAATGAAATAACTGTAGATAAACAAAGAAATGAGTTGATTATAAAAGAGATTTTAGAGCATAAAAACAGAAAAATCTTAATTTTAACTGATAGAATTGAACACATCAATATTTTAGAAGAGCTATTAATAAAAAACAACCTAGAATATGTTAGTATTCATGGAAGTCTAGGTAAAAAAGAGCAACAAGAGAATTTGGATTTAATAGAAAATAGCAACTTAATACTTGCAACAACTTCGTACTTTGGTGAGGGGATAGATTTCCCACATTTAAATACAATTATTTTTGTTACTCCTATTTCATATTATGGAAGACTGGTTCAATATTTAGGAAGAGTTGGTCGAGATGGGCAAGAGTGCTTAGCCATAGATTTACTTGATTCAAAAAATGCAATGTTAAACTCTACTTTTAAAAAAAGGCTTGAAGGTTATAAACAGATGCACTATAGAATTTTTTAGGATAAAAATGTTAGGAATTATTGTATCAACAATCTTTATCGCAATTATTGTTAATTTGATTTTAAAAAAATTTCACTTGCCAACTATCATTGGATATATATTTACAGGTACTATTATTGCTTATTTATTTGGTTTACATGAAACAGTGGTAAACAATCACGACCTAAAAGAAATAGCAGAGTTCGGGGTTGTATTTTTGATGTTTACAATTGGTTTAGAGTTCTCTGTTGATGCCCTTATTAGAATGAAAAGGGAAGTTTTTTTAACTGGAAGTTTACAAGTTGTAATTACTACACTAATAGTAGTTTTTATCTCTTTTTATATATTAAATTTTGATTTTCAAACTTCTATGATAATTGGAACTGCTTTATCATTATCTTCTACAGCAATAGTACTAAAAACATATAATGAAAATAGAGATATTAAAAAAAGACATGGACAAAGGGTTTTAGGGATTTTGATTATGCAAGATATTGCTGTAATCCCAATCCTTTTAATGATATCAATTTTTACAACAAACTCTGAAGATAGTGTTGCATATATAATTTTTCAAACAACTGTTGCAGCAGCTGTTTTAATAGGAATACTATATTTAGCAGGTAAATATTTACTTGAACCATTTTTTACCCATGTTAGCGAAACAAATTCAGAAGAGTTATTTGTGGGTTCAGTATTGCTTATTGCAATAGGTGCTTCATACATGGCTCACTATTTTGGCTTTTCTTATTCATTGGGAGCTTTTGTAGCTGGTATGATGATATCTGAAACTAAATTTAAACATCAAGTAGAATCAGATCTTATTCCATTTAGGAATTTGTTACTTGGAGTTTTCTTTATTACCGTTGGTATGCAAATAAATTTTTCTATGATTTATGAGCATCTATTTACGATTTTATTATTACTTCCTATTTTAATGATTTTAAAATATTTGATAATCTATGCAATTGTTAGAATTGATGATACAAAAAGAGTTGCTTTTAAAACAGCTTTTTCTTTAGTACAAATTGGTGAGTTCTCACTGGCTATTTTAGAGTTAGCTAGAAGTGCAAATTTACTGGACTCTACTCACACTCAAATATTAATAGTAACAATAGTTTTATCTATGGTTTTAACTCCAATAGCACTTAAAAACCTATCAAAAATCACAACTTCATTATTGCCTGATGATGTGATGGAAGTTCCTACAACAATGGCAGTTGACAAGGATTTAAAAGGTCATGTGGTTGTTCTTGGATATGGGCATTTGGGGCAAGAGATTGTACGAGAATTAAAAGATATGAGAAATGATTATATAATTATTGAAAATAAGGTTTTATTTTACCAAATGGGAAAAAATGATAATGAGCCAATTATTTTTGGAAATGCAGCTCAAAAACATATTTTAGAGTCTGTAAATATAAAAAAAGCTTGTGCAGTTATTGTAGCAATAGATAATCCAAATCAGCTAAGAATTGTGTGTGAAACAGTCCATGATTTGACAAAAAATACTAAAACAATAGTAAAAGTTACAAAAACAGAAGATATAAAACTTTTAGAGGGATTACATTTAGAACATATTGTTGTAGATGACCAAATAGTAGCAAAAGCTTTAGTTGAAGAAACGAGAGTTTGTAGTATTGATTTTTCTAAGAAATAAGATACAAAAGTATCTTATTTCATATATCTAGCTTTTTGTTTATCTTTTATTTTTTCTATTTCCACAACAATCAAACCATCAACACAATTTGAAAAATTAGGGTCTATGTTAAATCCTTGAAAATTAACTCCACCATCTTCACATAGCTCTGAATATTGTTTATATAGAGTTGGAACAGCAACACCCATATTTGATAATGCTGTTTTTAATCTTTTAAAATCCTCTTTTTTATCGCTACATGAAAACATCTCTTTTAATGATTTAACATCAACAGAGTATTGATACGGTAGTTTTGATTCAAGTAAATTTTTATCACTTGAATAATATAAAGAGTAATAAAATACAAGCATATCTTTTGCAATTTTTGGTAGTGAAGCTGAAATAGAAACTGGACCATACATATATTTGATTTGTGGATTTGCTTTTAAGTATGCACCTATTCCATACCAAAGATAATCTAAAGCTCTACTTCCCCAATATTTTGGCTGAACAAAACTACGTCCTAACTCAATCGAATCATTTAAATAAGGTATGAAATCATTTTTATATTCAAATAAAGTATGAGAATAAAATCCAGAAACTCCTAAATTATTATTTATAAATTCACCATTTCCAATTCTATATGAACCTACTATTTCTAAAGCATCTTTATCCCATAATATAATGTGTTCATAATAAATATCATATTTGTCAGTATCTCTTTTTTTGTTGATTCCTTCACCAACACTTCTAAATGATAACTCCCTTAATCTTCCAAGTTCTTTTAAGACAATTGAGTCTTCACTATAGTTATACAAGTATATTATTTTACCATCAGAAGTTTCACCAATAACTTTTGAATTTTTTAATTCATTGATTATCTCTTGTCTGCTTTCTGGATGGGCTATTGCTTTTTGGGTTATAAAAAAAGATTTTTTTCCTTTTTTTAGAGCATAAAGATGTTTTTTATATAAAGTGATTAGATATTTTTTATCAATTCCTTTTGGCATAATATGTTCATTTGGAATAATTTCACCAATTTTGATACTAATTCTTTTTGATTTCTTTTTAAACATCTCATTTGATAAAAGTAGAGTTGAAAAAGTTTTATTTAGTATTGAGATAGTATAAAATAGTTTTGAGTTTTTACCATCAACAAGTATAGGAAGTATCGGGGCATTGCAATGTTGTGCAAAACTTAAGAAGCCTTTATTCCAAGAAGGGTCTTTTATACCTTTAGCTGTTGCACGACTTACTTCTCCAGCTGGAAATATTATAATAGCTTGGTCAGCATTTAGTGCATCATAGATAGCCTTGATATCTTTTTTACTTTGTCTTCTTTTGTAATTGTCAATTGGTACAAATAAAGAACTAAGAGCTTCAATTCCTGCTAAAAAGTCATTTGCAACTATTTTTACATCTTTTCTTACTTTTCCCACAAGTTTTAATAAACATAAAGCATCTAAACCACCTAGTGGGTGATTTGCTATAATTACTACTTTTCCAGAAGTTGGTATATTTTGTATATCATTACTTGAAACAGTATAATCAAAATCAAAATTATCTAAAACAGCATCAACAAACTCAAAACCTTTTTTATGGGCATTTGTTTGTAAAAATTCATTTATAGACTCTTCATGTACTACTTTTTTTGCAATTTTGATTAAAGATTTATTTATAAAAGATGATTCAATATCTATCTTTGGAAATTTTTTCTTTATCTCTTTTTTTACATCTACCATTTGTATCCTTTTGTTATTTGAAATTTTATATTTAAATGATTACATGATGGTTACTCTTTTTTTGATTTTTTCCTTTGTTTGTTTATGGTAAACTCCACAAAAAAAAGTCAAGGGAGAAGTTTTTGAACAAATCATTAGCAACAAATTTATTATCATTGGTAGTGGTTATTTTAGGTTTTGTTTTAAAACAAGATGTACTTTTTATGGTAGGGCTTTTTGCTCTAAGTGGTGCAGTTACAAATTGGCTTGCAGTACATATGCTTTTTGAAAAAGTTCCTTTTTTATATGGAAGTGGTGTAGTTGAAAATAGATTTAGTGAGTTTAAAAATGGGATTCATTCTTTAATTATGGAGCAGTTTTTTACAAAAGAAAACTTACAAAAGTTTTTTGAAGAAGAAATCACTTCAAAAAAATCACATTTTGATTTATCACCAATTTTAGAAAAGACAGATTTTACGCCAGCTTTTGATTCTCTAAAACAAGCAGTACTTGAATCACCATTTGGTGGAATGCTAGGAATGTTTGGTGGAGAAGCTGCACTTGAACCTTTGAAAGAACCATTTGTAGATAAATTAAAAGGTGCAATTGTTGGTATCTCAAAAAACGAATCTTTTCAATCTTCACTTCACCAAAGTTTAGGTTCATCAAATGTAAGTGATGATATTTATGAAAAAGTAAGTCTTATTGTAAATAAAAGACTTGAAGAGTTAACTCCAAAGATGGTAAAAGAGATTGTTCAAAAGATGATAAAAGAACACCTTGGTTGGCTTGTTGTTTGGGGTGGAGTTTTTGGTGGACTTATTGGATTCGCATCTACTTTAATAATGTAGGTTGATAATAAATAACTTTTCTATTCTAAAAAAGGTTATTGTTATCATTTAGAATATTCTAAACGATAACAATAAAACTAATTTTTTGAGTATGATATAAGTCCATCAAGCCATTCTTGATGACCATTTAACATTGGATTTGGTCTTGTTTTTGCTAATTCAATTGCTGGTTTACCATTTTGAGTTTCTTGAGTTAAAACTCTTACTCTATTTCCTGGTAACTCTTCTATTAACCAAGCATGAATCACATCTAGTCTTTCATCTTGATTTTCAACCTCATTCCAACCATGCCAAGCAACTCTTCCTGCTTCCCCATCAAAAGGTGGAACAAATTCTGTTATCTCTGCTTCTATTGGAAAACCAAATGTTTTAAACTTAAATCGAGAGTTTTCTTCTAAATAAGGTCCTTTTTCATTGTAAAACTCTACATCTGCCATATTAGAGTAGTATTTATCCCAAACAGAAGTATTTACTAAATTTTCCCAAACAGCTTCTAAAGACAAATCTTTTATTATCATCTCATTTGATACATAATTATCACTATATCCTGGTACATAACCTTTTGGCCAAACTATTGAATTCATATTTTATCCTTTTAAATTTATTTATTATCTTCTCTTACAGTTTTGATAACTGCTGCTAAATCTTCTTTTCCATAACCACTCTCTTTTGCTTTTTTATATGTTTCATTTGCGATTTTGCTTAAAGGGAGATCTAAATGATGTTTATCTATCATATCGTTTAACAATCCTAAATCTTTTGACATAAGTTCAAGTGCAAAAGCTGAAGGGTAAATCTCTTTTGTAAAAGATTCTATTTTTGATTGAAATAGAGGTGTATTCATTCCTGATAAAGATATCATATTTAGTACTTTCTCTTTTTCTAATCCAAGCTTTAGAGCAAAAGTTAAAGACTCAGCCATAGATTGGGTAAATACACCTAAAAGCATATTGATTGACAGTTTTGCAATACTTCCATTTGAACTTTCTCCAAAATCAATAGTAGCTTTACCTAATATTTCAAAATATTTTTTACAAACATCTTTTGCTTTTTCTTCGCCACCAGTTAAAACAACTAATTGCTTTGTAATTGCTGCCCCTATAGAACCTGATACTGGTGCATCTATATATGAACAATCTTTTTCTTTTACTAACGAGAAAAATTCTTTTGAATCTTCTGGAGAGATTGTACTCATATCTACTATTATTTTCCCTTTTATTAGTGAATCTAAAACACAATCTTTTGATGTCAATACATCTCTTATTGCATCTGTATTTGTTAACATTAAAAAGATAATATCTGAATTTTCAACTAATTCTTTTATACTATTAAAAGCTGTAGCACCCTTACTTACTAGTTCTAGTGTTTTTTGAGTAGTTCTATTATAAACATTTATACTTTTTAACTCATTTAAAAGATTTGTAGCCATAGGTTTTCCCATAGCTCCTAAACCTATCCATCCTATTTTCATTTGCTTTCCTTTTAATTTTTATGAAATCATAGTTTATATATTTGTTTTAGTCAAGTATATACTAAAAAGTATGATACATACTAAAAAGTAAGATATATTGAAAAGTAATGTATAAAAAGAATTAAAAAAATCAAATTTTTGATTTGCTAAACCAACTATATAGAATATTTTTTGCTATAATACAATAAAAATATTGTACATATAAAAAGGAATGTATTTGGCAAAGAAAAAGTCATACAACTGTGGTTTTGAATTGACATTAGAACTTGTAGGTGGAAAATGGAAAGGTTTAATACTTTGGCATCTTCATGAAAAAGGTATTTTAAGATATGGTGAATTAGATAGAGCAATACCTGAAATAACCCAAAAAATGTTAACTCAACAATTAAGAGAAATGGAAAAAAGTAAATTAGTTCAGAGAAAGGTTTATAATCAAATTCCGCCAAAAGTTGAATACTCATTGACAGAACAAGGTAAAAAATTAGGTGAAATATTTATTTTGATGAAAGAATGGGGTGTTGAATATGGAGAAAACAATGGAATTGAAGTGCTTTGCAAGCTTTGATTAGTAATTATTTAAACCCCAAAGTAAACCTTATTTTAAATACAATATTATTTTCATAAATTTATTTAATTGATTTTTGTAGTACTTTAGGAGAAAAATTGGAAAATATTGAATTATTAGTTATATTAGAAGTTAGTGGATTGAAATTTTAAAACACAATAAATGAAAATATCGAATATTTTAAAAGAGTGGAATAATACAAAAAAATATAAATTTATTAAATTAATTAATATTTAAGCTATATTGAACTAAATAATATGTTTTTTGTATATTATTATGTTTAATATAGCTTAATTTAAGTTTAAATGATATATAGTTCTTTTATGAATATATTTGATATTAGAAAAAAATTAAGTCTAAACACTTTTTCAGTTGAGATGATAAAAAGTATTTTACAAGAAGAATACTCCCATCCTGTACAAAAAATTAATGCAATGATTAAAAAGGGTGAATTAATTCAGTTAAAAAAAGGTATTTATACTTTTTCAGAAGATTATAGAAATCATTCTTTAAATTTAATTTCAACTGCAAATATGCTATATAAACCCTCTTATGTATCATTTGAATATGCTTTGTCTTTTTATAGCTTAATACCTGAAAGAGTATATACAATTACATCAGCTAGTACATCCCGTAGTAAAGAATTTGAAACACCATTAGGAAGATTTTCATATACAAAGATTCCTTTAATAGCATACTCTTTGGGTATAGATTGGAAGTTTGATGAAAATGATGGTGGATATATGATTGCGACGGCTGAGAAAGCATTGTGTGATAAAATATATACAGATAAAAGAGTTTCAAATATTAAAAAAGATGAAATAGAAAGTTATTTGGAAGAGGATTTAAGAATTGATATTGATGATTTAAAAAGTTTAGATAGTAAACTTATATGGAAAATTTCTATGGCATATTCATCAAAAACTTTACAATCTCTAGCCTCAATAATCAAAAGGAGTTAAGTTGGCAACAGCACATCCACATATAGAAGCAATGTTAAAGAAATATGATTTAACAAAAGATGATCCATTTGAAGCATTAAGAGAAATTTTACAAGAGATTGTATTAGCTGCTTTAAGTGATGCAGGTTTTTTTAAACATGCAGTATTTTATGGAGGAACAGCATTAAGAATACTTTATAATTTACCACGATTTTCGGAAGATTTAGATTTTTCATTAATAAAACCTGACCCATCATTTGACCTTTCAAAGTATGAAAAAGCTGTAATAGACAAGCTCCAAACATATGGATTTGAAGCCCAAATACAAACAAAAATAAAAGATACAAGTGCTGTACAATCTGCTTTTTTAAAAGGAAATACTCTTAAACATTTAATAGCTATTAATGCTCCTGATGATATTATAAAAACATTTCATTCAGGAAAAACATTAAAGATTAAATTTGAAGTAGATACAAATCCTCCAATAAATTTTAATGATGAAGAAAAACTTCATTTACTACCAAGTCCATTTATGATTAGAACAATGACACCATCATCTTTATTTGCTGGTAAAATTCATGCTATTTTGTGCAGGGGTTGGAAGACTAGACCCAAAGGTAGAGATTGGTATGATTTAGTTTGGTATGTTCAAAGTGCTTATGAATTAGACTTATTCCATCTTGCAACAAGATTAACTGGCGGATGTAAAGCATTAGAAAGCATAGATGAAAACTTGCCTAACTCTATAGAAGGGTATTCAGAAGAGAATATTAAAAACTTATTACAAAAAAGAATAGAAACCCTTGATATTGAATTAGCAAAAGATGATGTAAAAAGATTTATTTCTGATGAAAATGAATTAAATATTTGGAGTAAAGAATTTTTTAGTGCTATTGCAAATATGATTAAGTTTACAAAATAATTAGATAAAAAATATAGTTAGCCTTGAAAATTAATCTTTACTATGTATAAATTAGAAAGTTTTAATATGCTAAAATTGCGAGGCAAATTATTATAATGGAAAAGAATTGGACGGCATAGAATTATTAGTTATATTAGAAGTTAGTGGATTGAAGGACAAAGAAGTTTTTGAAAAGCATGTTGTAAAAGAGGGGTTTATAAAAGTTCCAGATGAAGAGTTTGTTTATACAGGAACTTCCACCACTACAACTTTTGCTACAAAGGCTTATATTTTAGAAATATTTAAAAAAGGTTTACAAAAGACAGAATTTGACTCATGTAATATGGTTTTTTTACTTAATGAGACTCCTTATCCTGCTTACACTTATGACAAGATGACAAATGATTTTGAAGAGGTTAAATAATTTTGAACTCTTTATTTGAATTTTTTAAAGAAAAAAATGATTGTAAACTTTTAATAGTAAGTGATGATAAAGAAGCACAAGAAGCTTATGATGTTTTAGCTTTCAATAAAAAGAAACCTTTTCTTTTAGCTGATTTTAGAGCTAACTTTGGAGATGATTTACTCTCTTTTTCTGAGGAGTTACAAAATATTACTAAAACATTAAATGAGTTTTACTCTTACAAAAAAGAGGATAAAGTTTTAGTTGTACCTTTACGAACAGCTTCTTATAAAATGCCCGTTGAAAAGTGTTTTGACTCTTTTAAAATAGAGTTTGCTTCAACTATTGATTTGGAAAAATTAAAAGAGAAACTTTACAATTGGGGATACTATTTTGTAGATATTGTTACAAGTGAGGGAGAAGTATCTTTAAGGGGAGATATACTTGATATTTGTCCTTTGGGAGCAAACAAAGGATTTAGAGTAAGTTTGTTTGATGATGAGGTTGAAAGTATCAGAGAGTTTGATATAGAAGACCAAAAATCATCAAAAGAAGAGATAGAGTTTTTTAATATTACACCTGCTTTTTTGGCTTTAGATGAAAATGAAATCGATAGAATCAATGAAGAGTTAGAGAGTGTAGAAAGTGATGCTTTTATAAAAGATATACACTCTTTGGGATTTTGGTATTTGGATGATTTGGGTGAGTATTTACCTTCAAAGTTTAATTCGTATATCACTTATACTGCCCTTGATGAACTAGAAGAAGCCTATATCTTTGAAGCAAAAAGAATAGATAAAGAAAAATTTTTAACTCTACCAAAAATACCAAAAGCAAAAAAATATCAAATAATTGAACCTGCAAATATAAAAGAGTTTTTAACTTTTCATGATGGAAAAAAACATACAATAATCTCTTCTACTGAAGCAAAAGTAAAAGGGTATGATTTAGATTTAACAGACAAATCTATAAATTATATTTTTGATTCTTTTATAATAAATTTAGTGAGTAATGATGAGGTTATTATCTCACTTAACAAAGAGATAAAGAAAAAAAGAAAAAAGAAAATCAAACTTGTACTTGATGAATTACTTGTAAATGATTATGTAGTACATGAACAGCATGGTATTGGACAATACAAAGGTATTGAGCCAGTTGTTGTAATGGGAGCAAAAAGAGACTTTGTAATAGTTGCTTATGCAAATGAAGATAAGCTATTAATTCCTGTTGAAAATATAGATTTAATAGATAGATATGTAGCAGATGGAAGTTCTTATGCTGTGGTTGATACTTTAGGTAAAGGAAGTTTTGCCAAACTAAAAGACAAAGTAAAAGATAGACTTTTTGCCATAGCAAATGATATTATAAAACTAGCAGCTGCCAGAGAACTTGTAAATGGTATAAAAATAGATTGTAATAAAAAAATATTAAATGATTTCCAACTAAGTGCTGGATTTGATTATACAAAAGACCAAAAGAGAAGTATAAAAGAGCTTTTTGATGATTTAAGTAGTGGAAAAGTAATGGATAGATTGCTTTCAGGTGATGTTGGATTTGGAAAAACAGAAGTTGCCATGAATGCACTTTTGGCTGTTATCTTAGATGGACATCAAGCTCTTTTTGTATGTCCTACAACTTTACTTGCTTCTCAACATTTTCATGGGATTAAAAAAAGATTCGATGAGTATGGGATTAGAATGGCTCAACTTGATGGAAAAACAACAGCAAAAGAGAAAACTTATGTTAAAAAAGCACTAGAAAATGGAGATATTGATTTAGTAGTTGGAACACACTCTTTACTTGATATTAAAACAAAAGATTTAGCTTTGGTTGTGATTGATGAGGAACATAAGTTTGGAGTAAAACAAAAAGAGAAACTAAAATCACTTCGAGAAGATGTACATATTTTCTCTATGAGTGCTACACCAATTCCTAGAACTTTAAATCTAGCCTTATCAAAACTAAAAGGTATGAGTTCACTTTTAACTCCTCCAACAGAGAGATTAGGAGTACGTTCATATGTAAAAGAGTTTGATGAAAAACTTATTAAAGAGATAGTTCTAAGAGAAAAAAGAAGAGGTGGACAGCTTTTTTATGTACATAATAACATCGCTTCAATGGAAGCAAAAAAAGCAGATATAGAAGAGTTAATACCAAATATAAAAATTGAGATGATTCACTCAAAAATCACCCAAGTAAAAGCTGAAAAATTAATCGAAGATTTCAATGATGGGAAATTTGATATTTTACTTGCAACTTCAATCGTAGAATCAGGACTTCACTTACCAAATGCAAACTCAATGATAATAGATGGAGCAGATAGATTTGGAATAGCAGATTTACATCAATTAAGAGGAAGAGTAGGGAGAGGACATAAAGAAGGTTTTTGTTATTTTATAGTTGAAGATAAGAAAAAAATTACAAGCGATGCCATAAAAAGATTACTTGCGTTGGAGTCAAACTCATATTTAGGAAGTGGAACAGCCTTAGCACATCAAGATTTAGAAATAAGAGGTGGTGGAAATATCATAGGTGAAGCTCAAAGTGGACATATCAAACAAATAGGTTATGGTTTATATCTTAAGATGCTTGAAGATACCTTAGCAACACTTAGCGGAGAATCAAAAGAAGAGAGTCAAATAGTAGATATAAAACTTGCTATTTCTGCTTTTATTTCAAGTGATTATATTGTAGAAGATAGAGTAAGGTTAGAGCTTTATAGACGACTTGGAAAGGCAAAATCAAAAGAGGCTATTTATGAAATAGAAGAAGAGATGGAAGATAGATTTGGAAAGCCTGATACTCCTACAAAACAGTTCTTAGAACTAATTATGATAAAAATATTAGCTTTACAAAAAGAGATAAAAACAGTATCAAGTTATGAGATGAATGTAACTTTTACAAAAAATGATGATACAAAAGAGACAATAAAATCACCAAGTAAAGATGATGATGATATTATTGCTACTACTTTAAAATATTTAAGAAAATAGTAGATTTAATTAAATCTACTATTTCAAATAAGCTAATTACTTACAAATACTTTATTTCTTCCACTTGCTTTTGCATTGTATAATGCTTCATCAGCCAATTTATAAATTGTTTGGACATTTTTTATATCTTGCCCTTTTTTTACAACTAATCCTAAAGATGCAGTTATATGAGGAACTACGGTACTTGTGGTATGTTCTATTTTTAGTTCAAAAATTTCATTTTTAATCAAATTAGCATATTCCAAAGATTCGTTTTCATTTTTATATGAGAAAAGAATTCCAAACTCTTCACCACCTAATCTAAATGCAAAATCACTAGCTCTACTTGTATGTTTTTTTAATATTGTAGCAACTTTTTGTAAAGCTAAATCTCCAGCATGGTGTCCATAGGTGTCATTATAGAGTTTAAAGTGGTCAATATCAAGCATTATAAAACCAAGATAATAATTATTTCTTTTTGCTCTATTAATCTCTTCTTCAATCTTAGTATTAAAATATCTTCTGTTATATGTTTGTGTTAATTCATCAGTAATAGATAGATATTCAACTCTTTTTTTATCAGTTATATCTTGTCTAATAGCTGTATATCCTACTAATTTACCTTTTTGATAGTTTGGATGAATAGCAATATGTACCCAATAAACTTCACCATTTTTCTTTAGATTTTTTAATTCACCCTCCCATTTTATACCATTTAACAAATCATCCCACATAGATTTATAAACTTCTTTTGGTGTATCTGGATGGCGTACAATATTGTGTGATTTTCCAATTAATTCATTTTTTGAATATCCTGACAATTTACAAAAAGAGTCATTTACATCTAAAATTATTCCTTTTGTATTTGTGGTTGATATATTTACATTTTTGTTAATTATATCCATTAGGTCATTTACTTTTTTTTCTGCTTTGTTTCTAAGTCTTAGAGTTTTATTTAAATTTTTTGCTATGGTTCTAAACTCTTTAAAAGTAAATTTATCAATATTTATCTCTTCTTGATTCAATGAAGAGGTTTTAAATAGTTGTACAAGATTTAAAATATTTGATTCAATATAAGAAGTTATTTTTTTAGATATAAAAAATATTATAAATAAAATAATAATAAATATGATTAAAATAGTAATTGTTTGAGAAATAATTTCATTTGTAAGTTGTTTCTCTTTTTTTAATAACTCAATATCAATCTCATCAATATATGCACCAGCTCCAATAATCCAATTCCAATTATCATATCTTTTTACAAAGGCTAATTTTGGATATTCTTCTATTGTATTTAGTTTTTTAAATTTATAAAAGAAAAATCCACCTTCGGGATTACTTATTGCCTTTAATTCTTTTTCAAAAATTTCATTGTTTGGGTAGGTTTTTGGTGGAGATAATTTTTCACCATCAAAAACTAAAGCTTTTTTATCTACTGAATTAATAAAAATATAACCATCTTTACCAAATCTTAGTGTTGAAATATATTCCAAAACATCATCTTGTGCTTCAGTTGTAATTTCATCAATATAGGCTCCCATTCCTATATGCCAATCATATGGTTCAAAAAGTTTTATAAATGATAGTTTTGGATACTCTTTGTTTTCATTTGGTTTTTTAAAATAGTTATTAACAAAACCTTCTTTTTGGATTAACGCAATATCACTTTGTTTTCTAATTAAATAATTGCCTTTAATGTCTTTTAAATTCCATACGTCATTATATGTATTTAAAAAAGATTTTTTATCAAAAAGTATTCCTCTACCTTTATTACTATTTATAAAAAAGTAGTCATCATTTTCATAACTAATATTTTGTAGAGCAGTTACAATTAGATATTTAATTTCATTTTCTGATTTTATATTTTTATTAGCATTATAAATTTTGTATGCAATACTATAAGCATCTTTAACTCTTCTTCTTAATTTATCTTTTACTTTACTTTCTAGGATATTTCCATTGTATAAGATATAGTTAAATGCTTTATTTACTTCAGTTTTTAGTTCAAGTTTTTTTTGCGCAATAAATTCTTTTTTAATAGCTTGTTTTTCTTCTTGAAATTTTTTATATTCAAAAAAAGTATTTATTATAAATGCTAAAAAAGTAGATATTAGTGCTGTTAGAAAAATAGCTTTTAATATTAAACTTGACAATTTCATAATGTATCGTTTCTCATTATTTTATTTTATTATATTCAAAATAAGATGAAAAAAAAGATTTAAAAAATAATAAGTATATGTTAGAGGGGATAAAAGATGTTATCTTTTATCCCAATTTAATAAAATAATTAAATAGTTCTCCACATAGCAGGCCCCGTAGTATGAATAGAAGTACCCTCGGTGTCAACAGCAACAGTAACAGGCATGTCTTTTACCTCAAACTCATAAATAGCTTCCATACCAAGTTCCTCAAAAGCTAAAACTTTTGCTGATTTGATTGATTGTGAAATTAAGTATGCAGCTCCACCAGTAGCAATTAAGTATATTGATTTATACTCTTTGATTAAATCAATAGTTGGTTGCTTTCTCTCTGCCTTACCAATCATTCCCATGATTCCTATTTCCATCATATCTTTTGTAAACTTATCCATTCTTGTTGAAGTTGTTGGTCCCGCAGGTCCTACTGCTTCATCACGTACTGGATCAACTGGTCCAACGTAATAAATAAATCTATCTTTTAATTCAACTCCATTTGGAAGTGGTTTACCAGCATTTTTATATTCAACTATTTTTTTATGAGCTGCATCCCTTGCTGTTAAAATTTTTCCTGATAATAATAAAGTATCCCCTGATTTAAATTGAGATAAATTCTCTTTTGTTAAATCTTCTATATTTACTTTTTTAATAGTATCCATTGGTAATTCAATATCTGGCCAAATATCTAAATCTGGTTTATTAAATACAGCTGGTCCATC
>NZ_JBNKXY010000005.1:0-15018 GCF_050300555.1 Arcobacter sp.
AGATATAATGAATTTGTTACTCAACCTAAGGTGTTAACTGAATAAAAAAGTGTCTACAGCCTTGGGGTCATTCCAAATATCTCTCTAGCAACTCTTAATATAGCACTACATACATAATCTTGATAAATTTCATTGTATAAACTTTTTGGTATATTTTTTAAAGATAACTTTCCACTTTTTAATAAACTTCTAGATTCAGTTGGAATAATATTTTGACTGTGAACATTTAAATCAATGTATAAATGATTATTATTTAATTTAAATTCTAATTTTGTTCCTAAGTTGTTAATTTCATCAAATGGATTAAGTTGTTTTATTACATCTAAAAAAGCTTCTTCTTGATTATTTAATATTTTAGTTGCTAATTCTACTTGTTCCTTCCATTCATTAAATTCTTTTTTAAAGTTTATTTTATTTTGCTCATAATTCTGTTCATCAATATTTTTTGCTTCTTCAACTTTTTTTAACAAGGATTGTTTCTTTTTTTCTACTCTTTTAAATATTTTGTGAAAAAAATTAGGTTTAAAATTATTATAAATAAATTCTGCTTCTTGTTTTTTTGTATATTCTAATAGAGGTTCTATAGGAGCTTGTTCATTTTTCAATGCTATCCAATCAATTTTTTCTGAACCTTCTTTATGTAATGATTGAATTTGTTCAATATAATTCTCATATACTTCAACGTCATATTTAGCTTGTTCTAATTCTTCCATTTTTTGTCTTTCTTTTTGACGTTTTTCTAGTTCTCTATATTTACGTTTCGATTCTCTATCTATTTTATTTAGTGTAGAATTTAGTTTTCTTAAATTTCCTTTCCATCCCATAGTTATTCCTTTTATTCATTATAAAATAATTATATAATTATTTATTGTATTATCAAAATAGAAAAATTACAAAACAATAGAATATTTATTAACAATATCCAAAAGTTTCCCACCAAATTCATGGGATTTTTCTAAAGTGAGTCTATCTTTTGTGCCAGATATTCCAACTGCACCTATAAGTATATTTTGGTGGTTGAATAGTGGAACAGCAACACATCTCATACCATCTTGATACTCTTTATCATCTATAGAGTAACCTTTTTCTCTTACTTCTTTTAAACTATTTTCCAAGCTTTTTAAATTTGTGATGGTGTTGTGGGTATATGAGTTTAATTTGATTTTTTCTAAATCGTAGTTTCCAAAAGCTAGGATGGATTTTCCTAGAGCGTTGGTGTGCAGGGGAGCTTGTGAGCCGATTTTGTTTCTTGTTTTTATTTTTCTATCTGAATTATCGAATTGATTTAGATATAAAACCTTGTAGTTATCAAATATACCTAAGTATGAGCACTCATTTGTGATATCGTAGATCTCTTCAAGTATGGCTTTTGTTTTTTTTACCATAAGTTCTATTCTTGTTTTTCTATTTGTTGCATTGTTTATTTCTGTTGCTATTATTTCATTTGATTTTTCTAAGTAGGTTATAAAACCCTCTTCATGAAGAGTTTTTAGAAGTCTTGACATTGTACTTTTTTCTATGTTTAACTTTTCACATAATTGTTTTGCTAAGATTGGTTTATCATGACTTACAATTGCTTTGTAAACTTGTAAACCTTTTGTAAAGGATTTGATAGTTGACATAAAAACTCTTTTTGATTTATTATATCAAATAACAGAACTACTTTTGTAGTTCTGTTTTAAAGTTTATTAAACTAGAAGTTCGTTGAATTTGGCAAGCCATTTAGGATGAGCAGGCCATGCAGCAGCTGTTACTAAGTTACCATCAACATAGGCATCTTCAAAACCTATATCTGCCCATTTTGCACCATTTATAGCTAGGTCAGGTGAACAAGCTGGATAACAAGAACAAGTTCTGTCTTTAACAATTCCAGCAGCTACTAATACTTGAATTCCATGGCAAACAGAAGCTATAGGTTTGTTTTTAGCATTGAAATTTTGAACTATCTCTAAAACTCTAGGATTTAATCTAATATATTCAGGTGCACGACCTCCTGGGATTAAAAGAGCATCATAGCTATTTTCATCTATTTCATCAAAAGTAGCATTTAATGTAAAATTGTGACCTGGTTTTTCCGTATAGGTTTGATCACCTTCAAAATCATGGATTGCAGTTTTGATTTGTTCACCTGCTTTTTTATCAGGACAAACAGCATCAACACTATGACCTAACATCAAAAGAGCTTGAAATGGAACCATCATTTCATAATCTTCAACAAAATCTCCAGCGATAATAAGTATTTTTTTTGACATCTCATCTCCTTTTTCTAAAGTAACTAATAGTATAGGATTAAATTTTAAGAGTAAATTTATTTTAAGATTAGTTTTTTGTAGTTGCATTATGTGCAACTATAACTTCTAATTGTAAGCATATTGTAACTAGAAAGACAATTTAATCAAGTATTGGCTAAAATAACACTTTTTTAAGTATTATTTTAAATTAAGTGCTAGGTGAAAATGAAGTTATTTATATTACTTTTTTTATTTTTTTCAACACTATTTTCTCAATCTTTAGAATCATTACTTGATGAGTATGAAGAAACCACAAAGAAGTCATTAACTACAGTTGATGAAAAAATGGGGCATATTCGTATTTACTCTCAAAAAGAGATACAACTTATGCAATACAATAAGTTAAGTGATATTTTAAAAGAACTTCCACTTTTTAATCTAAATAAAAATCGTTTTGGAGTAGGGAACCCATCCCTTGCAGGAAGTAAAACAGTAACAAGTGGTTTTTTTAGATTTTTTATTGATGACCATGAAGTAAGTTCTGCATATTCTAAATCACCATTTCTTTCGTGGGGCGATTTACCTTTAGATTTTATAGATCATATTGAGATATATTATGGTGAAAGTTCATTTGCACTTGCTAATGATAGTGGTATTTATTTTATTCGACTTTATACAAAATCTCCTCAAAAAGAAAATGGTGCAAAATTAACAACTAACATATCAAATAATGCTTCAAATTCTAATGGATTGACATATGCTTCAACTCTTGGAAATGATTGGTCTTATTTAATTTATTTAAATAACACAAAAATAAAAGATGATGATACATACAAAGGTAAAAAACTTTCAAATAATTCATCTAGAAAATATTTGTACCTTGATGTTCAAAATGATACTACAATTATCAATTTTGGATATTCAGATGTAACAAAAGATAACTATATGGGACAATCAAAGGATATAGTACCAAATAGTGGTGAAATTTTTTCAAAAGATTATTATGTGGATATTACAAAATATTTTCTTGATGATAACTCAATTAAAGCAAATTTTTCAATTGGAAAACAATTAAGAGAATATAGTGAGACTAATGATGAAAAAATATTTTTAGTTCCTTTTTTATTTTCTGCTTATCAAAATATAACACAAGCTAATGAAAAGTTAGAATTTACAAAAACCAATGCTTATATTTCAAAAACATTTCAATATAAAGATAATAACTTTTTAGCTGGCTTAAGTTTACAAAATAAAAGTTATAAAGTAAAAAGTAGAACAATAGTAAATTCAAATACTACTGTTGATGTGGGACAGTTTAATGATTTTGATAAAGAGAGTGTTCGTTCGGTTTTATTTCAAGATGATTATAAAATAAAAGATGATTTAATATTTATTGCCAATGCAAAATATGATAAGTATAAAAGAAGAGGTTTTTTAAAAGATTCTTCAACAAACTTGTATAGAATAGGCGGAATTTATACTCCATTTGAAAACTTTGGATTAAAGAGTTTTTATACTGAAACAACTATTCCTCAACTATTTTCAAATATAGATTTTGCCTTTCCAATGAATAAAAATTTAAAAGATCAAAAGTATAGAATTTTTACAGTTGAAGGAGTATTTACTACAGAAAATTCAAAATTTGGAATAACCTATGACCATGTAGATATAGAAGATTTTATCTATTATGCTTCGGTTGGTTTTGTAAATGTTGACCATACTATAAAAACTGATGGATGGATTTTTGATTATGAGTATATTTTTTCAGATGAACATGAGTTAAAGTTAAATTATTATTTAACAAGTTTGAGTGAAACTGCAAATAATTCACAAAGAGGTGGATTTATAAAATATATGGGTCGCACTAATAACTTTGAGTATTTTACTTCTTTAAATTATAAAAGTGCTTTTGATTATACTAATGTTCATGTAAGTAGTGCCTTTGATTTTAGTTTGGGAGCAACATATAATATATCCAAAAATATGAGTTTAAGTTTAAAGGGTGAAAATCTTCTTGATAAATCTACAAAATCACTTAATACAAATGAAATTACAAAAGAAGTTTTTGCAACAAAAGATTATGGAAGAAGTGTTAATATGACACTTAAGTGGGTATTCTAATGAAAATATTTATACTCCTAATTACCATTATTTCATTTGGAATATCATCTCATCAATATACATTTTTAGTGAATGAATATGATAAAGAGATAAATCTTGAAGCAAAAATCATATCTAATATCGCTAAAAATTCTATAAAAGATGAGATAAAATTATTTATTCCAAATATTTCTTTAATAGAGAAAAAAGTATATTCTAAATATTTTACATTGACTGAAAAATGTGAAGACTCAAATTTTATATTTGTTAAAAAATCTGCTGATAATGAAAAACTATGTTCTATATCAAATAAACTCTTTTTTACAAATAATTATAAAAAACTTTTATCAGATAAGAAGTTTTTTGGAGCATTTTTCTGGAATAAAAGTAGGCCAAATATTGTTTTTATAAAAGCAAGACTCAATAAAAAACATATTAATTTACCAAAAGATTTTGAACAATTTATAGAGGATTTTGATGACAAATAAGTTTTTTATTAAAAACCCTATACAAATAATATTTGTGACAATCATTGTCTCGTCTATTTTGATTTTGTTGTTACTTGGAACAATAAGATTAGAAGAAAAAATAGAAAAAAAGATGCTTGATATTTCAACTTATGATGTTATATCAATAACTAAAAATAGTGCAAAGTTAATAGAAAATCTTTTAAAATTTAGTCATAACTACCCTGAAGATATAAAACAAGATAAATCACTACAAAAAAAGATTGAAAACAGTCTAGAAATATTACCTACAAAAAATATAAAATATGCCTATTTACTTTATAGGGATTATAAGGGAGTCTTTAGATTTTTAGCAGATGCTTCTTCTCCTAATGAAAAAGCAATTGTTAATCAAAAGTTTGATGTTGATAATAAAAAGTGGTTTGATATTTATGAGAAAAAAGAGATTCAAGTTATAGAACATGATGTTTTGCATGAGTTATCAGTTACATACTTAATTCCTATTTTTTATAAAAATGAAGTAAAACTTATTTTGGCAATTGATTTTTCTATAAAAAAAGTTGCAGATATTAATAATATTATAGGCTTAATGAAAAATGCAATACTTGGAATAATAGTTATTACTTTGATTTTCTTAATTATTCTTATTATTCAAACAATAAAATATCTTGCCGTGAAGAAAACAGCCTATGTTGATAATTTAACTAAAGTGTACAATAGAAACTATTTAAAGGAATTAGAAGATTTTATTAATTTAAATGATTATATTTTAGCAACTTTAGATATTGATTATTTTAAAAAAATAAATGATACCTATGGGCATGATATAGGAGATAATATATTAAAAGAGATTGCAAATACTATCTCTTTGAGTATTAGAAATAGCAATGATATTATCATTAGATATGGGGGCGAAGAGTTTGTTCTTCTTGTCAAAATTTCTAGGGATGAACCTTTAGCTGCATTGAATGTTATTGAAAGAGTTTTTACTAATATTCAAGAAAAGAAGTTTTATATCAATAAAAAAGATTATATTGATGTGACAGTATCAATAGGTATAAATATAGTGCCTTACAAATCAAAAAACTTTTCAGATGCTTTTAAATTGGCAGATATTGCCTTATACAATGCAAAAAATAAAGGTAGAAATACTATTGAAATTTATGATGAAAATGAAGATATTAATAATAAATGTCTTTCAATCAATGAAATAAAAGAGGCTATGGATGATAATAGAATTATTTGTTATTATCAGGAAATTGTTGATAGTAAAACACTAGAAATATCACATTATGAAGCACTTTTAAGAATAGTGACAAAGGATGGGCTAATAATTACTCCTGATAAAATATTGCCAGTTATAAAAGGAACATTTATTTTAAGAAATATTACAAAATGTGTTTTGGATATTTGTTTTAAAAGATTATTAGTAGATGATAAAATAAAAATTAATGTCAATTTAAACCCTCAAGATATTACAAATGATTCTATTTTAAATATTTTAAAAAGTTATGCAACAAAAGAAAATATAGCAAATAGATTGGGACTTGAAGTAATTGAAAATGAAGATATAATGATTTTAAATGATGCAAAAGAGAATCTTCTTATGCTTAAGAATTTAGGATATAAAATTTTTATTGATGATTTTGGAAGTGGATATTCAAACTTTATATATCTAACAGAGATAAAAACAGATTGTATTAAAATTGATGGAAGTATTATAAAGAAGATATTAGTAGATGATGTCTCTTATCTTTTAGTAAAAAGTATTGTTGCTTTTGCAAAGGAAGCTAATATTAAAATAATAGCAGAGTATGTATGTAGTAAAGAAATATTTGAAAAAGTAGAAGTGCTTGGAATAGAGTATTGTCAAGGTTATTATTTCTCAAAACCAAGTGCTTTTGAAGAAGAGTAATGATAATTCTAGACTTTGAAACAAATTCTCAAAATGAACATGATGTTATAGAAGCAGCAGCTGTTAAGTTGGAGCTTATTAATGGTGAATTTGTTGTAAAAGAGAAGTTTCATAGGTATTATCTTTCCCGTTATCCTGTAAATCCTTACTCCTATGAAGTTCATAAATTATCCCCTGAAGCTATTTTAAAAGTAAGACAAAATTCAAACTATGCTTCATATTTTAAAGAAGATGAAGATTTTGTAAAGTTTTGTTCTGGTGCAAAAACTTTAGTTGCCCATAACATAAGTTTTGAACTTCGTCATTTAAGAGATATTGTTAAGTTTGAAAATCACATTTGTACAATGAAAGAGAATAAAGCATTTGTTAAAGCATTAAATAAAAATGGACAGATTAAAAATCCAACTTTAGATGAAGTTTGTTTTTATTATGGGATTGAATTTGATGAAGATAAACATCACAGTGCTACTTATGATGTTAGTAAGACTTACGAAATATTAAAAAGAATGAAAATCAAACTAGGTTAATGCTATAAAGCATTAACTAGCTCAACATCTAAATACTCATCTATTTTTACAATAAAATCTTCAAAGGGAACAGTTCCTTTTTTATCAAAAAGAACAACTTCTTCTCCAAAATCATTTTTAATAAAATGATTTTCACTTTTAGTTACCTTTTCATAAAGTTCTTGCATATCTTCAGTTGAATCATCTTTGTTATATAAAAACCAATTTACTGTAGTATCATCAATTCTAATTAGACCATAAGTATTTGCTTCATCAACATAGTCTTGAATTGTTCCATTTTCAAAACTAGCACCTACAACTAAATCATTTTCATTTAAAATCATTTCCATCATATCTTATCTCCCAAAACTTCTATTTGCATCTCTTTTTGTTGTTTTTTTCTTTTTAGTCACTTTTTTAGGTAGTTGATTTTTATCTGTAGGTTTTTTGTATTTTTCTTTTAAACCTTTTTTTTGACTAAGAGATTTTGTTTTAAATTTTGCAACTCTTGGTTGTTTTTCTGTTGGTTCATAATCATCATGTGTAAGTCTTGGTACATTTATGATTAGTTCTTTTTCTATCTCCGCCATTTGTTTATACTCTTTTACACATAATAGCGTTGTAGCAACACCAGCGTTTCCTGCTCGTCCTGTTCTTCCTATTCTATGAGTATAATCAACTGTTGTTTCTGGAAGTTCAAAGTTTACAACATGTGGAAGTAACTCTATGTCAATACCACGTGCTGCAATATCCGTTGCAACTAAGACTCTTAAAGATTTATCTTTAAATCCAGCTAATGCTCTTGCACGAACTGGTTGCTTTATATCACCATGAATACAAGCTGTTTTTAATCCGTCTAAATTAAACTGTTCAGTTATTTCATCAGCTTTTGCTTTTGTATTTACGAAAACTAATACTTGCTCCCAATTTTGAGAACCAATTAGGTATGATAAAAACTCTATTTTTTTATCTTCATCTATTAAATAAATTTGTTGGTCTATTATTTCTACAGCTGAACGTTGAGGTGATACTTCTATTACTACAGGTTTATGTAAAAACTCTTTTGCTAATTTTTTTATATTTTGGTTGATTGTTGCAGAAAACATTCCGATTTGTCTTGTTTTTGCACATTGGGAAAATATAAGTTCAATATCTTTTAAAAATCCCATATCAAGCATAGTATCAGCTTCATCAAGTACTAGGTTATTTATACTTGATAAATCTACTGATTTTGTATTTATATGATCAATCAATCTTCCAGGAGTTGCTACAAGTACATCAACTCCAGCATTTATTTTTCTGATTTGTTCTTTGTGACTTAATCCACCTACTACAATCGTTTGTTTAATATCTAAATATCTTCCATAGTATGAGATACTTTTTTCTATTTGTTTTGCTAATTCTCTTGTTGGAACTAAAATTAAACTTCTAAGAACTCTTTTTTTTGTAGGGTCACTATCTTTTGTCTCAAAAAGTTTTTGTAAAATAGGAAGTACAAATGCGGCAGTTTTCCCTGTACCACTTTGTGCAGTAGCAATAACATCATTGTTTTTAAGTAAAACAGGTATTGCTTTCTCTTGAACTTCTGTTGGTTTTTCGTAACCTTCTTCTTCAAGTGCTTTTTGAATCTCTGAACAAAGTTTTATTGTATTGAAAGTTTTGATAACTATTCCTTTTAGTTTTGTATTTAAAAGAGTGATTATATCAAATAGTGTATAATATCTCAATTGTATTAATCTTACTAATAAATATTTTAAAGGCAAATCATAAAAAAGTTTAAAAAAGTCCACATCGAAATAACTAATATTTGCAATTTAAAGTGTTCTTTTTGTCCTCCCAAAAATTTACCAAATACGACAATGGATTTAGATAGTTTTGAAAAAATAAATAGTGAATTGTCACATATAACAAGGGAACTTGCTTACCATGTAGTAGGTGACCCATTAGTTTTATCAAACTTAAATGAGTATTTAAATATAAGTAAAAAGTATGGACTTAAGGTAAATCTTACAAGTACAGGATATAACTTAAAAGAAGAACAATTTGAAGCTTTAAATAATGAGGCAATAAGACAAATAAATTTTTCAATTAACTCATATAATGGAAACTCTCACAAAAAAAGTTTGGATGAATATTTAACACCAATTTTTGATTTTTGTAAATATGCAGTTGAAAAAGAAGTTGATTTTTTTATTAACCTTAGAATTTGGAACTTTGATGATAAAAAAAGTGCAAAAGAGTTTAATAGAGAAGTTTTTAGAAAAGCATTTGAATATTTTGGTATGAGTTTAGATATAGAGCAATTTTATGTTGCAAGACCCAAAAATATAAGAGTGGCTAGAAAAGTATTTTTTAACTTTGATGATTATTTTGAGTGGCCAAGTTTAGAAAATGAGTTTGTATCAGAGAAAGGATTTTGTTATGGCTTAGATTCTCATTTTGGAATACTTGCAAATGGGGATGTTATTCCATGTTGTTTAGATAAAGATGCTTGTATAAATTTAGGTAATGCTATTGATGATAGTTTGGAAAATATTTTAAAGTCAAAAAGAGTTAGTGATATAAAAGAAGGTTTTAAAAAAGGTATTGTTACTGAAGAACTTTGCCAAAAATGCACATACAGAACAAGATTTGATAAATAAGGGTTAAATTTGAGAGAAATAGAATTAATAAAAAGAAGTTTAGGGGATTTTTTTACACCTAGTATATTAAAAATTGCGATTATTCCTTTTTTAGTTACTTTAGGAATTATGATAATAATATTTATGGGAGTTGCTGATTATAGTCTTTCTTCCCTTGACCAAGTGATAATTCAAGTACAAAATGGAGAAGAGTTTACCCTTGATCCCAATGCTCCATTTTATTATGCTTGGGCAGTAAATATTTTAACTTTTCTTTTACATTATTCTATTACGGCTTGGTTAGCAGGATTTCTACTTTTTACTGTTGGTACATTTTTTATACTCTTTTTTTCTATTTTTACTACTTTAATTATTATTGGATTTTTAACTCCTATGATTATAGAGACTTTGAGAAAAAAACATTATCCTGAACTTAAGTTAAAAGGTCATGGTTCTTTAATGTCTCCTATTTTAGTAGCTTTAAAAAGTTTATTTGTGATGATATTTTTATTTGTACTTTTTATTCCATTTTATTTTATACCATTAGTAAATATTATTGCTTTTAATTTACCCATATATTACTTTTTTCATAAGCTTTTAAATTTTGATGTTACTTCTACAATGTTAAGTTCTTCAGAATATAAAGAGATATATAGAAGTCAAAAAAATCTATTTAGATTTAGAACTTTATTGTTATATTTCATATCTATGATACCTTTTATAACACTTTTTTCTACAGTATTTTATGTGGTATATTTATCAAATGGATATTTTTTGGAGTTGAAAAAAATAAGTCAAAATAGATTAGAGGTTTAATCTATATCCAGTCCCTTGAATATTTTTTAGTATATCTTTTGGAAGTTTTTTTCGTAAGTTTTTTATAAACAGTCTTAGGGCATTTTGAGTCATTATTGATGTCTCTTCCCAAAGAATATTTTCAATTTCATTATAGGTAATTATTCGTCCTTTTACAAGAAGCATTTTTAAAAACATATTCTCTTTTTTTGTCAGAATAAATTCCTCTTTGGGACCTTTTACCAAGGCTTTACTTTCATCAAAAATCCATGAAGGTTGTAAGTTAAATACAGTTGTATTTTCAAAACTATTTATAAAAGCTTTTAAAGCTATTGTTAATTTCTCTTCGGTAATTGGTTTTACAATATATTTTACTAAATGAAGCTCTGTAGCATCTAATAAATAATCTAAATCAGTGTGTGCAGAGGTAATTATAACTCTAATTTTTGGATTAGTTTCTCTTATCTTTTTGACTAATTCAAGTCCAGTCATTTTGGGCATTTTAATATCTGTGATTATTAAGTCAGGTTTTTTTTCTAGATATAACTTGTAAGCTTCTTCACCATCTTTTGCTAAATATATGTCTTTAAACATACAATCAAGAATTTCAAAAATATTTTTTTGAATTCCTTCTTCATCTTCTGCATAAAGTAAGGTAAAACTTCTTAGCTGATTTACTAAGTTATAATCCATTGGTAACCTTGTAATAAAAGATATGTTAAAATATATAATTATAAAAATGGAGTTGATTTGAGCCTTGTAACCGAAAAAAATATATCCAAAATAATCATATATACTTTCATAGTAATTATGACAACTATGATAACTCTTATATCATATTTTTATGTAAAAAATACTTATATTGATTTTGATACAGAGTTAGAAAAATTTGTGAATGATTACTATACACATCAAAAAGCACTTTTAAAAAAAGAGATAGATGTAGTAATTGATATTATAAATTATAATGCCACAAAAAGTGGTAGTACCGAGCAAGAATTAAAAGAAGAAACCATAAGAATCTTAAACAATATCTCTTTTGAAAAGGATAGAAGTAACTATATCTTTGTATATGAAATTTTGAATATGAATGGAGGTGATAATTTTGCAAAGTTATTGGTCAATCCAAATAGGTTGGATATAGTAGGAAGTGTAATTTCATCAAATTATGAAGATGCAAATGGGAAAAAGTTTAGGGAAGAGTTTTTAAGTGATATTAGAACAAAAGGAGAATCCTTTACTCAATATGTATATAAAAAGTTTTCATCTTCTCAAGTGAATCAAAAAATTGCATATTTTAAACTATACCCAAACTGGAATTGGGTTATTGCTGTTGGAATTTATACAGATGATATTGAAAAAGATATTGCAAAGAAAAAAGAGGATTTAAAAAGAAGAGTTAAAACACAAATAATACAAACAGTATTTTTATTTATACTTTTTTTATCCATTGGAATAGTTTTATCAATCTTACTAAGTGAAAGAATTGATGACTTTTTTAAAGAGTATAGAGAGAAAGTAAAAGCAAAATCAAATGCCTTGATTGAATTAAATGAAACCTTGGAAAAAAGGGTTTCTGAAGAGTTAGAAAAAAATAGAGAACAAGAACAATTGTTAGTTCAAAAATCAAGACTTATTGCTTTGGGTGAGATGATATCTAATATTGCCCATCAATGGCGACAGCCACTATCTGAATTATCTTCAATTTTAATGAATATTAAATTTAAACATAACATGGATAAATTAGACAAACAAACGATGGAGCAAAAATCCAAAGAGGCTGAATTGGTTTTAGATTATATGTCCCATACGATTGATGATTTTAGAAACTTCTTTATGCCTAAAAAAGACAAAGAAGAGTTTTACATAAAAGATGCAATAAATTCAGTTATGACTATTGTTTCTTCAGCCTTAGAATACAATAATATTAAAGTAGAAATTGATGTGAATGATAATATTAAGTTAAATACTTTTATCAATGAGTATGAGCAAGTATTACTTAATATCATTTCCAATGCAAAAGATGTTTTAATTCAAAATAATATTAAAAATCCACTTATTAAAATCTATGGAGAAGAGCAAGATGGTTTTGTTATTTTGTACATAGAAGATAATGGTGATGGTGTAAAAGTTAACCCCAAAAGTAAGATATTTGAGCCATACTTTACAACAAAAGGTGATAGTGATGGGACAGGTATTGGATTGTATATGTCAAAAATAATTATTGATAAAAATATGAAAGGTAAATTAAGAGTTCGTAACACAAAAGATGGTGCAAAATTTGTGATTACTGTTCCTAAATAAAGATATAAAAAAAGGGTGATAAGAAAATCTTATCACCCTTTTTTGTTTTAAATAGTTTAATTATCCTGCAAACATTAAATCTGGCAAGAATAGGGCTATTTGAGGTATATATGTAACTAATAAAAGTCCCACTAAGATTGTCAATGTCCAAGGTAGTGTTGCTACGATAACATCTTTTATTGACATTCCAGTAAGTCCAGAAGTTACAAATAAGTTAAGTCCAACTGGAGGTGATACCATTCCAAGTTCCATATTGATAGTAATTACAATACCAAAGTGAATAGGGTCAATTCCAAGTGCAACAGCAACAGGAAGTAATAAAGGTACCATAATCATAATAATTGCACTTGGCTCCATAAATGAACCAGCTATAATTAAAAGAATATTAACCATAAGTAAGAACATATATTTATCAACATTTGCTTGAATTAAAAATTCAGTAATTCCTTGTGGAATATTTTCAATGGTTAAGAAGTGAGCAAATAACATAGCATTTGCAATAATAAACATAATCATTGCAGTTGTTTTTGCTGATTCTAAAGCAGTTGTATAAAACTCTGATATTTTGATATCTTTATAAATAAATACAGAGATAAAAAATGCCCAAATAGCAGCAACAGCAGCAGCTTCAGTTGGAGTAAAGATACCACCATAAATACCACCAATAACAATAACAATTGTCATAAGTCCCCATGAAGCATCTTTCATTTTTGCAAGTCTTATTTTTAAAGGTTGTGGTTCAGTTTTTTCAAATCCTAATCTAACAGCTCCAATATATGTTACAACCATCATCATAATACCTAACATAATACCTGGAACAACACCTGCCATAAATAATCTTCCAATAGAAACTTCAGCTGTAACACCATATACGATTAATACAATTGAAGGAGGAATTAAAATACCTAAACTTCCTGCAGTAGCAATTGTACCAACAGCATATTTTTTAGGGTAACCAGCTTGCATAATTGCACCAAACATGATAGAACCAATAGCAACAACAGTTGCAGGAGAACTACCAGAAACTGCTGCAAAAATAATAGATGCAAAAATTGCAGAAATTGGTAATCCACCTGGTAAGTGACCCACACAAGATTTAGCAAATTCAATAATTCTTTGTGCAGCACTACCTTTACTTAGTAAATTACCAGCTAAGATAAACATAGGAATTGCCATCAATGAATAGTGTTCTACTTTTTCAAATATCATTGCTGATACTTCAATTGGAGAAATAGGAGTAAATAACATCATCGTTGTAAATGTTGCAGCTCCTAAACAAATTGCAATTGGTGCTCCAATTATTACTAAAAAGAAGAATAATCCAAATAATACAGCTATACTCATAGTAATCCTCCTGTTTTCTTTTCAACTTCTTTAACTATCTCATTTAGATTTTTTACATTTTCATTGTCTTTGTGCTCTTTAGCTCCCATCCCCATACCTGCTAAAACTTGTTCAGCTTCACTCTCTTTTAAGATTCTTTCGTGATTTGTAGAAAGGATTGCATGAATTCTTTCAGCAACTCTAAAAGCACCAAAAAGAAAAGAAACTGGAATAACTAAATAGATAATCCACATTGGAGTATCCCATAAGTCAATTGATCTCTCATCTAATGGTATTACTACTTCAGTGATATATTGAAGTCCATAATATGAAACAGCCAATAAAAATACTAAAGTTACAGTATGAGAAAGGATTAGCATCCCTTTTGCAACCCTTGATGGCATGTTATCTAAAACAATAGTAACAGCAATATGGGCATCTTTTTTAAAGCAATATGCAGCTCCAAAAAATACACTCCATAAAAATAGAAAAATAGTTAGTTCTGTAGCCCAGGTTAATGATGCATCAAAAACATATCTTGCTACAACGTTGGTAAAAGCAACAACAACTCCTGCTGCAATACCAAACGCCGCAATTTTTTGGTTAATATGACCTATGATTTTACTTAAAAGTCTTATCATCGTATTTCCTCCCCTTATTTTGTATTAAGAGCACCGTTAATTAAATCTTTTCCAATTAAATTATTATCATAAAATTCTGGATAGATTTTACTAACAGCTTTTTTCCAAGAAGCTC